>CALUPA010000091.1 GCA_944322395.1 uncultured Phocaeicola sp.
ATACCGAGACAAGCTTCATATTCTAATGGCGGGCCACGCCTTCGGGTAGCATTTATGCCGGTGGATTACAAAGGAAATGAGCTCTCAAATCATGTCTATCGGAGTTTCGTCACGCCTCGGGTGCGGCTTTTTCTTTTCCATAGAAAATTAGTATAGTTGGCTTACCAATTCAGAATGAATTGAGTAGGCTTTTTTTATTTCTAATATACTGTATATACTGTTGTTTGAATCATGATATCGGAGGAAAGATGAATTGTACAGCAAGATAAAAGGTTATAGTCTTGGTGGGAATCCACAGACTATAACCTTTTATTATTTAGTATTCTAGAATATTCTTGAACAGTTTTATTCCTATAGGATTATTAATAGCTTTATTGAAGTCCAGCGTTGAAACGATGATATGTCCTTTTCCTACAGGTATAATGCTTAATGCAGAGAAAAGTTCGTTCTTATGGTCGGCATAGCATCCTACTATGCATTCTCCGTTCTCCAGTCTCAATCCTTCACGATGTCTGTCGTATGCAGAAAAACATTGGTATTCCCAATTGAATGCTGTAGCTTGTGGCAATCCTGAAAATAGTTTGTGGTGCTTTACAAAGAAATTTCCTCCAAACCAGTTCTTACCCAATATTCTGTTTCCTCTATAATCGGCTATTTCTTTTTCTTCCAGGTATCTACACCATTCGGATGCATTGTCCAGTATTATTAGCTTGCCGCCCCTTGAAACCCATTCTATCAAAGGATCGTCTTGTCTGAAATTTCCTTTAATGATTCCAGGCTGCAGACTTTTGCCAACAAGAAGTGTTCCTTTCTCAGGCAAAGCTTTTTTAAGAGAGACTTCTGTATAATTCACATCAGTTTTTTTAAGTAGATTACACATGATATTGGATGTGTCTGCCACATAGATGTTTTTCTTTAATGGACAATTTTTAACCGAATAGATGATGTCATGGCCTGTTGCAACCGTTCTCCCGTTTCGTGAGAGTTCGGCTCTTATATTTGAATATCCTTCTTTGTCTGCTATGAAGCTGATATCCTCTTTCAGAAGTTCTCCATATATGACACCTCCACTGATTTTTACATTGAATTCTCTTTTTTGTCTTTGGGACTTGTCCTTATTATCGTTGACGAAAACTGTAAGTTTGTATCTGCCTCTCAGATTGGATTTGTTTACTATGTAAAAATCAACAGATGTGGTATCGTTAGCCTGCAATACTTTGCTTTTGGCTTTTACGGCTATATAGAGTGGTTGGTTATAGTATGCTATTATTGAAGGATCAGCTTTATGGTTTCTATATAAATCTACTATTCCGGAATGGTTTTCTACTTTTGTACTTTCCCATCCGTTTGTAGCCCATCCGTCTATGTTATTGCTTATGTAAACGTTCTCTATCATTCTGCCTTGATAGTAGTATGATACACTTCCAAGACTGCGGCATAAAGAATCCACGTCAGGGAAAGCCTCAGTAAAACCTTTTTCTTTTATAAATGTGTCAAAGGCTGTATATTGTTTAAGCATATCTTCGCCGTTCCATCCTTTTTCTCCTGTTTTCTCTATTTCATCTTTAATTATCTGAAGACGTGAAGGTGTACCTATAGCTCCTTCTTCTCCGTAGAATATTATTTCGTCTTTTTCTTTTTTGTATCTGAGGAAATCGTCTTTTGAATTATAAAAATCATCTTTATATACTCCCGGTCCGTCTGCATGGTGCTGATCCCACCATCCTTGTTCGTATATTGTAGTATCGTTGGGTAACATGTGCATCTTTACTGGAGCAGGAGTGATGGGGCAAGCACCGTCATACAGTTTACGGCCAAAATAAGTGGATGTAAATGTAATACATCTTGTTGGGTCCAGTTTGTGTGCATCGCGTATATCATTTATTTCGTTAGGAAGTGGATTTCGTGCAGATTCATTAATCATGTTTACTATGACTAATGATGGATGATTTCTGTCTCTTTTTATCATACGAAGAAGTTTTTCACGCTTCCATTTTTTTGCAAAATCAGAGTTACCGGGTTTATAACCTCCGGGTTCTTCGTATATGAGAAGACCTAGTTCATCAGCAAGATCAAATACAGATGTTTGCCCAATTCCTCTATGAAAGTTCAGCATATTCATTCCTAACTGCTTTGCTGCCATTATATGTCTTTGGGCCAATTCTTCAGTTGGGTATATACCGTTGACAGGCCAGTGACTCCATGAAATAGCTGTATGTAGAACTATTCGTTTATTGTTGAGCATGAACATTTTGTCGTCGTTAATGGTTTTTACGTCAAACCATCTGAAACCGAATCTTTCAGTCTTGCTGTGTTCTTCACCATTGCTGTTTTTCCATTTGATGGTAAGCAGATATAGATTCGGACTCTCAGGACTCCACGGTTTAGCATTGCTGACTTTTATATTCCTGTTTGCTTTGAATATCTCTTTATTTGAAGATATCTTATCCTGGGCTTTCCATACGGTTTTGCCTGTTTTATATTCTGATATAATGTATTCTATATTACCGTTATATTCTTTTACATTATTGGCTATAGTAGTTATTACGTTTATCCGGTTTATTTCAGGTGTGTTCTGAATGTAGATATTTTCAATATAGCTGTTATCGGTAACATTTAAATGGACTTTTCCTGTTATACCTCCAAAACCATGACTGGGGGGTGTTTCGTAATCTCCCCACATGAAAGAATCCCAGTCTCTCCATGCGAAATTTCCGTTTGGATCTGTAATTCTTACTGCAAGTTTATTCTTATCGCCATATTTTACGTATTTACTTATGTCAACGGTGAATGGAGTTCCATTTATAAGTTCGTAACCGGACAGTTTATTGTTTACGTATACTTCGGCACGCATTCTTGCACTTTCAAAGTCTAATGTTATGCGTTTGTCTTTCCATGAATCAGGAATATTGAAGTCGGTCGTAAACCATGATACACCACAATAGTTACCACATATACCATGCGAGTCGCCATTTTGTCCCCATGTATATTCTTCTACTGTAGCTGGAATTTTTATGGATATAGCTTCTTTGTTGGTATATAGACTATCCCATCCGCACATAGGTTCACGCGACTGTATTTCGTCTAGATTGTAAGGCGGAAGATAAAGTTTGTCGTTGAAGTATTCAGCTTTTTTGTCAAGCCAAAGTTTCCATCCTTGTTTACTGAGATCAATATTTTGAGCTATAACAGAAAGTGTTGTACTCAAAAAAATAATAGATACGATATGTTTATTCATAAATATATGTTTTAAAATACGAATACACCCGATACTTTCACAAGCACCGGGTGATGAAAAATAAACCTAAATAATTTTATATGAGTTATTACATTTTGCATTTTACCTCTTGCTCTGTGTAAGTAGGTCCATTACTTTTGACGTTACCATCCTTATCGAACCAAATAGGATCGATAACCAATGAAGGTTTGTCTGGAGCATCGTTGGTTATACCATGACAAGATATCCAGTATCTGCCGTCAGGTCCTTTGAATATTTCATTATGACCTACCTGATTGAATGGTGAATTTTCGTCTCCTTTCCATTTGAATCCGTTCTTTTTGCAAGCAGCTTTGCTCATTGCACCGTAGAAAGGATTGTCTTTATTCTTTTTCCATGGACCAGTTATTTTGTCGGCTGTAGCATAACCTATTTCATAACCTCTTGTCCAGCTGGAGTAGAAGAGGTAGTACTTACCATTTTCTTTTATTACGTATGCACCTTCAATTCCTATTGAGTCCCAATCGTAGTATTTTTTCACTTTTGGAATAGGGCGGCCATCGTATCCCGGTTCATTTACAAGTTTTTTGTTTTTATCGTACTCAAATTTTACCTTTCCGGGAGTGATTGCTGTTGTAGGCTCTGTAAGGAACTTTCCATTTTCAAGGTCAATCTGTGCATATCCTATACCGAATTCGCGTCCTCTGTTCCAGAAAGCCCATACCTTACCGTCTTCATCCTGGAACAATGTCAGGTCATTGCCATTTGCCAAAGGTTTGTCTTCGGTCACAACCTTATACGGACCTTCAATTTTATCAGCAACAGCATAGCCTATATGTTGTCCCTTGTATCCTGCTGATGGGTTAGAGCAGTTGAATGTGGCATAATATTTACCGTTGATTTTATGGATTTCCGGAGCCCAAAAACGTCTGTAGTACCATTTAGTGGAATCAGGACGTGCAACTATATATTTCACAAACTCCCAATCCTTAAGGTTGTACGATTTATATAAAGGTACCCCGGCATTCAGTTTTCCGTCTTTTTCCTGTTTGTCCCAATGAGGAAAAGCTGTCCCTGTCAGATACCAGGTATTATTATCTCTCAAGACCTGGCAGTCCCTTAATCCTTTTGAGTCAATACCTGAACGGATAGGATTCTGATATGTGAAAACAGGGTTTTCCATTATTTCTTTTGCCATATCAGGATTGGTTTTTTCTATTCCCGTGAACAAGTATACTATCATTCCTGCATCAGAAGGATCGAAGCAAGTTCCTTTCTTTTTTATGCATGTTGAGATTCTGTCATATAGAAAATCCCATGCTCCAGCTTTGTATAAAGGATGATTTCTGGCAGGTGATGTCTTTATCCAGTCGAAATATTCTCTTTTGCAGAAGAATCCTATATAGTCTTTTCCATTGTTTTGGTCAACTATCTGTACAAACTTGGCATTTCCTCCTTCCGGAGTAGAAAATGCTTCTTTCATTTCGTCCCATGTCCATCCTGAATGATTGTCCCATCCTTTATTCTTTTCAGGTTTGTCGCTGTGACGGTTGTTCCATTGAGAGTGGGAGAGTAGTGTTACATACTGGCGTTTGTCTTTCTCAGCTCTGTTCATAGCCTCACCCACAACCTGCATAGGACCGGCTGCTATTATTATCAGAGGATTATCTGCTGATGATTCGTTTATGACATCGCGCATTGCATTGTATGCTATCTCTGCATTGTCTACAGCGCAAATGAACTTTGTGTTATTGAAACCGAACCATTTTTTGCTCCCAAGTGCACTGATGCGCATATGTTCGTAGGCACTGATGCCATGTTTGTTTGGCCTGTCCTGATTGCTTCCCCATATGTGGTCACTATATGTATATAATACGAGTTTGTCCTGTAACCCTTTTGCTGCAATCATAGCCAAAGACAATGGAGTGGCTGCCCAGTCATCGTCATCGTGTTCGTTTCCGTCACTACTGATAGCTATGCGCCCTTTACCCTGCCATAGAGGGGTTTGGGCGCATAGATTGCCAATAGTAATGAAAACAGTAAATATTAATAGTATTATGTTTTTCATTATATTGTATTGTTTTGGTATTAATTTGTTATTTGATTTCTGTCAGTTTGAATACAGTAGCATCGTGTGCTCCAAGTTCTGCTAAAAGTTTTCCTTTTGCAGTCCCTATGTCTTGTCTTTTCCACAAATCTCTAACCTTGTATTCACCTCTCAATGACTCAAGCTCCATATTGAATGTTACTTTTGCAGGTTTGTCCTGAAGATTGAACAGTGCAATGTAGCGTTCACCTGTTTCAGGAACAGTAGCTGTCCAGATGGCATAATTCTTATTCTTGAATACTTGTCTGTTGTCTGTTGAGTGCTGATTTATTGCAATGATTTCATCATTCTTGAAATATTTATCAATAATCTCTTTTGGAGTAGACAGAAGATCTGAACCAATCATCAGCGGTGAACGTGCAATACAGAACAGAGTCATTAAAGTATTGTATTCTTCAGGAGTAAATTTACTCATGCGTTCGTTTCCTACAGGACGGTTTTGAAGTGCAAGTTTTCCGAAAGGAATCATGTCAGCATCAGGCCAGCTATCTTCTCCAATATGTGATGACCATGCGTTCAGAAGGTCGAAGTTGTGATACAAGTCTTCCCAGTTATCCCAGAAATCGGCAGAAACACGCCACATAGTAGCATTTTTCTTGATATGTTCAGTCTGGCTTAGAGGTGCTTCTCCGCATGACAGACTTAGAACCATAGGGCGACCACAGTTTTCGATTGCTTTACGCATCATTTCTATTTCACCTTTATGGTATGGAGGATACATAGTATCATCGGCTTTGATAAAATCAACTCCCCATTCTGCATAAAGCTTGAAGATTGAATTATAATATTCCTGAGCTCCTTCTTTCGAAGCATCTACACCGTACATGTTATTACACCAGTTACAAGTATCAAATGGTTCGGCTATATCGAATGCATTAGCATTGCTTCCCATGATTTTTGATTTCTGGAAATAAGCCTGACGTGCTATACCGCGCATGATGTGTATACCGAATTTCATACCTTTGCTGTGAACATAATCAGCCAGTGGCTTGAAGCCTTGTCCGTTTGCGGCAGAAGGGAATCTTTTTACTGATGGAATCAGGCGGCTGTATTCATCCATACATAAAGTGTCAAGCGGTTCGCCGTTCTTTCCAAGTCTTATGTCAGGATGTCCGTATCTTTTACCTGGATTGTTCCATCCGCCAGGATTGTCGTTAAACCAGCAATAGTCTATTACAGCATATTCCCATCCGTGCTGTTTCAGGTTTTCTGCCATATAGTCTACAATAGCTTTGAATTCCTGTTCGTTTATACGGCAGTCATAAGCATCGAAACTGTTCCATCCCATAGGAGGAGTTGGTGCTACTTTACATTTTCCGGTTTGTTTTTCAGATACGGCTGTATCTGTTTGATTTTGTGTGTTTGGTTGGCAGCTTGCCATAAGCATTATTCCAAGAGCTGCCGTTAATAAAGTTTTTGCTTTCATGATATGTAATAATTAAATGTTTCTGTTGCAAAAATATATTGCTTCTGAGTCATCTTTTGTTTGTATCGTACGTGTTATTTTGTCAATTGTTCAGATTCAACATATTTATATTATTTGTATTCTTTATCAAGAGAATAAAAAGGAAGAGGAACATAATCGCGGTCAGTCAGCATCTTTTCAGCCATTGTGTCTCTAAGTTTTTTTTCTATTTCTGCATATTCTTTTTTCCCTGCCAGATTGTTTAGCTCCTGTGGGTCATTCTTAAGATCGTAAAGTTCAAACATCGGTCTTTCAGAGAAATACCTTGCTTTCCACTCACGGTCAATGAAACCTGTTCTGTTTTGTTCTACCATGTCAAGCCAGAAAGGTTCATGAGAAAAATCAACCGGCCAATATGCCAACTCGCGTACAGGATTATATATGAGTTTGTATCTGTCTGTCACAATAGCGCGTATAAGGTCGAAATCCTTTGTTGTAACAGGAAGGTCTTCGGCATGGGCACCACGTGCAGAGAATACCCACTCTCTGTCTTTGCCCGGTTTTCCGAGAAGAGTATGTGCAAAACTGTGACCTGTCATTTTTTCGTCAGCTTTAAAACCTGCCAATTCGAGCAATGTTGGAGCAAAATCCTCACCCGAAACAAGTTTCGAACTGTATGTTCCTGGTTTTATCTTTCCTGGCCATCGAACTATTAGTGGAACATTTATTCCTAATTCGTATAGCGTTCCTTTACCTCTTAAAAGTGCTGAACCATTGTCGCCTACGAAAACAACAATCGTATTGTCTGCCAGTCCTCGTTTTTCTAGTTCTTCCATCATCAGTCCGAACTGTGTGTCCATGCGTGCTATTTCGTCATAATGGCGTGCAAAGTCCTCTCTAATCAGTTCATTGTCCGGATAGTTATCAGGTAGTTTGATAGCTTTGGGGTCGTGTGGTTCAGGAATTGCATTCTTGTCCCATGGGCGGTGTGGGTCATAGAAACTCACTTGTCCGTAGAATGGTTTTCCTTTTCCTTCTGAAGCAGCCTTGTCAAGGAAAACCTTTAATTCCGGCAATGGTTGTCCACCTATTCTGTGGTAGTCAAAACGCTGTCCGAATGTAGCCATGTCATTTCTTTCTATGGCTTCTTTGATATCTTTGTTTCTTTTCAGTCCGTCCTGATGATGACTGCGTGCTGTTACACCAATATAATATCCGTTCTTTTTCAGTATGTCGGGGTATGTTATCACATCTCCTGGCAATGGAAGTGAAAACATAGACATAGTAGTAGAAATAGTAGAACGCCCGCTGAAGAATGATGAACGCGAAGGAGCGCTTTGTGGAGCAGTTACATATGCTCTGTCGAACACCATTCCTTGTGATGCGAACTTATCAAAGTTTGGTGTTTTAATGTCTTTATTGCCATAGCATCCCAGGAAAGGTACACTATGGTCATCCGAAATAATAAAAAGAATATTAGGCTTTTCCTGTTGTGCCACTATCGATTGTGTGTAAGCAATAGCTATTGCTGCAAGAGGGATAAATCTTTTTGTATTCATAATATAATTAATAAATTATTGGATATACTGAGAATCTGTCTGTCCATGAATCTGTTCTTTTTTAACATAAGTGGAACGATTGGCTTCCTTTACCTTTTCTTTGTCTAATTTTTCAACTTTTCTGTCGTATGTGTATAGGCCGTTCATCTCATTTTCCACATCAGTCCACTGTGTATATACGGCACCGCTCAATCCTCTGCGTATATATTCATTTATTTGGTTTATGAATTTTACATACTCGGCTGTAGCTTCTGTTTTGCCTTTATAATTGTGGTGAACCCAAGGCCCGTCAGTATCCCATATGTGTCCTTCAATTTTGTAGCCTATTGCACCGTATTCACCATTGACTGTGGCTCTTTTGCTGCTTATAAGCGGAACATGTGGCGGGCGGTAAGAGTGATTGTCTTTTATGTGTCCCACCTCATAGTCAATGCTTGGTTTGCGGGCATCTATACCACTGTTTCCTGTAACGAGACGCGAAGGGTCAAGTTTCATAACGTTTTCTGTTATACGTTCGCAGTCATAAATACCCCAATGTTCGTTGAATACTATCCAGTTCACTATAGATGGATGATTCCAGTATGAACGAATCATGTTTTGCAATTCTGTTTCAAATTGTACTTTCTCTTCTTCATTTCTTGTCTTGAAACAGTTAGGCATATCTTGCCATACCAGTATTCCTAATTTATCACACCAATAATACCATCGTTGAGGTTCTACCTTGATATGTTTTCTTATCATATTGAATCCCCATTCCTTGATATTCATTATATCCCATTTCAATGCTTCGTCTGTTGGGGCTGTGTAAATACCATCAGGCCAATATCCTTGGTCGAGTGGACCCATCTGGAATATGAATTCATTGTTCAATGCAAGTCTTTGAACACCGTTTTCGTTTAGTAATGAGATTTTTCTCATTCCTGAATAACTTCTTATTTCGTCCTGTACGTCTCCTTTTTCTGTAATAAGTTCAGCTTTGATGTCGTATAGGTAAGACGTGTCAGGAGTCCAAGGCTTAATGTCCTTTAATTGAAGGAATATTTGTTTATTCAGTTCTCCTGTTGCCTGTGAACATATTGCTCCGTCTGATAAAATTGATATTCTTACTTTAAGGTTTTGTTTGCCAGCCGAATTTACTGTAATACCGAATTTCTTATCGTCGAAGTATGGAACCGTATGTATCGAAGTAATATGATTTTTGTTTACAGGTTCTATCCATACGGTTTGCCATATACCTGATGAAGGAGAATAACTGTAACCTTTTGGTTCTGAAAAACGTGTATTGTTCTGTTTGCCATGAGGAATGGCTTTGTCGTTTCCAGGATCGAATACCTTGACAATGATTTCCTGCTGTTTTGAAAAATCTTTGAGGAACTGGCTTATATCAATAGAAAAAGGGTCGTATCCTCCCTTATGAGTACCGGCATACTCTCCGTTTATGAAAATGGTCGATTCCCAGTCTACTGCTCCGAAATTCAGTTTTATTGATTTGTCTTTCCATTCTTTGGGTATTGTAAACTTTCGTCTGTACCATGCTGTTTTACTATCTAATTGTTTTCTGACTCCTGATATGGCAGATTCCCATGGAAATGGAACAAGAATCTTTTCTTTAAGCCTTTTTCCTGTTGGCAGTTTGTCACCGTTTTGTGCTTCTTGGAATTCCCATATACCATTCAGATTTTTCCATTCGTTGCGTTGCATTACCGGACGTGGATATTCCGGAAGTACGTTGTCTATATCAATCTTTTTGCTCCACTCAGTCATTAGCGGCGCTTCTTTCATTTCCCATTTTTGTGCAATAGCCTGCGAAAACGAGAATAAAACGGAAGTAAGTAATAAAAATGATTTTGTTTTCATGGTGATAAAATTGTTTTATGACAAAAATATGATAATTGCCTATGTTGAATTGTAGTATATATACGCAGGTTTATATTGTATGTACAGATTTATACTTTATACATGTTTGTGTATACATAATATAAAAGTGTGTACAATGTGAATAATGTTTTGTGACGGATGTCATTATTTTTGCATCGTAAATTAATAATGCATGAAAAATATGAATACTGTTTTATTTAAGAAGTTGTTGTTTATTGTCTTCATACTTGTGCCTTTTTGTGTAAAATCTAATAATAGCAGTGTCGTTTATGATGATCCTCGCAAAGGAGTGAATGTGTCCGAACTGTATAAAGTTTATATAAATGGAAACTCGTCGGAAGAAGTAGTTGTATTTAAAAACGAGTGTAACAAGTATTACAAAGGAATGCCCGGCGAAAGGAAGAATGATGATAAGCCTTTGACCAAATTCAAGGGTAGGAGTATTCATTGGGGGCATTTTGCTTTTGACGGTAAAGTGGAGGTTTGCGTAAAGTTCAGTAAGGATATTTCAAATGAAAAAGTCAATATATATCCTTCGCGTTTCAATGTTGGAGTGAACAAGGTTGACAATCATACAATATCATTTGTGCTGGAAAAGCAGGGACAATATTCTGTAGAGGTTGGAGAAGACGGTTATAAAGAAGGGTTGCTTCTGTTTGCCGACCCTATTGAACATGATATTCCGAAAGATTTGAAGGAGTGGACCGTTATTGAAGAGGCTGATGCAAGCTTTATTTCAAAATGCAGTACAAACGATTCTTCATGGTATTTTAAAAAAGGAGTACACAATATTGGAGTATGTAAAGTTCCACAACACGTTAAAAACATATATTTAGAGCCTGGTGCTTGGGTGTATGGAGCATTTATAATGGATGGAAAGTCCTGCTCTGATGTAAAAATATATGGAAGAGGTGTTCTGTCGGGTGCAAAATTGCATTTAAGGGAATCTCATATGGTAGAAGCCAAAAATGGAGCAGACGGGATTACGGTTGATGGAATAGTGATTTCTGATTATTCATTTTTTGCGATAAGACTGCTTGGAAGTAATAACAATGTTTCTTGGACCAAAATAGTTGGAGGGTGGATTTATAATTGCGATGGCATAGCTGCTTATGCTAACTCGAAAATAAAAAACTGCTTTATTTGGGCAAACGATGATAATATCAAAATATACAGAGATAATATTATTGTAGAGGACATTGTATGTTGGCAATTGGATAATGGTGCCATATTCCAGCTCAATTGGAGTAACTCTCAGGCAAGGAACTGTATTGTGAGGAATGTGGATATAATAAGGGCCGAATGGGATTCTGACAGGGCGAATAATGGAATAATAAGTTGTAGGAATGCCGGAGGAGTGGATGAGAACTTTATTTTTGAAAATGTGTATACGGATACACCGGTATCTCATATTTTCAGACTTTCACCTTTGGGTGATAAGGAACAGGTTATAAATAATTTTATTTTTAGAAACTGGGATATAAAGATAGATAATCTTAAGGGTAAAAGAAACTATATAGAAGGAACTTCTGAGAAGAATGAAATAACAGGTTTGTTTTTTGATAGATTTAAGGTAAACGGGATAAAACTTGATGAAAATAATTTTGATGAAATCTTGAAGGTTAGTATGAAAAATTGTGCAAGGGTATATTGTAAATAGTAATTAGGAAAAGGTATTAAGTAGTGTAAACCTTGCGCATTACGGTTTTCAATAGGTATCATAATAATGGATGATGATGTTATGGTGTTTGTTTTAGGTTAATAGTCATCCAATATTTTAAAAAAGGGGAGTCTCTCCTCTTTTTTTTATGTATAATAAATTTCATAAGTAAGTGATCAAAAATATTTTTATATTCAACACAAAATATTAATATTGTATCATGTTATTGCTAAACGTAAAT
>CALUPA010000092.1 GCA_944322395.1 uncultured Phocaeicola sp.
TTACTGCCGGACTTGCCGGATATGGATTTACGTCATGGATATGTGTAGAACCAAGCTGGAAGCAGAGAATATTCAATATGCTGATTTCAGTAGGACTGTTGTCTGTACTGTTTGTTTCAGTTTATCCTGAAACCTATTCCTACTTTGGTTGGGGTATGATTCTTGTGCTTGTTTCGTCGTTTGTTTTTCCTTTTTATTCGTGTGTCAGATTTAAACAGGGAATTCAGTGATATGATTTTACCGTTAACAATGTAAACAGTTTTTTGATATGAGATTTAAGAATATTATATATGTGATAATCCTTGTTCTGACTACAGTCATAACTTCGTGGTCAATACCGGCTCTGGTAAAGAAAATAGTGTATGAGTCAAATGGATATCCTCTGATGTACTACAGTTCACGTCTGAAAGAACTTTGTATAATAGACTTTCGTGAGATGAAGGATGCTTTCCGCGATGTGAAAGGAAATGTATATCCACGTTCGCAATATGATTCTCTCTTGCCACTGATGAACTACAGACAGCTAGCTATGAATGGAAACTTACCCGACTCACTTGAAGGTCATGCTATGGATGTAAAAGTTCTTCGTTCGAAACAGGTAGTTTATCGTTTCAGACCGTCGGATGTACATTCTCCACAACCGAAGATGGGAGTATTGCTCGAGGCTATGCCTAAAAGAGGAAACCTGTCATTGCCGGGTGATTATTTCAGAATGAATGAGAATGAGATGGTTTTCGTTAATGCTGAAACGAACTCTGTAAATGACGCAAAAAGTAAGATGTTTACTGATGAGCTTCTGAAAAAAGGATTCGAATTCCCGGCAAAGGCTTTCTGGGGTAATCCTACTGTGCGTAAAGCTTATGAGGAAGGGTATTTCTGTCTGGACAACAATGGTGAGTTATATCACGTGAAAATGGTTAACGGACGTCCTTTTGTCAAGAACACAGAAGTTAGCAAACAAGTAGCTGTAAAATGGTTTGTCATGCGCGAGGTAAGCGATAAGAGATTTTATGGTTACCTTTTCGGACAGAATGGAGAATTGGGAATAGTGGAAAGCAATGAGGATGGAGGTTACAGATTTGTCAAGATGGATGTACGTCCTGTCGACATTGCAAAAGATGACATAACGATTATGGGTAATTTACTTTACTGGACAGTAAGAATATATAACTCAGAGTCGATGGACTGCTATGGGCTTAAAACATCTACTTTAGAGTCATTGACAACTTATCATCAGGAGAAAGAAATTGGAACTTGGGATAAAGTAGCCGATTTTGCTTTCCCTGTAATCCTGTCGCCATCTTCGCCGGATAATGGCTATATTGGCTGTTATGTTCTTCATTTCTCGGCATTGGCATGGATACTATCCGTAGTCTTAGCTTTACTGGTTTTTGTGTTTATGAGAAAAAGATTAGCTTTGCAAAAGAATCTAATAGTATCTGTTGTGGTTGCATTAACTGGTATTACTGGTGTTATTGCACTTATATTATTACCTAAAAACAGATTTGAGTAAACTTTAGAAATTAATTATAAACTTAATCATAACTTTTTTTAAATGAAAAAACTTTACTTTTTTATCGCAGCATTGACTGTGAGTGTGGCGTTTACATCATGTGGAAACAGTAAAAAACAATCTCAAGAAACCTCAACTACCGAGCAGGTCGCTCAGAAAATAGATGCTTCAAAAGCTTTGTATGTAGAGGAAATCCTGAAAAATGCAGAACAGAAAGTAGGCAAGGAAATTACTCTGAAAGGTTTCGTGACTCATACGTGCAAGCATTCAGGACGCAGATGTTTTGTTATGGGTAATGACCAGAAAACATCTATCCGTGTAGAGGCAAGAGGAAACATCGGTGGTTTCAACCGTGAACTTATCGGTTCAGAGCTTGTAATCAAGGGAATCCTGAAGGAAAACAAACTTACAAAAGAATATATCGACCAGGCAGAAGAAGAACTGAAGGAAAAGCAGGGAAAAGAAAGCAATGGCGAAACATGCGATGCCGAATTGAGCAATATAGAAAATATGCGTAAGTGGATGAAGGAGAACAATAAAGACTATTATTCAATATATTTCGTTGAGGGAACTGACTATGAAGTTGTTGAATAAAAGCCTTTCATATTGGTTGAGGGTTATCCATCGTGACCTTGGATTTCTGATGGTCGGTTTGTGCCTGGTCTACGGAGTGTCAGGATTCCTTCTTAACCACATGGATGGAAAAGATCCTGCTTTCAAAACCACAGAAACAAAGGTAGAGCTGAAGAAAGGGATGAATGCAGATGAGATAACTGCTCAATGGAACGCAGACTCGGACTTGCCACATCTCAAGAAGGTTCTTAAAATTGACGATGAACACTACAGGATTATGCTGGAAGGGGGAGTTGGAATATATAACTCTCTAACCGGTGTTACTGAATACGAAACTCATGAGAAACGCCCTGTGATATACTGGTTTAACAGACTCCATTATAACCGAGTAAACGGATGGAGTTTTATGGGCGATTTCTTTGCTTTCTCACTCGTTTTTTTTGCCATCTCAGGACTTTTCATGATTAAAGGAAAGAATGGCATAGTAGGAAGGGGAAAATGGTATCTGCTCATAGGGATTTTAATTCCGATATTGTATGTGATTCTTTCATAATTTATTTTAGGCTGTTTTGAAGAAATTCTTTGGAACAGCCTTACTTTATTCTAAACTTTTAAGATATACTTTGAATCTTAGGAATATATTGTTGGATTGTTTGGCTTTTTTCCATATATTTACAAGCATGAAAAGAGAAATCCAATCCCTATTTATTATGGTTATATCCTATAGAGTTATAGCATTATTTCTATTATCGTTAATCTTTTCTGTGAGATTATCGTTAGCTCAAACTTTTAGTGGTCGCATAATGGCAGAAGACAGTACTGCCATTCCATTTTCTACAATATACAGCCGTGAAACAGGTATAGGCATAACAGCTGACGCAAATGGTGTGTTCTCTGCACATGTTTCGGAAGGTAAATACAAATTCGAGATTTCAGCCCTTGGTTTCAAAGCACGTACAATTGATATAAGCATCGATGATAGTGGATACGACTGTACCATAGTGCTTAATGAACAAGTCTATCGACTGAAAGAAGTCACTATAACGGGAGGAAATGAGGACCCTGCATACCGGGTTATGCGCAATGTCCTTGCTTATGCCGGAAGAAATAAACGCCAGATAGAATCTTATTCTGTAACAAATTATGCTAAAGGTACGGGAAAGATAACCGAAGTTCCTGACCTGTTCAGGCTGTCGGATGATTTTGTACGTGACAGTGCCGAACTTTGTGGCTCTGCCTATGTAATGGAAGGTGTGTACGATATAGAATATAAATCGCCGGACAATTATAATACAGCAATAAAAGCATTCAAATCGTCATTTCCTATTGAGATGCCTGTCCAGATTTGGAATCCTTCTGATATGGATTTTTATTCCGATTATGTTGGAGGCGGTATTTCTCCTCTTGGCAGAAACGCTTTTTCGGCATACAACTTTAAACTGGAAGGCTATTATATGAATGATGAAGGGCGTATGATAAACAAAATCAGATTAATGCCAAAAGGAAAAAGTTCTGCTGCATTTACCGGACACATATACATAGTAGAGGATTTATGGTGTTTATCGGATGCCGACCTTTATATTTCAAATTCCATGTATAACATAAATCTTGTTGTAAACGCTAAAGAAATGCGCAACGGGGTATTTTTGCCGGCAACATCAAGCCTAAATGCTAATGCTTCAATTATGGGTATGGGATTGTCTTTTGGCCTTTTCTCTTCTTCAAACTATTCTGATATAACTGTAGCCGAAACAGACTCGATATATATTAACCTTAATGCAAAGGTAAGCAATGCAATTACAAACAATAAAAAGAAGGAACGTGCAGAACGGATTGAGAACGAAATAACCGAAATAATGGCCGATGGTGAACTGACCACAAAAAAAGCAATGAAAGTTGTTAGACTGAATGAAAAGTTGTTCGAACTGCAAATCACAGATACTTTGAAAGGGGCTGAGCGATATAATCTTGATTTGAGGGCTGTCCGTAAACAGAATGTGCTTGAAGGTGCAATGACACGCGATTCTATCTACTGGGCATCAGTCCGTATTGTTCCTCTTAATGACGAAGAAGCTTTGAGTTACAAGAAATCTGAAGAGGAATTGATTAATGATTCTGTTAAGGGACTTTCTGTTTTTGAATTATTGATAGGACACAAATTCCATAACAGAACAGGCAGACTATGGATAAAAAGTCCGGGACTGGACAGAATATTGTATGATATCAATGCTGTTGACGGGTTTAATATCGGAGCAGATGTTGAATTTGGACTAAACTTAAATAATGGTGGAGAAATCTCTCTCAGGCCGTGGGGATATTATCTGACTCACAGAAAGGATGCCAACTATGGTGCCGAACTTAAGGTGGATTATGCTCCTGCGATAAACGGCAGGATGGCAATTTCAGGTGGGCGTGAAACTGCCGACTACAATGGTACACGGGGATATAAAAGATATCTTAACATGTTCTCAACATTCATGTTTGGCGATAACTATGCGAAGTTCTATGATAATAAGTTCATTCGTTTCGACAACTCGGTAGATATAGCAAATGGTCTCAACCTTGCGGTTGGAGCACAATATTCTGTACGTTCGGTTTTGGATAATACAATACATAAGTTTGGTAAGCATCAGTTTGAGCCTAACATACCGTTATCAGAAAATTACAGAAGTATGCCAGACAACTCAATGTTGCATCTTTCCGGGACAATAAAATACACTCCCGCTTCCTATTATAGGTATGTCGATGGAAGGAAAGTCTACGTTAGGTCTAAATACCCGACTTTCACAGCATCATATGCCCATGGATTTGAATTGAATGATGAGTCTGGCAGAAGCTCAGTTTATAATAAAGTTGAACTTGGCATATATCATAAAGTAAACTTTGTTATGTCAAATTTAAACTATTGGGTGAATGCCGGAATGTTTATAGATTCCAGAAATGTATATTTCCCCGATTTCCATCACGCACCGGTAAATCCTTTCTATTTGTCTTTTTATGATGGAAAAGATTGTTTTACTTTGCCGGGAAATTATGAATATTCCACGTCAGACAAGTGGGTGAGCGGTGGTGCAAGTTATAAGACCGGTAGGATTTTATTGAACTTTATTCCGTTTCTTGACAAGCCTTTAAATACTGAAAGTATAGGATTCAGAACGATGGCCGTAAAAGGATTGCCAGTATTCAATGAAATAGAGTACCGTTATAATAGTATGGATGCTATAAGTATAGGTATAGCTGTAGGATTCAGAGGAGACAAATATGCAGGAATAGGTTTCACGCTGGGTATGCCTGTCAGTAAGGCTTTATATCCCTTTCATTAAGTAGTTCTGAATTATAAGGACAGATAATATAGTATTTATACAAATGCTAAAAAGCTCAAATTATATGGAAAGCGATTCTGTGAATTGTAATTATTACAAAATAACAATTATATTTGCGGATAAATCTATATTATTTTAGTTATGAAGAAAATCAGTATTTTGTCTCTGTTCTTATTTGGAATTATGTCATTCAATGCAGCATTTGCCCAGGAAAGAGTTATTACACGTGGTTTGGAAGTCTCTACCAATGGTTATATGCCGGAGGTAGGGGTAATGGCTCCTGATTTTTCTGCCACGGACAAGGGCATGAATGAAATATCTTTATCATCTTTTAAGGGAAAGAAAGTGGTGTTGAATATTTTCCCCAGTCTGGATACACCGACATGCGCTCTTTCTGTCAGGCAGTTTAATACAGAGGCTGCTTCTCTTGAAAATACCGTGGTTCTTTGCATCTCAAAAGATTTGCCTTTTGCACAGTCTAGGTTCTGCTCTACAGAGGGATTGGATAGGGTTATACCGTTATCAGTTTTTCGTAGTGAGGATTTTGACAAGAATTATGGTTTGATTATATCCGAAGGGCCTATGAGGGGATTGACCACAAGGGCAGTAATAGTAATTGACGAAACGGGAAAGATTATTTACAGGCAACTAATAAGAAATGTCTCTGATGAGCCTGATTATCAGAAGGCCATAGAGCGGTTGAAATAGAAAAATTATATCTTAAGAAAATAAAATCCTCTTATCATGGAAGTAATTCATTCCTGACAAGAGGATTTTTTCTGAATATGTATATAAATTTTGGTGCCGACTATAGTCGGCACCACTGCTGACTGTAGTCAGTAATGCTACCCACTATAGTCGTCAGTGCTGCCCACTTCTGTCAGCAGCAGTTTTTGTCTGCCCATTTTTTAGTATACTTTGTTAAGGATTTCCTTTGCTACAGTACCTGTTACAAGTCCGTCTTCTCCAAAGTGTACATCTCTTTCGTTGAAACGGCGTTCAATTTCGTCTATTACCTCTTTTCCAATGTTGTTTTCAGAAAGAGATGTTGTAAGACCAAGAGAGTTGAAAAATTCGCGAGTCTTGCGTATAGTTTCGTTTATGCGGAAATCGTGTGTTCCGGAATTGACACCGAACACTCTTGTGCCCACCTGCATAATCTTTTCACTTTTCTGCTGGCGTAGTACGTCCATTGTACCTGGAAGGATTATTGCAAGTGTATGTCCGTGAGTAAGTCCGGTGAGAGCTGTCACTTCGTGACCTATCATGTGTGTAGCCCAGTCCTGCGAAACACCCAATGCAATGAATCCGTTAAGAGCCATAGTAGCACACATCATGAAGTCTGCCATGTTCTGGTAGTCCTGCTTGTTTTCCTTGATTTTTGGAGCAATTTCAACCAGAGTTTGCAGAATGCTTTCAGCCCAACGGTCCATTACTCTTGATTCGCCCGATTTAGTAAGATACTGTTCCATAACGTGTACGAATGTATCTGCAATACCGCATGCAATCTGGTAGTCAGGCAGCGAGTAGGTAACTTCAGGGTCAAGGATTGAGAATTTTGGGAAGTTTGAGAAGAAAGCATATTTTTCTTTTGTTTCCTTGCATGAAATGACGGCACCGTCATTCATTTCCGAACCGGTGGCAGGTATAGTCAGAACTGTTCCAAGGGGAATTGTCTTCTCGGCTTTTCCTTTTTTAACCAAATCCCATGCATCTCCTTCATAAAGCAGACCGGCAGAGATTAGTTTTGTTCCATCAATGACAGAACCGCCTCCTACAGCCAGAAGAAAATCCACTTTTTCGGCTTTTCCCAAAGCGATAGCCTCACGTAATGTCTCTATTGCAGGATTTGGCTCTATGCCCCAGAACTCTACTGTATTATGATTCTTCAGGGCTTCTTTTACCTGATCGTATACTCCGTTTTTCTTTACACTTCCTCCGCCGAAAGTAATCATGATTTTCTTGTCGGCAGGTATTTCCTTACTTAACTGGGCAATCATGCCTTTGCCCATAATCAGTTTGGTAGGATTCTGAAAACAAAAATTGTTCAACATATTATTAAGTATTTTATTGTTTTAAATTGGTTTGCAAATGTACATATTTATACTGACAGTTCAAACTATATATTTTTAACGTATATGTTTCCTTTTTTGTTTATCTTTGTACCCTTGAAAATTTATTAATCATGAATAGAATTAAAACTTTGATTGTTCTTGCTGCTTTGCTGCTGAATGTTTTTGTTTTCAGCGCTCAGACAGCATCTCCAAAACGTGAGTTTCGCGGTGCGTGGATACAGTGTGTAAACGGACAGTTTCAGGGTATGCCTGCCGAGACAATGAAACAGACTCTTCTGAAACAACTTGATAATCTGCAGGAAGCAGGTATTAATGCCATAATCTTTCAGGTAAGGGCAGAGGCTGATGCGTTATATAAGTCATCGTACGAACCGTGGAGCCGTTTTCTTACCGGAATTCAGGGTGTTCAGCCTTCTCCGGCTTGGGACCCGTTGCAGTTTATGATTGACGAATGCCACAAGCGTGGTATGGAACTGCATGCATGGATTAATCCTTATCGTGCCTGCACAAAGGGAACCACAAGATTGTCTTCGCTGCATCCTTATCACAAACATCCGGAACTGTTTGTAAAGTATGCAGGACAGCTTTATTTTGACCCTGGATTTCCTGACAACAGAAAGTATATCTGCAAGATAGTGCGCGACATTGTAAGCCGATATGATGTTGATGCCATACACATGGATGACTATTTTTATCCTTACCCTAATCCGGGGGAGAACTTTCCTGATGATGTAAGTTTTGCCGCTTATGGTCGTGGATTTACAGACAGAAACGAATGGAGAAGAAATAATGTCAATGTTCTTATCAAGGAACTTCATGAGACTATTCGCGAATGTAAGCCTTGGGTGAAATTCGGTATTTCGCCTTTCGGTATATACCGTAACAAACGTACTTCACCTGAAGGTAGCGAAACTCGCGGACTACAGAATTATGATGACCTATATGCCGACGTACTGCTCTGGGTGAACAAAGGGTGGATAGACTACAATATTCCTCAGGTTTATTGGGAGATTGGTCATCCGGCTGCCGATTATGAAACATTGGTCAAGTGGTGGGCTGAAAAATCAAGTGCGCGTCCTCTTTACATCGGTCAGGATGTGTACAGAACAGTAAAGAAAGCGGATTTGGATAATCCTTCTGTACATCAGATGGGGGCAAAATATGATTTGCAGCGTTCGTTGCCTGCTATACAAGGAAGTTGTCAGTGGTATTCAGCTGCTGTGATAGAAAATCCGGGAAATTACAGGACTATACTGGCAAAGAATTATCATAAATACCCTGCTTTGCAGCCCTTATATCCGTTTATAGACAACAAAGCTCCGGGAAAAGTGAAGAAATTGAAGGATGTATGGACAGAGTATGGATACATTCTTTTCTGGACTGCTCCTAAAGCCAAGACCGAAATGGATGAAGCTGTTCAGTACGTAGTCTACAGGTTTGAGAATAAGGAAAAGGTAAATCTTGATGATGCATCGAAGATAGTTGCTATAACAAGGGATACTTTCTATAAACTGCCTTATGAGGATGGAAAGACTAAGTACCGCTATGTGGTGACAGCTCTGGACAGACTGAATAATGAATCGAAACCGGAATCAGAGAAGGTGAAACTTTAATTTATGTTTTCTGAATATATACTACTGCGGCTCAAATCTTTATCGGATTTGAGCCGCAGTAGTTTTTGTTATGCATTCTAATGATGTCCGAATTATATTCGAACGGAAGTTGAACCGTTTTCGATTGATGGTTGAATGGTCTTTGAACTGTATTCAAATACTACCTAAATTTTGTTTAAAGCCTGTTCCAAATCGTTCTTTAAATCGTCAATGTGTTCCAGTCCTATGGATAGTCTGATTGTTCCCTGATGGATGTTCTGCTCCAGGAGTTCGCTTTCATTCAACTGCGAATGTGTAGTGCTGGCAGGATGTATCACCAGCGATTTGGTATCTGCTACGTTTGCAAGCAGTGAGAATATCTCCAGACTGTCGATGAACTTGTGTGCCTCTTTCTTGCCGCCGTTAATCTCGAAAGTAAAGATTGAACCTCCGCCTTTGGGCAGATACTTATCATAAAGTCCATTATTAGGGTGGGATGGGAGTGAGGGATGGTTTACTTTCTTCACTTTTGGGTGGGAAGCAAGATACGAAACTATTTTAAGTGCGTTTTCTACGTGGCGTTCTACTCTCAGCGACAGAGTCTCAAGACCTTGCAACAGCATAAAGGCATTGAAAGGGCTTATTGCTGCTCCCGTGTCTCTAAGCAGTGTTGTTCTTATTCTTGTAACAAAAGCTGTACTCGGGTCTAAATCTGTAAACCTTATTCCATGATATGATGCATCAGGTTCCGTCAGTTGGGGGAACTTTCCGGATGCTTTCCAGTCGAATTTCCCTGAATCTACTATAACTCCGCCAAGAGACGTTCCGTGTCCACCTATGAATTTTGTGGCAGAATGTACCACTATATCTGCTCCATGCTCTATCGGGCGAATAAGATACGGTGTTCCGAACGTATTGTCTATTATCAGAGGTATGTTGTGTCTGTGGGCTATGTCGGCAACGGCTTGTATGTCTATTATATTTGAATTCGGATTACCAAGTGTTTCTATAAATACGGCTTTTGTGTTCTCTTGGATAGCCTTTTCAAAGTTCTCGATATTGTCTGGATCTACAAAGCTTGTGCTGATTCCGTATGTAGGAAGTGTGTGTGCCAGAAGGTTATAACTTCCTCCGTATATAGTTTGGGCTGCTACTATATGGTCGCCTTGTTTCGCAATATTAAGGAAGGAATAGGTAATTGCTGCTGCTCCTGAGGCTACGGCAAGAGCTGCCTTTCCGCCTTCTAGTGCGGCTATTCTTTGTTCGAATACTCCTTGCGTAGGATTTCCCAATCGTCCGTATATTTCTCCGCCTTCCTGAAGCCCGAATAAGGCTTCGGCATGGGCAGAGTTGTTGAATACATATGATGTTGTCTGATATATAGGTACAGCTCTTGCTCCTGTTGCTTTATCTGCATTTTCCTGTCCTACGTGTAGCTGTAATGTCTCGAAATGTAGTTTCTGTGTATCTGTCATAATCTCTATAGTTTTATTGTTATTTCTGCAAAGTTATATTCTGTGGTGATATAATCCAATATTTATTTAAAATACAGAAAATATCACTATAATATCTCTGTTTTATGTGATTTAATTCTTATTTTAGTATCGAAAATCAAATAAAACAGAATATTTGTACTATGAACAATGTAGAGAAATTAGATAAGGTGGATTTGCAGATACTCCGTACTTTGCAGGATAATGCCCGTCTGACGACAAAAGAGCTTGCCGCAAAGGTTAGTCTTTCGTCAACTCCTGTTTTTGAACGTCTGAAACGCCTTGAAGCAGGTGGATATATCAAGAAATATATTGCTGTACTTGATGCTGAGAAACTTAACCAGGGTTTTATTGTGTTCTGTAAGGTGAAGATGCAGCACCTGAATTATGATATAGCCTGTAGTTTTTCTCAGATTATAGCCGGGATACCGGAAGTAACGGAGTGCTATAACATTTCAGGTAGTTTTGATTATCTTCTAAAGATACATGCACCTGATATGAAGTATTATCAGGGATTTATATTGAATGTGCTTGGCAGGATAGACACACTGGCATCATTGGAGAGTGTGTTTGTGATGGATGTGATAAAGCACGATTATGGAATACATATATAAAGAAATAAGGCTGAACCCCGTCGAGGATTCAGCCTTAAAGATTTTATTGCAGTAGGCAAAAATTATTTCTTACCTTCCAACTGTTCTTTCAATGCAGCAAGAGCATCGATGTCACCAAGAGTTGTAGAAGCAGCCTGATTCTGAATCATAGGAGCTTCTTCTTTCTTAGATGTCTTCTTTGCAGCTTTCTTTTCTGCTTTTTCTTCAGCTTTAACAGCATCTTCGAATACACGGCTGTGAGATAAGATGATGCGTTTAGCTTCCTTGTTGAATTCGATTACTTTGAACTCAAGTTTTTCATCAAGCTGAGCCTGTGAACCATCTTCTTTTACAAGGTGTTTTGGAGTAGCGAAACCTTCAACGCCGTAAGGCAATGAAACTACTGCACCTTTGTCCAAAAGTTCGATGATTGTACCTTCGTGGATAGAACCTACAGTGAATACAGTTTCGAATACATCCCATGGATTTTCTTCCAACTGCTTGTGACCAAGGCTCAAGCGACGGTTTTCTTTATCGATTTCCAATACCTGAACTTCGATTTCAGCACCAATCTGAGTGAATTCTGATGGGTGTTTGATTTTCTTAGTCC
>CALUPA010000093.1 GCA_944322395.1 uncultured Phocaeicola sp.
GCTTATATTCATATATACTCACCACTGGAGTATCATAACGCCTTGCCCACTTTTCGGCTTGTCTTTTTAATTCAGTGCAATAAAACCCCTCTCCAAAGTCTTTTGTAAACTTACCTTTAATTATTTCCGGAGTTTGTACTGAAGTGTAACTTCCATGATATATTTCCATCTGAATATTCAATTATTAATGACTAAAATGCAATGTATCTCCAAAAATAGTAAAAGAACTCTTTCCTTGCAAACCAAGAATAACATTTCAAACAATGATATATAAAATAATAATCATAATTAAACATGTTATTTATGATTAACATAAACTTCAAATTACCTTTGACTTGCATTTACTTTGTTTATTATGTGAATAAAGTTTTATAATATTTTTACGCTATTATTATATTATAAATTCGTATTTATTAACTTTGCTACTCAATTAGTAATTAATATAAAATATGGAAAATAAACTTATAATAAAAAGCTACAATGATTATATCAAAGCCTTAGACGAACTTTGGGAAACTTCACTAAATAAGAATATATATCCTGAGATATTAAAACGAGGTTATGCAATTCCTGAAAATTTAGGAAAAGCTGATTTATTAATTATTGGAATAAATCCGTCATTTGGAGAAACTGAAAATGACATCAGAACAGAATATAAGCATACATTTCCTTGTTTTGAAGAATTAAAAGAATCTGAAAACAAGACTATTTATTGGAAAGAAATTTTTAAGTTCATTCCCAAAAACATTAAATGCGAACATATAGATCTTTTTACAATCAGAGAAGCCGAACAAAATAAAATTGACGAAATAGGAAGTAATAGTTTAGGATTGGATTTCTTGGTGAAACATATTTGGATTACCCAACAAATGATTGAGAATGTAATTAAACCTAAACTGATAATCGTAGCCAATAGAAGTGCTGGAGCATATTTTGGGAAATATCCCAAATATACATGGATTGGTTATGACTTAGAGCCATATTATATAGAAGGACTTGAAACTATAAATAGCCCTAAGGAAGAGGGTGAATTATGTTCAATTGCCGGCTTTAAGAAAGATGCAATAAGCAGATTCTTTCTTTCAGATGAAGAATTTAATAACAGATACACTGAATTACCTGAAATGAAAATTTTATTCGGATGTATGCAATCTCCTCAAGGTATCCCACTAAAAAAAGAAGATAAACGCAAAATTCAATTACAAACAATACAATCAATACTCAATAATTTAGAATAAAAGATGCTGTCAAAAAATGAGCAACCCAAGCTCCAGCCCCGGTTGCTCATTTTTTCATATCACCGCAATATTAAAATCAATGATTATGGCACTCATGTCCGTCATCGCCATGATGGCTGCATGCCTCGCCGGAGTCTTTCAACTCGCCTTTGAGGTAAGCCTCAACCACATCCATGACAGGACCGCTGCAACCTCTTACTACCTCGATTCCGCAAGACGATAGTTTGTTGAGGGCACCCATACCCATATTGCCTGCCAGCATAAGTGTCACGCCGTCTTCCTGAAGCTGGTATGCAATGTTCGACTTGCAACCGCATCCTTCCGGCGAAGGCATGATTTCTGTTTTTGCAACTTCATTATTGTCATTGACAGTTATAATCGTGTAGAACGCACAATGTCCAAAATGGTTGTCGATATTGCCATTTCTTGTTGGTAATGCTATTTTCTTCATATATCTATAAAATTAAAATAATACTTACATTTTTTCTCCATGACCGCATGCAAAGAAGTCCGTCAACAGTTCCGGAACCGGCAGACCTTCGCATTTCAGTTTCTCCATACACTGCATGGCCTCCGTTGTGAGAGAGAAATAAATCTGACGTTTGTCCTTGTCGCCGAAATCCCTTATTAGAAAGCCCTTATCCTCTATTGAGCGAAGGACTTTTGAAAGGTGCGATGACTTTAACCCTGTGATTTGTGAAATCTCTCCGGCAGCAACCTTTCTGCTGCCTATGCTGCACATCACCATAGCCTCGTTGAGTGATATGCCGTAAATCTCCATAAGGCTATCCTCCAGTTCGGTGATAGCCTTATAAAGTTCACGCATCTTGCATAGGCTATGAATTCTACACCATTGTCAATAGCCTGTTGTCTGAGGGATTCCAGCGATTCGATACCCTTGTTCTTCATAATGTATCTCATCATCTTCGAGCCGATACCGCCCATATTCATCTTCGAAAGTTTGAGTTTCTTCGAGCTTGAAGGCAGCATCATGCCGAACATCTTACCGAAAATGTCTTTCTGAACACTTGGCTTGCGTTCCTTCTTGATGGCATTCAGTCCCCAGAATGTGAAGAAGATAGTAACTTTCTTCCCTGTGGCTGCCGCTCCGTTTGCCAATACGAATGTGGCAAGAGCCTTGTCGAGGTCATCACTAAAGAGGATGAATGACTTTCCGTCTGCCGAAGGTTGCTGCTTTACAGCCTCTGCGGCACATGCCGTAGCTTTCTCGATAACGACCTTATATATACCTGCAGATGGTGAAGATGATATGAACTTATTACCGGTTGTGCGGCACCATGATTCAGCGTCTCTCGGGAAACCGGCATCTGTAGCCGATATCTCAAGTCTCTCTCCCGGTTTGAGTCCTTCCATTGTCTTTTTCAGTTTCAATATCGGACCCGGGCATTGCATACCGCAGGCATCAACCTTTATAGTCTTTGCTTCACTCTGTTCCACTACACACGAGCATGACTCTTTTGCCTCAGTAGCACACTTCATGGCATCGTCACCGGGAGGGCAGACTTTTGTCACGGCTGCCTTGTATGTCTTTACACCGCCTATCAGATTGCGCACATCCTTAAACCCGTTTTCCTTCAGAATGTTCGATGCAAGATAACCTCTCAACCCTACTCCACAATACAGGAACACAGGTTTGTCTGTAGGTATTTCGTCCATTCTGTCGCGCATATCGTCAAGAGGGATATTTATCGAGCCGTGGATATTGCCCAAAGAATATTCATCAGGAGTTCTAACATCAATAAGAGTGACTTTCGAAAGATCCGCGTCACGAAGTTCACGCCAGTAAAGTGGAGTCATCTTACCCGAAAGAATGTTTCCTGCCACATAACCTGAAACCGCCACAGGGTCTTTGGCAGATGAGAATGGTGGAGCGTACGCATGTTCCAGTCTTGTCAGGTCATATACTGTACCTCCGTTCTTCACTACCAGAGCATACTCATCTATGCGCTTGTCCACACCGTCATAACCCACAATCTGCGCTCCATACAGACGACCGTCCTCCGGAGAGAAAGTAATCTTTATATCCATCTGTAACGCTCCGGGATAATAACCGGCGTGTGAACCTGAATGTATTGTAGCAGAAAGGTAAGGTATTTCCATCTGTTTCAGACGTTTTGCAGGAAGACCTGTAGAAGCTACAGTAAGGTCGAACACCTTGGCAATGGCTGTTCCTATCGAGCCTTCGTATTTCACCTTGTTGCCGAACACCATATTATCGGCCACAATTCTTGCCTGACGGTTTGCCGGCCCTGCAAGGAAGTTGAGCCATGACTTGCCTGTTACGGGATGAGGAAATTCTATAGCATCGCCCACCGCATATACGTCGGCATCCGATGTCTGAAGATATTCGTTCACATATATACCCTTCATCTCACCCAGTTTCAATCCTGCTTCTGCCGCAAGTCTTGTCTCAGCACGTACACCGATAGAGAGTATCACCAGCTCTGCACTAAGCGAAATTCCGGACTTGAAGTTTACATCGAGCGAAGTGCCGTTATCCTTAAAAGACTCAACCGCCTGTTCAAGATAAAGCTTTACGCCCTGCTGCTGCAGATGTTCGTGTACTAATGCCGCCATGGAATAGTCGATAGGTCCCATCACCTGGTTTGCCATTTCCACTACAGCCACTTCCATTCCTGCGTGTTTGAGGTTTTCAGCCATCTCAAGACCGATAAAACCACCGCCCACAATTACGGCACGCTTTACAGTGTTATTGCTGATATATTCCTTGATTTTGTCAGTATCGTTTACGTTTCTCAGTGTGAATATACCCTTGCTGTCTATTCCCTGCAACGGCGGAACCACAGGCGATGCTCCCGGCGACAACAGTAGTTTGTCGTACTGCTCGGTATATTCCCTGCCGTCCTTGGTACGCACAGCAACTGTCTTGTTCTTCACGTTAACCGATACAACTTCGGAATTTGTTCTAACGTCGATATTGAATCTCTTGCCAAAAGCCTCAGGAGTCTGGACGAAGAGTTTATTCCTGTCGTCTATCACTCCGCCGATATAATATGGCAATCCACAGTTGGCATACGAGATGTACTGTCCTTTCTCGAACATGATAATCTCAGCCTTCTCCGTGTTTCTGCGGATTCTTGCTGCTGCAGTGGCTCCACCTGCCACACCTCCTACTATAAGATACTTCATAATGTATTATCGTTTTTTGTTATTTCTATTTATTCACCGCTTTAAATATTTTCCATTGGAAACTTTTGCAAAGAAACAACTATTTTCTCAACAAGCAAAACAATTAACATTTATTACAGAAAAAGGCTTTCTTAACCAGTGTATCGAAAAACCGAATAACTGATTAAGAAAGCCAATCCGAATAAACTTATAAGTTATTTATTTCTAAATACTTTGCTCTATATTCCACACGAAGGCTCTAAGCCCAAGCTGTTCTGTCCTCATATCCATCTCATGAAGTTTCTCAAGCAATGGAGAAACCTTCTCATCGTCCACTACTGTTATGATTGCCGAACACATTGCAGGCCAGGCGTGAGTTCCATAATGAGGTTCTCCCGTCTTACTTCCCCTACCCTGTACTCTCTCCATATGCGTGAACCCGCGACAGTCAAGATGGTCGAGCAATCTGATGATTTTTTCATAATAAGCCTGATCGAATGTTATTAATACTGACTTCATATATCTTATTACTCTTTACTGTTCAAATGTTCAAAATTCATACTTACTTCTTTCTCACAATTTCTTCCTTATGGCTGTAGAAATACTTATCCATTTCAAGGTTCTTTCTCCATTTTTTTCTCTGGCGCTTGATACCTGTTCCTGCAAATACGCAATACAGTGTAGGAATAAGAACAAGAGTAAGAACTGTAGAAATGGTCAGACCTCCGATTACGGATATCGCCATAGGACTCCACATCTCGGAACCTTGAGAACCGGTGAGCGACATAGGAATCATACCAAGCACAGTAGTGGCTGTGGTCATCAATACCGGACGCAGACGGCTCTTTCCAGCAGTTACTACAGAATTTATGACTGTAAGACCGCGTTCTCTACACAATATGATATAATCGATGAGCACAATACCGTTCTTTACTACAATACCGATAAGCATGATACCACCCAAGAGACTCATCACGCTGAGCGTACTGTCTGTGATGAACAATGCCATAATCACACCGCTGAATGCAAACGGAAGCGAGAACATAATTATAAACGGATATGTGAGCGACTCGAACTGTGCAGCCATTACGATGAATACGAGTATAACTATCAGGACTGCCAGCACACCGAGGTCGGTAAATGATTCCTGCTGGTCTTCATACGAACCTGCAATCTGTACCGACAAATCATCAGGTATTTCCATTGTCTTGATGATTTCATTACCGGCATTGACCACCGTACTCAACGGAACTCCGGATATTACAGCAGATACGGTAACAATTCTCTCACGGTCCTTACGTTCGATAGTAGGAGCCACGAATCTTTCCACAACCTTACCTACATCCTTAACCCTTACCGCCTCGCCACGTGAATTGTATATCAATATATTCTCGATATCGTCTATACTCTGTCTGTACTCCGGAGCGTATCTCACCTTGATATCATATTCCTCGCCATCTTCTCTATACTTCGAAGCGATGAAACCGTTCACCCTGTTTCGAAGATAGTTTCCGGCAGTAGTGACATTCAGTCCATGAAGAGCAAGTTTCTCGCGATCGAAATCCACCTGATATTCCGGCTGATAATCGCTACGGCTGATATTTACTTCGGACACACCGTTTACAGCAGAAAGCTTGTTCTTCAATTCAAGAGCCACGGCATCTGTCTTGGCCATATCATAACCATATATTTCAAAGTCGGCAGTAGGCTGACCCGACATACCTGTGTTGGCTCCACCCATGATTACCTCTGCCTTGCTGAATTCAGGATATTTCTTCAAGTCGTCACGCATTACGTTACATACTTCCTCAAGGGTTATATCTCTGTCCTCAGGGTCAACCAGTGTTATATTGAATGCGATAATATGCGAACCATTATCCTGGATAGAAGCAAACACGTTATCTGTGTCTGCCTGTCCTACAGTATAGTTGCACACCTTCATCACTCCCTTGAATTCTTTCATCCATTGTTCCGTAAGTCGCTGTGACACCTCCTGAGCCAGTTCTTTTCTCGTACCTACTGGCATCTCGAGATTAATGGCTATACGCGCATTGTCCTGTGCTGGGAAGAACTCTGTACCGATATATTTCACCACTACCAAACTGCCCATGAAGAATACCACACATGCTGTGATAATAGTTTTTCTATGTCTTACTGCCCAGTCGAGCAACTGACTGTACTTCACGTCAAGAACATCAAGTCCCTTCTCTATCGGCGTAAAGAATATTGTTCTAAACTTTGAAGGTTTCTTCTTCAGACGAAGCAACTGCGAACACAGCATCGGTGTAAGCGACAATGCTGCAACTGTAGAGATAAACATGATAGCACACATCATCCATCCCAACTGCTTGAACATCACTCCCGACATACCTGTTACCATAGTAAGAGGGAAGAACACGGCTATCATTGTCAGAGTGGAAGCCACTACGGAGATAGCCACCTCATTTGTACCGTGAATGGCAGCCTGTTTTGGCTCAGAACCTCGTTCGATATGAGTAGTAACATTCTCCAACACCACAATGGCATCGTCCACCACCATACCAATAGCTATGGAAAGTGATGAAAGCGAAATGATGTTAATGGTATTTCCGGTAATTGCAAGGTATATAAACGAAGCAATGAGCGAAAGAGGGATAGTAATACAGATGATAAGCGTAGCCCTCCATCTCCCGAGGAAAAGGAACACCACAATCACCACAAACAGCAATGCATAAATCACCGTTTCCGCAAGGCTGTCTATCGTATTAAGAATATTGTCTGACGTATCAATAATCACACCCAACTTCACATCGCTTGGCAGCGAAGCCTGCAGTTTAGGCAATGCCTCCATTACCTTTTTCGAAATATTCACCGAGTTGGCTCCGGACTGTTTCTGAACTATAATCATCGCACCCTGAACACCGTCATTGTATGTCTCCTGGGCACGTTCCTCTACCGTATCAATCACTCTTGCAACATCCCTCAGATAGACATTGGCACCATTATAGCTTCCCACAACAATGTTCTCCATCTGTCGGGCATCGGTAAACTCACCCTCCACTCTAAGGGAATATGTTTCATTACCGATGTCGAAATTACCTCCAGGAATGTTCCTGTTTTCCGCTCCGATGCAGGAACTTATCCCCTCGATAGTAAGATTGTAGGCTTCAAGCTTGTTTGGATTACAATACACCTGGATTTCTCTCTGCGGCGCACCACTGATAGAAACAGTTCCCACTCCCGGAATTCTCGCCAACGGATTCACCACCCTGTCATCAAGAATCTTGTATAGGGCAGCCTTGCTTTCCTCCGCCTGGACAGACAGCATCACGATAGGAATCATATCAGTACTGAACTTGAAGATAATAGGTGTCTCAACTTCATCAGGAAGCATGGATGATACCATATCCAACTTGTCGCGCACATCATTAGTAAGCACGTCTATATCATATCCGAACTCGAATTCCAAAGTAATAAGCGACATATTCTCCGACGAACGCGAAGTGATATGCTTAAGATTGCTGACCGCATTAAGCGTGTTCTCCAACGGCCTTGTCACGTTGTTCTCTATATCCTCCGCACTCGCTCCCGGATAGGATGTCATCACCATAATGGTGTTTGTATCGATATCCGGATACAAGTCGATAGGAAGTTTGGATAAAGAAAAAAGACCGAATATCACTACTGCCAGGAAGCATAGCGATGTCATAATAGGTTTCTTAACCGCACCTTCGTATAAGCTCATAATCTTATCTCCGTCTTTTTATTATTTAATATTACCTGTTATGCCAATCACTGATTATTCCTCTACCTGAACTTCTGCTCCATCAACAAGACGGGACTGACCGGCCACTACAACTTTAGAATTGTTCGCAACTCCCGATTTAAGCTCGTACTCATCCTGCATACGTCGTCCCAGAACAACCTTATTATAGCTCACCTTACCGTTCTCATACACATACACATATCTGTCGCCCGAACCGGCCTGTTTAATCACAGCGAGATCAGGTACTACTACGTTGTTTTCTGTTCCAAGATTGAGTTTCACACGGGCAAACATTCCCGGACGAACTCGCATATCAGCGTTGGATATACCGACCTCAACTCTGAATGTACGTGTGGCAGCATCTATTGTAGGATAGATAAGATTAATCTTACCATTGAACACCTCGTCGCCATATACATCCAATTTAATTTCGACCGGCATACCTTCTTTCAGTTTGGCAAAATACATTTCCGACACATTGATGTAAAGTTTCACCGGAGTAATCTTCTCTACAGTAAGCACCGGAGTACCACCGTTATACAAATCGCCGTTGTCATAATTTCTGGCAGTCACTATTCCGTCAATAGGACTGAGCAGTGTAGTGTTCTCAAGAAGATTGCAATATGCAGTTTTCTGCACTTCGTAAGCCATTTTCACTGCATCCCATTCTGATTTCGACACACCGCCCACTTTATAAAGTTCGTCAGTGCGCTTGAATTCTATCTCCTTGTTTTCAAGCTGAAGTTCCATCTGTTTCAGATTTGCAGCATCCATCTGAACCAGTTTGTCATTCTTCTTCACCCTATCACCCACTTCCACAAAAATCTTCTTGATACGGATAGGAGTTGAAGGAGCAATGTTATTCTTCACTTCTGCCTGAACTGTTGCAGTAAATTCCTGAACCTGGTCTACAGGACGAGCCTTTACCTCTGCCAGTTTTACTACAGGGAGGTCATTCATCTCTGCAGCACTTCCGTTACCGTCTGATGAAGTATTATTTGAATCTTTTTTATCTGATGAGCATGAGCCTAAAGCAAGACTGCATATAATAGCCGCTAAACAGCAAAACATATTTATTTTCATAGCCGATGTATTATTTTTCATTTTCATTATCATTTACGTATTCCTCAAATCCGTTTCCGAGCACCTTTTCGAGGTCAACCTTAGATACCATATAATCATATATTGACTGATGATAGCTCAGACGTGCCTGAATAAGTGCAACTTCAGCATCATTCAGTTCGATGATAGTACCCTTACCCACCTCATATCTCTTGCGGGCAATACTCCTACCCTTCTCTGCCTGAACAATATTTTCACGGTTGCTCACCACCTGCTCTGTGCTCGCCTCCATACTGTTGAGGTAGCTTGTGGCCTGCATCTTCAGCTGGCGTTCTGTATTCAGTCTCGTATCTTTCAACTGATCAAGCTGCAATCTCGCTTTCTTTATCTTGGTGAAGTTACTTCCCGTGAAGATAGGAATATTAAGCTGGAATCCTATCATAGAATAAGGGAACCATCTGTATTCTGAGAACTTGAAATCGTTGTTGAGCGAAGTATAAGTATAGTTGAATGCCAGACTCAAAGTAGGAAGAAGATTACTCTTCTGCAAAGAGACTGTATTCTTGAGCGACTTCTCATTCAGGTCCATCTGCTTCAAGTCACTGTTGTTACTTAAATCCACTTCAGGAGGTGCCATACGCTTGAAGAGTTCCATCTCATAGTCCTTCAAGCTGCCCTTAACCTTTATAGGTGTAGATGTATCCATACCCATAAGAACCTGCAGCTGCATTGCCGACAGTGAAATGGCATTACGTGCAGCAATTACATTCGGGTTCAGACTTCGCATCTGCACCTCTGCCCTGATTTTGTCATACTCACTCACTGAACCTTGCTCATATTTGGCACTGATAACCCTATAGTTTTCCTTGGCCTGCTCGTAGCTTTGCAGAATAACATTATAGCTGTCCTGCGAAAGCATTAGCTGGTAATAAGCCTTGCTCACCTGATTGACCAAGTCGAGTTTAGATGCTCTTGATTTCTCGACTGCCAAATCTACGTCTGTCTTGGAAAGATTAATACTCTTGTACAATGCCGGAGCAAACAACGGCAATGAAATATTGATTCCCCCATTATAAGAATTGTCCGAACCCACCTGTATGGTCTGCGACTGTCCGCCAAAGTCCATAACCATAGTCTGTTTCTTGAGAGTCCGGTTAAATCCTGCAGAAATATTAGCTTCCGGAAACAATCCGGAATAAGCTTCTTTTCTGCTTTCCTTTTTTATCACAATCTCCTTATCGGCAACGATAATGCTGGGATTCTCTTCCAATGATATCTTTATAGCATCCTGAAGAGATATACTCAGCGTATCGGTTGTGACCGAGACTTCATCCTGCGCCCAGGAACGAAGCGGAGCATTGGCATACACCAGCACGGCCAGTGTGAATAATCCGATGCTTCTGTTCATAATTTAAATAAATCGATGAAATTTGTTAACTGTTATCATTATATCTTAATCGGATACAAAAATAAGCATAATACGGTAAACTACAATTACATATTAAACCTATAACAGAAAATATCTCATATAAACCAAAGATTATGGATAAATCGTTTCAAATTAATGTTATACATGTAAGTATCTTCTCGACAAACAAAAACAAAATAACAACGGCCTAGATTTGATATTATGACTTAATACAGATTTACTTTACACCGTTTTAACAAATTAGAAATTAAAATGGGAAAGAAGAAATCAACACATCG
>CALUPA010000094.1 GCA_944322395.1 uncultured Phocaeicola sp.
TGTATGCCTCACCTGAGAACAATGCAACAAGGTTCATCGCCATGTGAAATGTCAGAAACAGGACAAGGGCGATACCTGTAACGCTCATCACCACTTTCCTACCAATAGATGAATTACTTAACCACATAAATGATTGATTTTAAATTATTTAATTATTAAAACTAAAATAGTCTCCATTAAAGGCATTTTGACTTGGCAAAGTTAGACTATTTCCATCATTATTACAAACAATTAAGGAAATAATTCTTTAATTTGAGTTGACTAGGCTTCAGTTACAAGTTGACCTGGTTCTCCGTCCGGATGGTAACCTTGTCAACTCGTCATCTCGTAACTAAAAAAGGCCTCATCAACTAATCTTCAATCAACTCAAGTCCCTTTTGTACCGTTTCATTCATCGAGTTTATAACCTGGAAATATTCGTTCATATCCCACAAGTCGCGTGCTATAAGTGCCTTCAGCTGGGTCTTTATAAGTGGAAGAGCTGTTTTGTATTCCTCTTCCTTATATTCTATTCCCATTGTCTTGCCAAGAGCAATCAAATCGTCCAACATCTTGTCCGTAACATCAAATCTCTTGTTAAATCGGTCGAATGTCTTGTATTTCGCTTTCCATTCATTACGATGAGCATCTATCAGTTTAAGATTCTGTTGGACAATAGCTCCCTTGTCACGCAGTGCCAAATAATAATCTGTATAATATGTAGTATCTATAGGCACAAAGTAGTCAGGCATTATACCTCCTCCACCATATACTATACGTCCTTTCTTAAGTGTCTTTGTTTTCAGTGAATCAGGGAAATGAATGCTGTCGGCACTCTGCATCTCACCACGGTTATACCTTTCTATAAGGTCTCTGTTGTATTGTTCTATACTTTCGTACGGCTTCTGAATACATCTGCCCGAAGGAGTGTAATAGCGTGCCACAGTAAGACGTATCATGGAACCGTCCGGAAGATCGATAGGTCTCTGAACAAGTCCTTTTCCGAATGTACGTCTGCCCACTACTGTTCCTCTGTCCCAATCCTGAATGGCTCCAGTTACGATTTCGCTGGCCGAAGCAGAGAATTCATCTACAAGTACTACCAACTTTCCTTTGCGGAAATCACCGTTTCCACGAGCCTTGAACTCTGTGCGCGGATTACGCTTCCCTTCAGTATAGACAATCAGTTCGCCTTTTTCCAACACATGGTTTGCTATCTCTATGGCAGCATTCAGATACCCCCCTCCATTTCCCTGAAGGTCAAGAATAAGATTACGCATACCCTCATCCTGAAGTTTATGAAGAGCATCCTCGAACTCATCTGCAGTAGTAGCCGCAAAACGGCTGATACGGATATATCCAGTAGTCTTGGTCATCATATACGAAGCATCAAGGCTGTATACAGGTATCTTGTCGCGCTTGACGGTGAAAGGCAATAATTCCTTCACTCCGCGACGCATTATCTTCAGGTTTACTTTTGTTCCTTTCGGACCACGCAGACGGCGCATCACCTCCTCCGTACTCATCTTGACTCCGGCTATTACAGTATCGTTCACCTCTATAATACGGTCGCCTGCCAGAATACCGACCTTTTCCGACGGTCCTCCGGACACTGGCTGTATTACGAACAGTGTATCCGTAGCCATATTAAACTGCACTCCGATACCGTCAAAATTACCTACAAGAGGTTCATTCAGTTTTTTTACCTCTTCAGGATCTGAATAAGTGGAATGCGGGTCCAGTTCTTCAAGCATCTTTATTATGGCATCTTCCACAAGTTTGTCTTCATCCACATCATCTACATAAAGATTGGCTATGGCGAACTCCGCCAATTGCAATTTTCTGGCCGGAGAGTTCAGTAATTTATTCTGAGCATCAACAAATAGTGTTGTACCCATAAATAAACATATAGTAAAAAACAGCTTCAATTTCATATTTCTTGGCAAAATTAAAGTTTCATACCTTCAGGAAGGAAAGGAGTAACATCCTTGCCAAACTGCAAAAGCTCGCGCACAATAGTAGAGCTTATCGAAGTGAGTTCAGGTTCTGTAAACAATAATATTGTTTCTATACCTGCCATCTTACGATTTATGTCGGCAATGGTCTCTTCATATTCGAAATCACGCACTGTACGTATACCTCTTACTATAAACTGGGCACCGCATTCGCGTGCAAAATCTATTGTAAGCCCGGAATATGCCGCGACCTTTATTCTCGGTTCGTCTGCATAAAGTTGGCTAATCATCTCCACACGCTTCTCAGTAGGAAACCATGTACGCTTGCTCTCATTTATACCGATACCAATCACCACCTCGTCCATAAAGGTTAAGGCACGTTTCACAACCGAAAAATGTCCGATAGTAAACGGATCGAATGTACCGGGGAATATTGCTTTTTTCATTTCATTTACAAATTAACGTCTTCCTCAACCACCAGATTCTCAATGATGAAGTTCTGTCTTTCCATTGTATTCTTTCCCATGTAGAATTCCAGAAGTTCCTTCACCGCATCTGTTTTTCTCAATGTTACCTGTTCCAAACGCATATCCTCACCGATAAAGTTACGGAACTCGTCCGGAGAGATTTCTCCCAGACCTTTGAATCGGGTTATTTCCGGGTTAGGTCCAAGTTCTTCTATTGCAGCAAGCCTTTCCTCGTCAGTATAACAGTAGCGTGTCACATAAGTGCCTTTTTTCCTGTTTCTAACACGGAATAAAGGTGTCTGAAGTATATATACATGACCTTTTTTTATCAAATCCGGGAAGAACTGCAGGAAGAAAGTTATCATCAGCAGACGTATGTGCATACCGTCCACATCGGCATCTGTAGCCACAATCACCTTATTATATCTCAGCCCGTCCAGTCCGTCCTCGATATTGAGAGCAGCCTGAAGGAGATTGAATTCCTCATTTTCATAAACCACCTTCTTGGTAAGACCAAAAGAGTTGAGCGGTTTACCGCGCAAACTGAAAACAGCCTGTGTATTCACATCGCGACTCTTCGTTATAGAACCACTTGCCGAATCACCCTCGGTGATGAATATGGCACTATCCAGACGAGGGTCTTTTTCTTCGTCCTTCTTGCCAGATTTCACATCATTCAGATGTATACGGCAGTCACGCAGCTTACGGTTATGCAGGTTTGCCTTCTTAGCCCTTTCACGAGCTATTTTCGTCACTCCGGCAATGGCTTTTCTTTCCTTTTCGGATTCCTGTATCTTCTGCAACAAAGCCTCTGCCACATCCGGATGCTTGTGAAGATAATTATCTACATTAATCTTTATGAAATCTCCCACAAACTTATTCACACTAACCCCTGAAAGCGGATACGGATTACCGTCGGTATCTTTTTCCGGAGCCATAGTAAGTGAACCTAATTTTATTTTTGTCTGACTCTCGAATGTAGGTTCTATCACATTTATGGCAATGGCAGCCACCAGACCGTTACGTATGTCCTGATATTCCAGATTCTTGCCATAGAATTCCTTTATAGTACGGGCTATATGTTCCTTGAAAGCACTCTGATGCGTACCTCCCTGTGTGGTGTGCTGTCCGTTGACAAACGAATAATACTCCTCACCATACTGAGGGCTGTGTGTAAACGCTATTTCAATGTCCTCACCTGTCAGATGTACTATAGGATAAATGCCCTGTGCCGTCATATTATCGTTCAGCAAGTCCTCCAATCCGTTTCGGCTCACAATGCGTCGCCCGTTGTAATAGATGGACAACCCGGTATTCAGGTAAGTATAATTACGGAGCATCGTTTCGATAAACTCCGGACGGAAATGATAGTTCAGAAACAGAGTGTTGTCCGGTTCGAAGAATATAAACGTTCCGTTATCCTCCTCTGTAGCCGAAGTAGTGTCACTTATAAGCTCGCCTCTTTCAAATATAGCCTCACGCATCTGTCCGTCGCGCACACTCCGTGCAATAAACTTCACGCTTAGTGCATTCACAGCTTTTGCACCCACACCGTTCAGTCCGACACTTTTCTTGAAAGCCTTAGTATCGTATTTACCTCCGGTATTCAGCATGGACACTGCATCCACAAGACTTCCCAAAGGGATACCACGGCCATAGTCGCGCACCGACACCCTGAGATTATCCTCCAGAGTAATGTCAATACGCTTACCTACCCCCATCTTGAATTCGTCAATACTGTTGTCCACCACTTCCTTAAGCAACACATATATACCGTCCTCTGCCTGCGAGCCGTCGCCCAGACGTCCGATGTACATACCCGGACGGGTACGCACATGTTCCATGTCGCTCAAGTGGCGGATGTTTTCTTCCGTATACGACACCTGAGGTTCCGAAGCATTAATATTCTGATTCAGTTCATCCATTGTATTTTTATTTTAGGTGACAAGGCTTCAGTTACAAGTCGATAAGGCTTTCAACCGAATGGCAACCTTTTTAACTTGTCAACTCATCAACTTGTCAACTGTATCAATTAATTTTTCTCTTATAAGCACGGCGGCGCTTGTGCTGCTCAGATTCGAACGCACTCCACTGCGACTGCACTTTCTTGTTTTCTTCCAGTTCTGGATTACTCTCGCCGTACTCGAATCCCATTTCCTTATATACAGGCACCAGGTCGTAGAACAACAGTGCATTTACACCCTTACTCTGATATTCTTGCTTTACTCCTACCAGCAACAAGTCAAGAATCTTAGGTTTCTTGATGAAAAGAGCCTTAAGCAGATGGTACCATCCGAACGGAAGCATCTTACCTTTAGCCTTCTGAAGAGCAACTGAAAGCGATGGCATTGATATACCAACGGCCACAAGCTCGCCTGCTGCATCTTCCACCAACGACACCATACGAAGGTCAATCACAGGCAGATACATCTTTATGTACTGGTCTATCTGTCCCTGAGTCATCTTCGAAAATCCATAAAGCGGAGCATATGCCTCGTTTATCAGGTCGAATATCCTCTGACCATAATTCTTTTCTTTCAGTTCTTTGCGAGTGATTTTCTTGATTTTTAGATTATATTTCTGAAGAATGATTTCCGAGATACGGACAAACTTCTCTGGAAGTTTTTCTGGCACCTTTAACTTAAATTCCACCCAGTCAGCCTCTTTCTCAAAGCCAAGTTTCTCTATATGCTCTGGATAGTATGGATAGTTATATATTGTTGCCATTGTACCTAACTGATCAAAGCCTTCCACCAACATACCTTCCGGATCCATATCAGTAAATCCCAACGGACCTACCACATATTCCATACCTCTCTCTTTTCCCCATTTTTCCACTTCATCTATAAGCGCTTTCGAAACCTCTGCATCGTCGATGAAGTCAATCCATCCGAAACGTACCTCTTTCTTGTTCCATGTTTCATTCGCACGGTTATTTATAATTGCAGCTACACGCCCCACAGGCTTTTCATCCTTATAAGCAAGAAAATATTCAGCTTTGCAAAACTCAAAGGCAGCATTTTTATCTTTGCTGAGGGTATTCACCATGTCGTCGTACAAATCGGGTACGGAATAAGGATTGTTCTTGTATAATTCATAATTAAGACGAATGAAAGTGTGAAAATCTTTCTTCGTTCTGACTTTCTTAATGATAATGGCCATTTTTGTTAAATTGAAATTTCGGCGTAAAGTTAATATTTTTTGCGCTTATTTCATGGGTGCTACAGTAAAAATAAGGATTTCGTCACAAATAAGAATGTTTACACTTATTAATCTTTAAACCAAATAAACTATATTTGCCATATATACTTCAATAAAAGCGAAACGCTTATGAATACAAATCCGGAACTTGAACTCGCCAATACCCTTATAGCACAAACAGGCACCAACATATTCCTGACCGGTAAGGCAGGAACAGGTAAGACTACATTCCTCCGTACACTGGTAAAAGAATCACCCAAGAGAATGATTATCCTCGCACCTACAGGCATTGCGGCAATCAATGCAGGAGGTATGACCATACACTCATTCTTCCAACTTCCCTTTGCTCCATACATCCCCGGAACAGCCTTCGGCGGCGATGCCAAATACCGCTTCCGTTTCGGAAAGGAGAAACTTAATATCATGCGAAGTATTGACCTGCTTGTGATAGACGAGATAAGTATGGTGCGTGCCGACCTTCTGGATGCTATAGACGATGTACTTCGCCGGTTCAGGCGCAACAGCAAACCTTTCGGCGGCGTACAGCTTCTGCTCATTGGCGACATACAGCAGCTCCCCCCGGTAACAAAAAACGATGAGTGGCAAATGCTTTCGGAATATTATGATTCACCGTATTTCTTTTCAAGCCACGCACTCAGAGAGACTTCTTTCTGCACAATTGAACTGAAGAAAGTCTACCGTCAAAGCGATGCACACTTCCTCGCTTTACTGAATGCCATAAGGGAAAACCGCTGCACCGAAAACGACATAAAAGAGCTGAACAGCAGATATATACCGGGATTCAATCCGAGCAATGATGACGGATATATCCGACTCACGACACACAACATCCAGGCACAGCAAATTAACCAAAGAAAACTGGACGAACTCCCGACTAAAAGCTATAAGTTCAAGGCAAACATAGAGGGGAACTTCCCGGACTATTCATATCCTACCGACCTTGAACTGGAGTTGAAAAAAGGCGCACAGGTAATGTTCGTAAAGAATGATACATCCGGCTTGCACCGTTATGCAAACGGAACTATAGGACGCATAACAAACGTATCACACGAAGGAATAGAGGTCATGGTGAACGAAACAGGTACCAGGGTGAACCTTGAAGAAGCCGAATGGGCAAACGCCAAATACCGTCTGGACGAAGAAACGAAAGAGATAGTGGAAGAAGTGGAAGGTACATTCAAGCAGTATCCCCTGAAACTGGCATGGGCTATAACAGTCCACAAAAGTCAGGGACTTACATTCGACAAGGCTATAATAGACGTGTCATCTTCATTTGCACACGGTCAGGCATATGTGGCCCTGAGCCGATGCCGCACACTTGAAGGTCTGGTTCTGAGCTCACCAATCTCTGCCAGTGCCGTGATAAGCGACAGGATGATTGACACCTTTACTGACGAACAGCGCAAATCTACTCCTACTGTGGAACAATGTACGGCCATGCAAAGAGCATACTTCAACGACCTGCTGAAACAACTATTCGGATTCCGCCAGATGGAGATGTTTCTCAACCATTATATTAGGCTTGTCGACGAGCATCTTTACAAGACATATCCAAAGCAACTTGAAATGTACAAGAACGAAGCAGAACGCTTCAAACAGTCGATAACGGAAGTAAGCACAAAATTTGAAAATCAATATACACGTATGATTGCCATCACAGCCAACTGCGAGACCGACACAGCGCTTCAAGACCGCATACACAGCGCATCAGAATACTTTACAGAAAAGCTGAAACCTCTCCAGAACTTGCTGGACAGCACAGATATCACTTCCGATAATAAGGAAACAAGGAAAAGACTGGAAACGGCATTCGACGAACTGACAGATGCAGTTAGAATAAAGACAGCCCTGATGGAGCACGTACACGACAAGGGTTTCCACGTACAGGACTTCCTTCGCAAACGTGCCATACTAAGCATGGAAGAAGATAAAGCTCCGGCAACCAGAAAACGTGAAAAGGCGGAGAAGAAAATCCCACAGGAAAGCAGTGATATCAGTAATATGGAATTATACCGCGCTTTGGTAGAATGGCGCAAAAAAGAAGCTGCCGAACTAGGATTGCCGGCATATACCGTGCTTCAGCAGAAAGCCATCATCGGACTGTCAAACAATCTTCCCAAAAACGAGCGCGAACTTTTGCGTATAAAGTGTATAGGAAAGAAGACTGCGGAAAAATACGGAAAGGCTATTATGGAGATTGTGGAAAGATATAGATAAATGAACGGCGCGACAAGGAAAAAAATCCTTGTCACGCCATATATGTGTATTTATCAATAAATAGATTTTCCCTCATTTAGTTTCTTAAGTCTCAACAAAGCCTCCATATAGTAATAATCGGCATATATGATAGAAGCATCTATCTCCGAACCTGCAGGCCAGTGTCCTGTAGAATGCAGGAGTAACGACTGATTTCTGTCTCCGGCTCTATATTTGTCTGAATCAAGACTTACCAACATTTTCTCTGCTGCATCTTTATATTTTTCAGCCTTTTCATCATTATAGAATGTCGACATTTCAAGAAGTGCAGATGCCACTACACAAGCAGCCGATGCATCACGAGGAGCATCAGGCATTCCAGGTGCACTGAAGTCCCAATAAGGGATATAGTCTTCAGGCAAACGGTCAAGATAAACCTGTGCTACTTTTTCAGCGAAATCAAGATATTTAGGGTCCTTTGTTTCACGATAAACCACTGTATAGCCATAAATAGCCCATGCCTGACCTCGAGCCCACATACTGTTGTCGGCATATCCCTGATGCGTACAGCGATTGATACATTCGCCAGTGATAGTGTCATACACGGCCACATGGTATGAAGTATAATCCTCGCGGAACTGGTTCTCCATAGTCTTGTCTGCATGTGCTACTGCAATATCGTACAGATTCTTGTTTCCACCATTCTTTGCAGCCCAAAACAACATCTCCAGGTTTATCATATTATCCATTATAGTGTTATGACCACCGAACATTTCCACATTGCGCGGCCATGAAAGAATTGTTCCTACAGCAGGCTTGTAAAGAGTAGCCAAAGTATCAGATACAGCAAGAATTACTTTTTTATATTCTTCATTCCCTGTAAGACGGTATCCATTACCATAGCTGCAGAAAACAAGGAAACCAAGGTCGTGATCGTAAGCCGGTATTTCCGCAAGGAAACCAAGCGAACGTGTAAACTTATCAGCTTCTTCCTTTATACTATCATTACCTGTAGCTTCATAATCATACCACAATACTCCTGGCCAAAATCCAGCAGTCCACTCTTCCTTAGTTGCCTTACGGAGATTCCATTTAGTTTCACCCGGAAGAATATTACGTGGCATCATTGTATAATCCATACTGTCGGCCTGATGAAGGCTATTCAGCGTCTTGTGTATCTGCACATCACAATAATGCAATGTCTTATCCACATCTATCTGTGATACAGGTGTGGATGCACAGGCAGAAAGCATCAGCAATCCTAAACCTGCGATAATCTTGTTTACTTTCATCTTTTCCCTTAATATTTTTATTTCTTGTTTTTTTCAATTCTGAACCAGTCGACATCCATCCATCCGCGTTCTTTTCCGTGCGGAGTGACACTGAACAAACCGACCTTTGCTCCTATCCATTTGCCCTGACGTGCAGTAAAAGCACTGCCAGCCTTATAGAAACGGCGTCCGTCGGTACTATATGAGAAAGTACAGATTCCGCCCTTTTTCACTTGTATTTTCAGATAAATATCTCTTTCGTAGTTTGGATACAGTCCTGCTTCAAAAATGTTACTGCTGCCCAATACTCCAACAACAGAAACAGACTCGGCAGAGCCTTGTTCTGCATCACGGCATGTAACATATTTCAATAGGAATTTTTCTTCGGACTTTTCTATTCCCAAATAGGCATAATCCCATCCCATAATGATAATTCCAGACATCTGTCCGTCAGCCTTTGCAGATACCTTCAGTTTGGTTGTAACTGTAAACTCCTCTGCCGGGAACTTCTGAAGAAGCAGATTAGGCACTTCCCAAAAGTTGCAGAAGTTCTCGGACAGTTGATAACCATATAGACGTATATATCCAAGGTCGGTGGTAAATCCGAAGAAATCATGATAATTGGCATGCCATTGCCATTGCAGACCAAGCTGTCGGGAATTGAACTCATCGCTCTCTACAGGAGTTTCTATCACTGCTTTTTTTTCTGTAAGTGGCTTTCTGTAAGTATTTACAGGATCGCCACAACCATCTCCATCCGTATCAACGCCGATAACCGGCCAATCCGATTTCCATGCCATAGGATTAAGATGAATGACCCTTCCATATGCCCCCTTGTCCTGGAAATGCAGGAACCAAGATTCACCTGCCGGAGTATCTACCCATGCACCCTGATGAGGACCGTTTATATCTGTCCTGCCCTGAGCCATCACAATACGAGGCTCGTACGGACCATAGACACTCTTTGACCTAAGTACAAGTTGCCATCCTGTAGCAACTCCACCTGCAGGTGCAAATATGTAATAATACCCATTGCGTTTATAGAATTTTGCCCCTTCTATTGTATGATTTGTCCCATCGTTACCATCGAATACCATTACAGGAGATGAAATGACAGCCGTACCTTCGCTATTCATCTCGCACACTGTTATGATACTATTAAATCCAGCTCTACTGCCAGCCCAGGCATGTGCAAGATACGACTTGCCATCTTCATCCCATAGCGGACATGGGTCTATCATTCCTTTTCCTGCTTTCACAAGAACAGGCTTTTCCCAATCGCCGTAAATATCTTTTGTCTTCACCATGAAGATGCCGAAATCAGGATCGCCCCAATAGATGTAGAACTCGCCGTTGTGATAACGGATTGAAGGAGCCCAGACACCTTTGCCATGACGCGGAGATGCGTAGTAATCGGCAGGTTCGACATTCTTTATGGCATAATTTATAATTCTCCAGTTCACCAAATCTGTTGAACGGAGTATTGGCAGTCCGGGAGTGCAATTAAAACTGGAAGCAGTCATAAAGAATTCTCCATCTACAGCACATACATCCGGATCAGAATAATCAGCATGTATAACCGGGTTACGATACGTTCCGTCGCCTTGGTCGGACACCCAGACTTGGGATTTATACTGGGCATGCGACAACACGGCAAATAAAATAAAACCTATAAATAAAATAAACTTTCTCATTGTAAGTAAGTGATCAAAAATATTTTTATATTCAACACAAAATATTAATATTGTATCATGTTATTGCTAAACGTAAATC
>CALUPA010000095.1 GCA_944322395.1 uncultured Phocaeicola sp.
TCATGAGATTTTTAGTTTCAAGCACAACATTATTCAGCCATTTACAGGCTATCAGCCGTGTTATCAATTCAAAAAATTCTCTTCCTATTCTGGACTGTATCCTGATAGAACTTAACGATGGAACTATCACAATGACAGCTTCCGACAGTGAAACAACACTGTCTACAAGTATCGAAGTGAGCGAATATGAGGGCGAAGGCCGTTTTGCTATTTCATCCAAGACTATCCTCGAAGCTCTGAAGGAAAATCCGGAACAGCCATTGAATTTCAATATCAATACCGATACAATGGAGATTACAGTGAAATACCCTAACGGCAAATACAGTATGATGGCACAGAACGGCGACGAATATCCTCTGCCAAAACAGATGGGAGGCGAAGTCGTTAATCTGACAATGGCTGCCGACGTTATGCTTACAGGAATCAACAGATGTATCTTTGCTACTGCCGACGATGAGCTGCGCCCTGTAATGAACGGTATCTATTTCGACATCAGCCAGCAGGACGTAACATTGGTTTCTTCAGACGGTCATAAGCTTGTACGCAACAAGTCGTTCGCTTCTACAGGAAACGAAAAAGCAGCATTCATCCTTCCAAAGAAGCCATCTAACATTCTGAAAAACTTGCTCCCAAAAGAACAGGGCGACGTACAGATTTGTTTCGACGACAAAAACGCAATGTTCACAATGGAGAATTACCAGATGACTTGCCGACTTATCGAAGGGCGCTATCCTAACTACAACTCTGTTATTCCACAGAACAATCCTCATAAAGCTGTAGTGGACCGTGCTATCTTCATCAGCGCCCTGAAACGTGTATCTGTATTCTCGTCTCAGGCAAGCAGTTTGATCAAGCTTAGTCTGAAAGAAAACAGCATGACTATTTCTGCTCAGGATATCGATTTCTCTACTTCGGCCGAAGAAACTCTCATTTGCCAGTACGACGGAAAAGACATGAGCATCGGCTTCAAGTCGTCTTTCCTTATCGACATTCTGAACAACATCTCATCGCAGAATGTAATTATCGAATTGGCAGACCCATCAAGAGCCGGACTTATTGTTCCTGAGGAACAGGAAGAAAACGAAGACCTGCTGATGCTGCTCATGCCTATGATGCTTAACGATTAATACTTTTATAATGAAACTGAATCTTAAAAACCCTATAGTTTTCTTCGACCTGGAAACTACAGGTACAAATATAACAAGCGACAGGATAGTGGAAATCTGCTATCTGAAAGTTTATCCTAACGGAAACGAGGAGAGCAAGACTCTCAGAATTAATCCGGAAATGCATATTCCGGAAGCATCAACAGCCATACACGGTATAACAGACGAGGATGTGGCAGACTGCCCTACTTTCAAGGAAGTGGCAACCAACATAGCCAAGGACTTTGAAGGCGCCGATATAGCAGGATTCAATTCCAACAGATTTGACGTTCCTGTTCTCGTAGAGGAATTCCTCAGAGCCGGTATTGACCTCGACTTGACAAAGAGAAAATTTGTAGACGTACAGGTGATTTTCCACAAGATGGAACAGCGCACTCTGTCGGCAGCATACAAATTCTATTGTGGAAAGAATCTGGAAGACGCTCATACTGCTGAGGCTGATACAAGAGCCACATACGAAGTCCTTAAAGCTCAGTTGGATATGTACCACGACACGCTGGAGAACGATATCAACTTCCTGTCAGAATATTCAAGCTATTCGAAGAATGTAGATTTCGCCGGAAGAATAGTTTATGATGACAACGGAGTGGAGGTATTCAACTTTGGTAAATATAAAGGCATGCCGGTAGCCGAGGTTATGAAAAAAGACATCGGATATTACGGATGGATTATGAACGGCGATTTTGCACTGAACACAAAAAACGTGCTTACAAAAATCAGACTGAGAGAAACCGGAATGTTAAAATGAAACATCTATGATGAAAGGTAAAAAAATAGTACTTGGCATCACTGGAAGTATTGCTGCCTACAAGGCGGCAGTACTTGCCAGAGCCTTGATAAAGAAGGGTGCCGAAGTACAAATCGTTATAACTCCTGCTGGAAAAGAGTTTATCACTCCGCTTACACTGTCCACTATAACAAGTAAGCCTGTCATAAGCGAGTTCTTCGCGCGCAGAGACGGGACATGGCACAGCCACGTCGACCTTGGTCTGTGGGCAGACGCAATGCTGATAGCTCCTGCCACAGCAGCTACTATAGGGAAAATGGCAAACGGCATTGCCGATAATATGCTTATCACCACATACCTGTCGATGAAAGCACCGGTATTCGTAGCTCCAGCAATGGACCTGGATATGTTTGCCCATCCTTCTACACAGAAGAATCTTGACACACTAAGGTCATACGGAAACATTATCATAGAACCGGGCGAAGGCGAGCTGGCAAGCCATCTTGTAGGTAAAGGAAGAATGGAAGAGCCGGAAAATATCGTTGCTGTCCTGGAGGATTTCTTCGCAAATAAGTCTGACCTCGCCGGAAAGAAGGTAATGATTACCGCCGGTCCTACATACGAAAAAATTGACCCTGTAAGATTTATCGGTAACTATTCTTCCGGTAAAATGGGTTATGCACTGGCAGAATGCTGTGCAGAAAGAGGTGCCGAAGTTACTCTTATCAGCGGACCTGTGAGCATTACTGCAAAGCATCCTAATATCAGAACTATCAGCGTGGAGAGTGCAGAAGAAATGTATCAGGCAGCCACAAACGAATTTGGTTCGAGTGATGCTACCATCTTGTGTGCTGCTGTAGCAGATTTCACTCCAGAACTAAAAGCCGATAAAAAAATCAAGCGCGAAAAAGACGACCTGATTATTAAGTTGAAACCTACACAGGACATAGCCGCAGCATTGGGCAAACTCAAGAAAGACAATCAGGTGATGGTGGGATTCGCTCTTGAAACTAACGACGAGGTGGAGCATGCAAAAGACAAGTTGGAAAGAAAGAATCTTGACTTTATCGTTCTCAACTCACTGAATGACAAGGGAGCCGGTTTCCGACACGACACAAACAAGATTACAATCATCGACAAAGAGAATGTCATCGAGTTCCCGCTCAAGAACAAGAAAGAAGTGGCTACAGACATAATTAACCATTTGGCAGAAATATTATAAATATGCTACAGTCTATATTCATCCAGAACTACGCACTTATAGATAAGCTGGACATTGCATTCGAACCGGGTTTCTCCGTAATTACAGGAGAGACGGGAGCCGGAAAATCAATCATCCTCGGTGCTATCGGTCTGCTGCTCGGACAAAGAGCAGATGTAAAGGCCATACGCAACGGAGCTACGAAATGTATCGTAGAAGCCAAGTTCAACATAGCATCCTACGGCATGGAGGAATTCTTCAAGGCTAACGACATCGAATACGATAGTGAGGAATGTATTATCCGCCGCGAAGTAAACATCAACGGTAAAAGCAGGGCTTTCATAAATGACACTCCCGCTTCACTCTCGCAGATGAAAGTGCTTGGAGAAAAGCTGATTGACGTACACAGCCAGCACCAGAACCTGCTGATAAACAAGGAAGGATTCCAACTCAACATTCTTGACATACTTGCACAGGATATCAAGGAACTGACTGACTATCAGAATGAATACAATGAATACAGGAAGGTAAGCCGTGAACTGGATGAATGTATCAGACAAGCAGAAGAGACACGAAAGGAAGAGGATTATATCCGTTTCCAACTCCAGCAGCTTGATGAGGCTGAGCTGAAAGAAGGCGAGGTGGCTGAATTGGAACAGGAAGCAGAAACGCTTTCCCATGCCGAAGATATCAAAGCCGGACTTTACCGCTCGGCACAGAATATAGGCGGTGACGAAGGCGGATGCCTGACACTGATTAAAGACAGCATAAATACTTTGCAAACAGTTAGCAAAGTGTTTGCAAAAGCCAATGAATGGAAAGAAAGACTTGAAAGCTGCTATATTGAGATTAAAGATATCTCACACGATATGGACGATGCTCAGGAAGCTGTAGAGTTCAATCCTTCAAGACTAGATTTCGTAAATTCCCGTCTCAACATGATATACTCTATGATGCAGAAACATCACGTCAAGACAGATGCAGAACTTATCGAGATAGCAGAAAACTACAGACAGCAACTCGACATGATAACATCATCAGACGAACGCATATCAGAGCTGGAAACAAAGAAGAAAAAACTGTATGACAGTGTAATCAGTAAAGCAGAAATTCTAACTGTACTACGCACAGAGAGTGCAGGTAAAATACAGTCACAGATGGAATCTCTGCTCATACCGCTTGGAATGCCCAACGTGAAATTTGCCGTAGAGATATGTAGAAAGAAAGAACCTGACATAAACGGTCTGGATGCTGTAAACTTCCTGTTCTCTGCCAATAAGAACGGAACATTGCAGAATGTAGCTTCCATTGCATCAGGCGGTGAAATAGCCAGAGTAATGCTTTCGCTGAAAGCCATGATAGCAGGAGCTGTGAAACTGCCTACAATAATCTTTGACGAAATAGATACAGGTGTATCGGGTTCTATTGCCGAAAAGATGGCTCTGATAATGCAGGATATGGGACGACAGAACAGACAGGTTCTGAGTATCACACACCTGCCACAAATAGCAGCAAGGGGTAATGCCCACTATAAAGTATATAAGGAAGACAACGAGACCGGAACAAACAGTCACATAATACGCCTTACAGACGAGGAACGTATTGACGAAATAGCAAATATGCTGAGCGGTTCTACAATGACCGAGGCTGCAAGAAATAATGCAAGATCATTGCTGGGACTTTAATTCATTACAAATAAAAAAAACAGAAAACAGATATGATAGAAAAAAATGAAATGATATTCGGTGTAAGAGCCGTAATTGAAGCAATACAGGCAGGAAAAGAGATAGACAAAGTCCTGGTGAAGAAAGATATTCAGAGTGACTTGTCAAAAGAGCTTTTTGCTGCATTGAAAGACACTCAAATCCCTGTACAGCGTGTTCCGGTTGAGAGAATCAATAAAATCACCCGCAAGAACCATCAGGGTGTAGTGGCTTTCATCTCTCCTATCACATATCAAAGGACAGAAGATATCGTACCATTCCTGTTCGAACAGGGCAAGAACCCGCTGATAATACTCCTTGACGGACTGACAGACGTCCGTAACTTCGGTGCAATAGCACGTACATGCGAATGTGCAGGTGTAGACGCTATAATTATACCGTCCAAGAACAGTGTAAGCGTGAATGCAGATGCCATCAAGACTTCTGCCGGAGCACTCCACACAATACCTGTTTGCCGCGAGAGCAATATCACAAACACTATCAAATTCCTGAAGGACAGCGGTTTCAGCATTGTAGCTGCAACAGAAAAAGGAGATTACGACTATACTAAAGGCGATTACACAAAACCTACATGTATAATAATGGGAGCAGAAGACACTGGTGTGCCATACGAACACCTTGCACTCTGCGACGAATGGATCAAGATTCCTCTGTTCGGTACAATTGAATCACTCAACGTATCAGTAGCAGCCGGAATCCTTATATACGAAGCCATCAAACAGCGTGGTTTCTCTACCGAAGAATAATAATACCAGACAATATCATGAGGAAAACAATATTCATAACACTCTGCGCCTTAAGCATTAACGGCTTATGGGCGCAGGAATTGCCCAAATGGGCAAAAAAAGCCAGAAAAGCTGTTTTCTCTGTCATCACATACAATGCAGACAATAAGATACTAAACACAGGAAACGGTTTTTACATTGACTCAAACGGAACAGGAGTTTCCGACTATAGTCTTTTCAAGGGCGCTCATAGAGCAGTAGTAGTCACAGCCGACGGAAAGGAACTGCCTGTTACACTTATTTTGGGAGCAAACGACATGTATGATGTAGTGCGCTTCAAAACAGAAACCACCAAGAAGCAAGAATCTCTTACAGCCGCATCTACTCCGGGAAAAGAGAATGACAAGGTATATGTAATGCCTTATTCCACACAAAATTCAGTAAACGGAACATCCGGAAGTATACAAAGGATTGACTCAATAGGAAATAACTCTTTCTACTACACTCTTTCCATGAGTACAGGAGCAAAAGACGTAAGCTGTCCGCTCATGAACGAAAACGGAGAAGTGATTGGTATGATTCAAAGAAACTCCGACAGTGAGGACAAGAAAAGCTACGCTCTAGGAATCAATTATGCGAAAAGTCTGTCAATCAATGCATTATCAGGCAGTGATGCAACACTTAAGTCTATCAAGATAAAAAAGGGACTGCCCGAGGATGAATCACAGGCATTGGTTTTCCTTTACATGATGTCGTCACAACTTGAAGATGAAGAGTATCTTTCTATACTTAACGATTTCATAAACATGTACCCAAACAATATGGAAGGCTATCTCAGACGTGCAACATATTATATGGGAAAGAACTCGGATGAATTAATAGACACAGTAGAAGATAACCTAAAGAAAACCATCGATGTAGCAGAAAACAAAGCCGAAGCACACTACAGTATTGCTAAACTAATATATAACTATAGTATAAGTAATGCCCAGAAACTGGAAAAAGCAGATTGGACTTTGGAAAGAGCCTTGGATGAAATAAACAAAGCTGTTTCTGAATCTGGCGAAGGCTTGTACTATCAGGTGCAGGGAGACATCTATTTTGCAATGAAAGATTACAGCAATGCGGCAACAGCCTACGAGAGCGTATGCAAGACTCCTATTGCTTCCGCATCGGCATTCTATGCAGCTGCAAAAGCTAAAGAACTGGTGGAAGGAACAGACAAAAAAGAACTCATTGCCATGCTTGACAGTGCTGTGGCATACTATAACCCGCCGTACGGAAAAGATGCTGCACCATACCTCTTCGAACGTGCACGTATCAAATCGGATGCAAAAATGTATCGCGAAGCTGTTATGGACTATAACTCTTTCTACGATGCCATGCTAGGACAAGTATCAGCAGAGTTTTACGTAATCCGCCAACAGGCTGAAATGCAATGCCGTATGTACCAACAAGCTATAAATGACATCAACAAGGCTGTAGAGCTGGAACCATCCAATTCAGGATATTGGACAGAAAAAGGTAGTGTACACATACGTCTCAATCAGAATGACGAAGCAATAACAGCTTTGGAGAAGGCTGTGTCACTTGACCCTAAGAATGCCGATGCATACCGCATGCTTGGCTACTGTCAGGTAAAAGGAAAAGACAAGAAGAAAGGACTTGAAAACCTGAACAAAGCAAAAGAATTGGGAGATACGGTAGCAGAAGACCTGATAAAGAAATACTCAAAATAACGGACAGTAATCATGAATCTAATGTATATAAACTGGAATCCAGACCCGATAATATTCACTTTAGGAGGATTCAGCCTAAGGTGGTACAGTGTATTCTGGGTTATAGCCATTGCATCTGCCAGCATTGTGGTACACAGAATTTTCCAAAAGAGAAACATGTCTGAGGATGATTACAACAGGCTGTTCGTATATTCATTCCTAGGCATATTCATCGGAGCCCGCCTTGGACACTGTCTGTTCTACGATTTTGCCTATTACTCCAATCATCTTCTGGAGATAGTACTTCCAGTAAAATTTCTTCCGGACGGCAGCTGGAAATTCACCGGATATGCCGGTCTGGCAAGTCACGGAGGAACAATGGGCCTTATGCTTACATTATATCTGTTCTGCAGGAAAACAAAAATAACCTATCTGCAGATACTTGACATAATAGCGATGGCAGCACCTCTGGCAGCAGGTTTCATCAGAATTGCCAATCTGATGAACTCCGAGATAATAGGTATGCCTACTTCACTCCCGTTCGCTTTTATATTCGAGCAGGTGGACAGCCAGCCAAGACACCCGGCACAACTGTATGAAGCAATAGCATACTTTATCATCTTCGGAATAATGTGGTATGTTCAGAGTAAGATAAAATCCTACAAGGATGGACTATATTTCGGTATATGTATATTCTCAATCTTCATATTCCGTTTCTTTGTAGAATTCATAAAAGAAAGGCAAGTGGATTTTGAGAATTATATGATGATAGACATGGGACAAGTATTGAGTATTCCGTTTATAATTCTTGGTCTCTGCTTCATAATCAGGGGGTTGAAAAGGCCAACTATAGAAAAACGATGAAATACACGTATATATACGAAGGAAAGGGGCGAAACCGAAAGTAATCGATTTCGCCCCTTTCCTATTTTCTACATTATGCAAATATTATTGCTTTTTCATCTCAAATCCGAGCAACAAACCATCATACTGAGACAACACTGTATTCAGTGTACTTACAGTAGTATTTGAAGACTTACCGGCTATGGCCCCTGCCACCGTCTGCGCAAGAGACATAAGCTTGTCTGCCTTAAAAAGCAAACTCATGGAACCACCGTTCAAAACTGAAGTAGATACTTGTGCAGTCATTTTCAGACCAATCTTAGTCTTCAATGTAACTTCTTTTGTATCTTTGTTGTAACTATAAGTGCCACTAACGGTACGTCCTGCCACAGTAGATGAGTAAGTACTGTCCGCATTGAACACATATACAGTATTTTCGTTGAATCCAAGCTTAGACAGATAATTGCTCATCTGTTCCTCTACCTTCTTTGCAGCTACTTCGCCTCCGGCTTTCGACAGCAAGTCATCACTCTGGAATTTACAGTCGGGAGCAGTATATTTCCATGTTCCTACGATGGAAACACTCTCATTCACTTTGGAAACAGTTTCTTCCACCTTGTTCACTACCCCACCAAGCACCGACTTCCAGTCCTGTGCAGATACTGCTGTACTTACAGTAAGTATCAAACCTGTCAGAAGAAATTTACCTATCATAATCAACAAGCTTTAAAACTCATGTCAAGTCCCTTTACAGAGTGTGTAAGAGCACCTACAGAAATAAAATCAACTCCACATTCAGCATAATCGCGAAGTGTATCGAAAGTAATACCTCCAGACGATTCTGTTTCATATCTGCCGGCAACCATTTCTACAGCCTTGCGTGTGTTTTCCGGAGTAAAGTTGTCCAGCATGATACGGTCTACCCCACCAAGGTCAAGCACCTGCTGGAGTTCGTCGAAGTTACGAACTTCGATTTCAATCTTCAAGTCCTTACCCTTGGCCTTGCAATATTCCTTAGCACGGTTGATAGCCTTGTCAATACCTCCGGCGAAGTCCACATGGTTGTCCTTCAAAAGAATCATATCGAACAAGCCTATACGATGATTCACACCACCACCAATCTTCACAGCCATCTTTTCCAGGATACGCATACCCGGAGTAGTCTTTCTTGTATCAAGCACGCGAGTCTTTGTACCTTCCAGACGTTTCACATACTTGTTTGTCATAGTAGCAATACCGCTCATACGCTGCATAATGTTCAGCATTAAGCGTTCTGTCTGGAGTAAAGACTGAATCTTTCCTTCCACCACCATAGCAACATCACCCGGCTTGACGTGTGCACCGTCGTTAATGAAGACCTCAACCTTCATAGTTGGGTCAAAACGGTTGAACACTTCCTTGGCGATTTCAATACCAGCCAGAATACCTTCTTCCTTGATAAGAAGTTTTGACTTACCCATTGCATCAGCAGGGATACATGATAGTGTTGTATGGTCACCGTCGCCTATATCTTCAGCGAAAGACAGATCTATCAGGCGGTCTATCAAATCTTTTACTACTTTTTCGTCCATAATGTTACAGATTTATTGAATTATAATGCAAAGATAGTGAAAGGTGAGCGGAGAGGCAAAAGAAAAACACAGTTTTTCGATTTTGACTATCCCGAACCGCATCCTATGTTATGAAAAGATAGCGAAAGTTGAATGCAGAAAAACAAGTTTACTTGTTTTTTTTGCTGAGACGCATCCTATCTTATGAAAAGGTATAGATTATTCGTATCTTTGCAAAGCCGTAATTTATAAAAACAGAAAACGAATATGAAATTTATATTACTTGTAGTAGGCAAGACAGTGGAAAAGCACTACATCACTGCCATAAACGACTATGTGGAGAGAACCAAACACTATACTTCGTTCGATATGGAGGTAATCCCCGAACTGAAGAACACCAAAAGCTTGAGTATGGAACAGCAGAAAGAAAAGGAAGGCGAACTTATCCTGAAAGCCATACAGCCTGGCGATGTGGTGGTACTGCTGGACGAACACGGCAAGGAATTCCGCTCCATTGAGTTTGCCGACTGGGTTGAAAAGAAGATGCATACAGTGAACAAACGTCTGGTATTCATCATCGGTGGTCCTTACGGGTTTGCACCATCGGTATATGCTGCAGCACAGGAGAAAATCTCACTGTCAAAGATGACATTCTCGCACCAGATGATACGTCTCATCTTCGTAGAGCAGCTGTACAGGGCAATGACTATTCTGAACAACGGTCCGTATCACCACGAATAATATTTCATCAAATAACAAAAACAATAAATCCGCTTCCCAAAATATTTTAATTGGGAAGGGATATTCAGTAAATGTCCTTAAAATATATGATGGCATATGAAGATGATATAACATAATCACTCCATATGCCAT
>CALUPA010000096.1 GCA_944322395.1 uncultured Phocaeicola sp.
AAAATGAATAAGGTTGTTAGAATCAAAATTTTAGCCATTATTTCTTGGTAAAAAGTATCTTATTTTTTATCTTTGCGGCAAAATCCAACGAATAAACAACTATGACTACTTGTTTTTTGTTTGATATACAGATGGTTATATACTTTGTCAAGTCAGCCTTATTATTCGATATAATTATTATAGATAAATATTATGAGGAAGTTTCTTTTATTGTTCTGTATGTTATATGGCGGGGTTGCTGCTGCACAAGAATTTTCGGACTCCGTTATGGTATATAGTATGCTCTTACCACTGGTTGTTAAATTGTTGATGAATGTAAGTCTCAACATGGGAGATTATATGAGTATATATGGAAGATATTTAACAAATAATTATGTTGTTGGGTAAAGTCGATTAATGTGGATTCAGAAATGTAATATATGAATACAAACAGATTTTTATTAAATACTTAAAACTATGAAATTTAAGAGAATAATAAGGCTTATTGTTGTTATTATGGGGCTTTCGGTTGGTAAAGTATCCGCACAAGGTATAGCCCTTAAGACCAATGCTCTTTATTGGGGAACTACTACTCCTAATCTCGGCATAGAGGTTACACTTGCTCCTAAATGGACTCTTGACCTGTCTGGCGGTTACAATCCTTGGACATTTTCTGATAACAAAAAGTGGAAGCATTGGCTTGTACAGCCGGAATTACGCTACTGGCTATGCGAAAAAATGGGTGGCCATTTTTTGGGACTCCATATTCATGGAGGGCAATATAATATAGGAAAGGTAAATACGGATTTCAAGTTGTTTGGAACGGATTTTTCCAAATTTAAAGACTTCCGTTTTGAAGGGTGGTTTATTGGAGCAGGTATAGCCTATGGATATGCTTGGATGCTTAGCAAACACTGGAATCTTGAAACCGAAATAGGATTGGGTTATTCTTATACCCGTTACGACAGATATCAGTGTCCTGAGTGTGGGAGCAAGCTTGAAGATGGGAAAAAACATCATTATCTCGGTCCAACGAAAGCTGCCATCAATATTGTTTATGTATTTTAACCGATATATATATGAAACAAGTACAAAGTTATATAGCAGCACTTATGCTCGTTTGCGGTGTATATTCAGCAAGCGCACAACAGATATTGGAAGGAGATGCGACCATATCAAATGTTAAGATTGGAAAAGTTGAAGACAGGATGTTTGTATCGATGGACATCATACCGTCTGGTAGGTGGAACGTGAAATCAGACCGTGCAGTTATCCTGACACCAATGATAGAGAATAACGATAGTAGTGTTCTTCTCCCACAAGTGCGGATTTTGGGACGGAATCAATATTTACGCCATCTGCGTAACATATCGAAGGATGATTTGGGAAACCAAATTTACCAAGCTGCAAAAACTCAGACCATACATTACGAGGTGTCCTTATTATATGATGATTGGATGGATAATTCCGTACTTATTCTAAACGAGGATTTTTGTGGATGTACTCAAACCTTGTTGTCGAGCAACAAGAGTTTGCTGGAAAGGTATGTAAAACCAGTCTTCAATCCGGTTTTTGCATATGTAGTCCCTAAAGCCGAATCCGTGAAGTCACGTAGTGAGTCGGGGCAGGCGTATATTACGTTTCACGTATCTAAGACTTATATTGACGATACTTATCTCAATAATAGAGAAGAATTACAGAAGATACTTAATACCATTGCGATAGCGCGTAGAGATAAGGATATAACGATTACCGGGATGCAGTTAAAGGGCTATGCTTCTCCGGAAGGTAAATATCAGGATAATGAACGGATTGCCAAAGGACGAACGGAGGCATTGGCAAATTATATCAGGAAGCTGACAGAAGTAACAGAATATTCTATTACTACTTCCTACGAGGCAGAGAACTGGAAGGGGCTGAAAGAGTTTATCAGACGCAGTGACTTGTCTGAAAAAGATGATTTGCTCGCTATCATAGACTCTCCCAAATTTGCGGATAACCCTGATGGTCGAGAATGGAAAATCAAAAGTACTTATCCGGATACCTACCGCTGGCTTCTTACGAACTGTTATCCATTTTTACGCCGTACTGACTATCGTGTAGAATACACGGTACGTCCGTTCAATCTGGAAGAAGCCAAGAAGCTTATTGGAAGTCAGCCGCAAAAACTCAGTCTACAAGAAATGTATAATGTAGCCCAGACATATGAGCCAGGAAGCGAATCTTATAACGAAGTCTTCGAGACGGCTGTCCGTATGTTTCCTGCGGATGAGACAGCCAATCTGAACGCCGCCAATTCTGCCCTGCAACGAGGAGATACTTTGCTTGCAAAGAAATATCTGGCAAAAGCAGGAGAAAGTGGTGAAGCTATTCTGGCTCGTGGTATTTTGGCAATGATGGAAGGTGATACAAATGCGGCGACAGCATTGATGCTCAAGGCTCAAGGTATGGGAATTGAGGAGGCTACATCAAATTTGGAACAGATTCAGGCAATTTTAAAATAATTTTTACATTTTTTTATTAAAAACAAGAACAGTATGAGAAACAGAAATCTCTTTTTGGGAATAGTGGGCTTGGCAGCACTATCCATGACAGCATGCAGTAGTGAAGACATGTTGGAAAATACGAATGGTAATTCCAATCCAGACAATGTTGGGGCATATTTAACCTTGCAGTTGGTCGGATCGGAAGGTCGTTCGTTTACAAGGACTACTCAAGGTAGTGACGGTACAGAAGAAGGAACTGATGTGCAGAACAAGATTTCGAGCTTAAAAGTATTGCTATGCGATAATTCAGACCATAAAGTGAAGGCTTCTTATGACGTTTCTGCAAGCCAATTAGACGATATCCCAGGCGGAGTGAAGACAAAGCAGATTTTGACGACAACCGGAACATTCGACGTGTATGTAATAGCCAATCCTCCTACAGGATTCTCAGTCAACAATGAGGATGTTTTGATTGACAAAACAATTGATGATGTCACTGAGGCGTTAATGCAAACGGAATATGCCGCTGATACCAAATTCATCATGTTCAATGAGTGCAATGGAACGGATGATATAGCCGGTTCTACCATCACGATAACTGCTGCCAATGACTTCAACTCCCCGGCAACGTGTGACCCTATCAGTCTGGACCGTTTGGCTGTACAGATCAGAAGTAATGCTGGAAGCATGGATGTTTCAGGCATTACAACAGAAAACACTTTTGTGACAGATGCTGATTTGCAAGGTTTTAAACTACTGAACGGTGCAACTAAAGTCAATCTGCAGCAGAAATGGAGCAAATCAGTTGCTGATATGGGAGATTCTTCTCCTTGGGATAATGTGCTGCAAACCCCTTCTTTAAGTGAAGGAACGAATGAAGGTAGTGCTGGATATTATAATCATCTGACGGATTTCCGTACCGTTACAATTCAGAATGGTACTTATACGGTTGTAAAAGACCTTTATGCGGAAGTAAATCCTTATGAGACAACTTCAAAGGGAAGTATTTTCTGCATGGAAAATCGTCCGACAAGCGCATTGATGGGTAATACTACGGGGCTTGTCTACCAATTTAAGGCAACAGTATCAGGTAGCGACAATCTGGCAGGAACAGGTTGTTTCTATGGATACAGTGACAAATATTTCGCGACATTGGCTGATTTGCAGGCTGCCTATCCCGGTGTATTCGCAAAAGCAGGAACTGGAGGAGGAAGTAGCTCAGAACAGTTGAGTGCTGCCCAAAGTGAGTTAACTACCGCTTATGCGGATTCTGACAAGCAATCGGCCATATCTGATTTTCGTGTGAAATACAACGTAAAAGTATATACGGACGGCCTGATGTACTATACCTATTTCATCAAAGACAAAAACTATAAGGACAGCAACATCGAAAATGAAGACAAGTGTTACTACTCTATAATGCGTAATACCATCTACGACCTAGCGGTAACGAAGCTGAATCGTATCGGAACGGATATTCCCGGCGGATGGACCCCTGATGTGGACGAACCTACAGATCCGGTAGACCCAACTAACGTATATATGGTTGTTGAAGCCAAGGTGAACGACTGGGTATTGAGCCAAGAGGATATTGAACTTGAGTAATAGAACTTATAACAAGCCTATTTAGCTGTAGGGGTAAATTACCCCTACAGCTAATCATTTTAACAACATAAAACAGGCTGGCAGGCCTACTGAATATGCACCCCATCTCGTAGCCGTGACCGTATCGGAAAGGCTACCCCAAAATTGAAAACAAACAAGCATCCCGTTAGTGAGGTGCTATTATATACAGTAATGAAACATAGAACATTATACGCAATGAAAAAAAAGAAGTATATTATTGGTATCTTTTTGTTTATACTGGCCGCTATGAGTTCATGCGTCTATGACGACCAGTCAGAATGTACCTTAAACTTGAAATTCGAGTACAGGTACAATATGCAAAATGCTGACGGATTCTCGCATGAGGTTGATGAGGTAGAAGTCTATGTTTATGACGAGACTAAACGTCTGGTAGGACGGTATATCACTGGGGTGACAGACGCTTTGGATTGTACGATGCGTATCCCACTTCCTGCTCCTGGCAAATACACTTTTGTAGCGTGGGGGTACAGTACGAATGTGATGGATGAAATGGCGTATTTTGAGATTCCCGAACCGGGAGAATGTATAATGCTTGAAAATCTGACAGCACACCTCAGAAGGACTGGAGACTGTGCTAATCATAAACTGAACAGTCTGCTGAACGGTACACTGGAAGCCGAGGTGTCCGGAGCTAACCGTAATTTGACAGTTGATATGATGAAGTGCACACATGCTATCCGGGTGATTCTAATGCCGACTCATGGCGGACAGACCTTATTGAGCGAAGATTTTGATATTCATATTGAAGGACGTAATGGCTGGCTAGCTTATGATGCTTCCACTTATCAGGTGGATCCTGTAAACTATTACCCTTATTACCAAAAAACGGAACAAAGAAATAGGGGAAATGCAGGAGATGCGGATATTGACAACGCGGTAGTAGCCGATTTGAATACCTCACGTATTCTGTATGGAAACAATGCAAGATTGGTAGTCAGCAACAAGAAACTTGGTCATGAAATATTAAACATTGATCTTGCCTGGTTTCTTTCCCTACAAGCAATCGGTGAGCATAAAGGTGAATGGAGCAATCAGGAGTATCTGGACCGACAGGATGAATACGCCATGACTTTTTTTATTGATGGTGATACATGGATGAAGACGCATATCATAGTGAACGGCTGGGTACTTTCATTAGAAGATACAGAACTGGAATGATATATACAATGATAGCCATATGAAAAAAAAATATAAATGGATATTTCCCTTTTTACTGATCCTCATGTGTTTTCAATCATGTATATATGAAAAGATTGAGGATTTAACTGAATTTCCTACCGAGACAGGCGACAAGTGCTATATGTCACTCCGATTCGAAATCAAACAGCAGCGGTGTAATGGGGGGCAGACACGTACAATCTTTCTGCCTACTTACGAGGACGAAGAATATGAAGGTAAAGTATCAGACTTCAGGATCTTTCTAGTTGAACGTGAAAATCCTGAGGCTGCGGTTATTGAGATAAAGAATCTACCGATGGTAGATGATGTAACTACAGCGCCGTTCGAGATTGAACGGAAATATATGCATGGTTACCTGCTGTACGTGGTCGCCAATGCAGCTGGCAGCGGATTCAGTCCAGATTTAAGTTCGGGCAAGGCCTTTTGTGGTACTTATGCTCCTGGTAACAGCGTAGCATGCGCACAGCTTTGGAAACCGAATAATTTCCTCATGGTAAATGAGAACAAGGAAGCCAAGGATCGAGATGTATATATATCCATGCGAAATGATGATCCGGAACTTCAAGACCCCATACCCATTGATGAGGATCTTACACCCAACGGAGGTATTCCGATAGAAATTGATGATACCAGTCATTATAGTTATAGTAATCCGTATCGGGTTTCCGTTTCTTTGGAGAGAGTTGCCGCAAAAATCGTGGTGGATTGCAGTAAGGAAAATTTTGATTTTAGGGGCTATAAATATGAAAATGCTTTTTATGACGTGCGTGTCACAGGAGTCGCATTGGTAAATGGTGCCAACCGTTTTAATCTTGTGCAGCAATGGCAGGTGGCTTGCTATCAAGGGAGTAAATATTTTAATTTCGAATGGGAAAATCTTAGAAAATGGAATGATATTCCAGATAACTCACCATATGGTTATCCATGGTTGTGGGCAGTCACACCAATGAGCGATATTATGACTTCGCCATCAGAGATTTATTACAATCAAGTAACTGATTTTACCGACTGGGAGAACAAAACCTTGCAGAAAGATGCAGATCAGCGTTTTATTCCTATCAATACTACAGGGACAGCTACTATGTATTGTTTGGAGAATACTTCTCCACTGTATATAGACTTTATGAATAATTTTAATAAAGAAACGGATAATGTTGGTGAAAATAATTTCTGGATAGAAACGATGAAATCCGGTATGCGAAATCGCGTAACTGGAGTACTATTCCGCGTGCGTGCAAAAATAAAAGATGACAGTCACACCAACGACGACCTAATAAAAGATCCAGATAAGGGAGAATGGGACAAGGTGAGGATGCGAGTGCAAGATGATGACAGTTACAAGACATTCTATTGCTATGATGATTTAGTATATACCCGCCTGACGGAATTGATAAGTAATAAACCGGAATTGGCAAATAAGATAAGTACTGCTTCTTCCGTAAAGGAATTGCGCGATGCAGGTGTGAAGGTATATGAGGACGGGTACATGTATTATATGTACTGGATTGTAGATCATAATTATGAATACTTTTGGAATTATCCAAACGAAAGATATGAAGGAGGCACTTTTAACTATTATGCAGTATTACGTAATACACGCTATGAGGTTAATGTGACGGAGGTGAATGAGATTGGCATGGATCTTCCTGGGAGGGAAATTCTTATAAATAGTAATTCTCTCCAAATGCTCGAAGGAGAAGATTATATGTTGATGCCTACTAAAAAATATCAATATAGCTTTGACAAAGAGATGTATTTACCATACTTAAAAAATAAAGCATTATGAACCGACTGAGATATAATTTGTACAGGTGTTTATTTGCTACAAATATAATCTTTTCACTAATAGGGTGTAAAGATGATGTATTACCCAATGAAGTACAAGGCGGCATGGAAACATCCATGAAGGAGGAATGTATATTCAATGCCTACATAAAAGAAAATCCGGACACACGCACTGGTATGGGGGATTTGGACGGTAACAGATACCAAGTTTTGTGGTCAGAAGGAGACAAAGTTGTGGCTTTTGATATGAGAAATAAAAAATATGATGCAACTTTGATGGATGGAGCAGGTACAAACAAAGCGGTTTTCAAAGGAAAATATTGGGATAATACACAACATCTTACATCTATTTATCCATCAGAGGGCGCTGAATTTAAAAGTAAAAACCATGCGGTTACTAATCAGCCGGATGGTTCAAGTTATTATCTGCGAGAGATTACTGCTACAGCTGTCCTGCCTTCAACGCAGATATACCAGAATGAGACATTTGCCAATAACGTATTTCCGATGATAGGACATTGTTTTAATCAATATGATTTTTATTACGAAAATATTGGTGGCATATTGCAATTACCAGTAAAGGGAGAAGGTACAATTTCCAAGATTGTTCTTACCGGGAATAACGGTGAAGTGTTGGCTGGAAAGTTCACGGTGGAGTTTGATTATTGGTACTGGAAAAATCGTCCTGAAGGAGTAACGGAGCCTGTAACGATAGACTACTTGGAAAAAGAAATAGCCGAATCTGAAAAAGAGGCCTGCAATGGCCGTAAAATTCTAGCCGTAGACGGTAGTAGTACCGGTATCATCACCATAGACTGTGGAAAAAATGGATTAAAGTTAAGTCCCGACAAAGTCACGATGGTAAACATAGTTATGCTCCCCAAGACATTTGTGAAAGGATTCACTGTTCGCTTCATAGATCAGGAGAACGGTGGATCTTTCGTGAAAATGACATCAATGCCTATAATAGTGAAGCGTTCCTATGTAAAGACAATGCAAGAGTTTGATTATCAGAAACCTGAACCGTTGGAGCCCGCTAATTGCCACGTTGTGGATAAGGTCGGTTATTACATGATTCCGGCTTTCTGTATGGGGAATCGTCCGAAGAGCGCACGGTTTGATGTGAATGAGTATGGTATTTATGGCAAAACCGGTAATCCTGTAGCGGCAGACTTCCTGTGGACGGATGTATCTGGAGCCATTACGGATATTGAATATATCCCCGGTAAGGATGGATATATCTCCTTTAAGGTAAACTCAAATTCAGATGGAACTTCTCCTAAGGGTAATACTGTAATAGCTCTTTATGACAGCGTAACAAAAGAAATTCTTTGGAGCTGGCACATATGGATGTCCGATTTCAAAGAGATAAGAACCAATGGTTCCTGTAGAGGTGGAGAGGACACAGCTGACGGATTTAAATCGGATCAGGCTACAGGAAATATGATAATTATGGACCGTAACCTCGGAGCCACCTCTGCTGACCCTAATGATGGATGGAAAACTTATGGTCTGTATTATCAGATGGGGAGAAAGGATCCGTTTATAGGTGCTAAATTTAATGGAGGAGATGCTGAAGATATATATTATAATAATATTCACCATGACAAAGATGGTATTAAAGAATATTATCAATACGAAGCATACCCTTTTGGAACCTATACCAATGAAACGGAGTGGAACAGAGCATTGTCTCCAAGCGGATGGTCTTATGAAACTACTTTCATAACTGCTGTTTACGGTTATCAGCATCCGATGACATACGCTTCATCTTGGAATAAAGATAATGACACCCGCTGGACAAACGAAAAAATAAATACAACATATCCGTTTATAAGCAATGGAGAACATGAGGATTATTGGAACAGAAGCAAGACTGTAAATGACCCGTGTCCCGCTGGTTGGACTATTATAGGAAAATATGGTCAATATTTTGATACTAGAAGCTCTACAATTAACCATTTTCATTCCGGAAACTCCTATGGTCTGGAAGTAATATGTTATGTAAATGGCACTGATTATACAAGTTGGTGGCCAGCAGCAGGATTCAGAAGTGTAGATGGAACCATGGGGAATGTGGGCGATGGAGGGTACTATTGGTGGTTTGACCATCTGGCTGCAGATCATGGTGGGCACGGATGGATGTTCGATACCTACAAATCAGATAAATACCCAGGTTTGTACACTAGAATTAAAGAAGATATTCACACTAATCAAGCTTGTGTAATCCGCTGCGTGAAGGCGAAACAGACAGAGTAAGAATACAATACTAGTTGTAAAAATATTCTTTAGGTATGAAATATACTATGCTGATATGTTTAGGTGTACTTTTGCTTGTCTCATGTGGAAGACGAACGTCTGCAATAGGAGGAGAAAAACGTAACAAATGTGCGTTTATTCTTCCAGTACCGCCAGTGATGATGTCTGGGGTATCGGAGCGGGCTGAGTATATAGCGGAGCATTACTGGCAAGGGTTAGATTATACTGATACTGCATGGCTCGCTGATTCGGTTGCGTTGGAACAGGTATTTGTCGATTGGATTTCCGTTCTGGCAAAGTTACCTCAGGAAACCCGAGTAAGGGTAGCGGGAACTGTCATTACTCATGGCAAAAGTCATACAGTCATGCAAGTGCGTCTGGGAGAGCTGGCCGAATTATATTTCTATGAACCTAACTCGCCCTACCGTAATGAGGAACTCTATATCCCCATACTTGATGCATTGATAGCATCTCCATATATAGAGGATATATACAAGGAGCGCTATCGTTTCCAATTGGAAAAAGCATTGATGAACCGTTCTGGTACACAAGCAGCTGATTTCAAATTCATCACAAAGCAAATGCAAGTTCAACAACTTTCGGATATCCATAGCGATTACATACTTATTCTATTTTTCAATCCCGATTGTCATGACTGCAAGCGTGTGATTGCTTATATCAACTCTTCAACCGTATTTTCTATTCTGTTGAAGAATAAATGCCTGACCATCCTTGCCGTTTATCCTGATGAGGATTTGGGGGCATGGAAGAAATACCTGCATTCCATGCCTAATGAGTGGATTGTAGCACGTTATGAGAGTGAAGCCGACAGATGTAGATACTATTTACCGGCAATTCCTACTCTTTATCTGCTAGATGTGGAAAAGAAAGTTATATTGAAAGATGCACCTGTAGAGTTGATTGAGGCTTGGCTGGAAGGTAAAATTTAAAAGCAGGATAAATAAGTTGCTATTTTTATTACCATTATGTATGCTGCTTTTTTAATGGCCGCCATTTTGTTTTTAACTTTATAAAATAAATGAAATAGCAACATGTATGAGAAAAAAACATATTTCCCATACAAAATTATTTTAGG
>CALUPA010000097.1 GCA_944322395.1 uncultured Phocaeicola sp.
GCTGAAGAATTGAAACAGCGTGCTCACAAATTGGAAAAGATTAAGAAAGATGCTGAAGCTGTAGCTGCTTCATTGAATGGTGTTTCTTTGACTATTGCTACTAAAGTTAGCGCAACAGGTGCAATCTACGGTTCTGTAGGTAACATTCAGATTGCTGAAGAACTTGCTAAATTGGGTCACAACATCGATCGTAAGATTATCGTTGTTAAAGATTCTGTTAAGGAAGTTGGTCACTACAAGGCTGTAGTAAAACTTCATAAGGAAGTTTCTGTAGAAATTCCTTTCGAAGTTGTAGCAGAAGAGGCTTAATATAAAATTATATAAGTCATATAAAAATCCCTTCTCTTTTAGAGAGGGGATTTTTTTGTTTATTGAGTGCTTCTTATGGTGATGTTTACTGTAACTATACATTTGTGTTTATGAAAAGTATGGATACAAAAAAAGCCTGTATGGTTTTGTTATCCCAACAGACTTTAACTTTTTACCTAAAAAGATTCTTGCTGAAATTATTCAGCTTTGTTGCAGCAAGCTTTAGCTGAATCACAAGCAGCTGAATCGCAAGCTACTGTGTCACAGCATACTGAATCACAAGCTGGAGTAGCTTCTTCAACTACAGTAGCTTCTGTAGATTCTGCATTTGCATTTTTGTTACCACCACATGATGCGAAAGATACTGCAACGAATGCAACGAATAAAAATACTAACTTTTTCATCTTCTTTGCTTTTAAAATTCTGTAATACTTATGTTGTTATCTTAATTGACGGTGCAAAGATATATAGTTTTTCAATACGTTGTTCTTTTTTTCTCCAATAATTTACCTGAAAAATATGTTTTGCAGCCTATTTTGTATTTTTTAACTATTTGTCTTTTCTATTTTTTTACATTTCCTTCTTGTGGAAGTTTAATAGCTTTATAAATATGGAAATAATGAGTAACTTTGCGAAAAAATTTTATTTTATGATTGATACTACCGTTTTTCAGGATAAGAAAGCTGTTTATTACACATTAGGCTGCAAACTTAATTTTGCTGAGACTTCAACCATAGGAAAGTCACTAAAAGAAGCCGGAGTTAGGACAGTGCGAAAAGGAGAAAAAGCTGATATAATAGTTGTAAATACATGTTCGGTTACCGAAGTTGCTGATAAGAAATGTCGCCAGGCTATACATAAGCTTGTAAAATCACATCCAGGAGCTTATGTAATAGTAACAGGTTGTTATGCTCAGTTAAAGCCAGATACAGTGGCTGATATTGAAGGAGTGGATTTAGTGCTGGGTGCAGAGCAGAAAGGGGATTTAATTAAGTATTTGGGTACATTAGAGAAAAATGCTCATGGTGAGGCGATCACTACTGCGACAAAGGATATACGTAAGTTTTCTCCATCATGTTCCCGTGGTGACCGTACCAGATATTTCCTTAAAGTACAGGATGGATGCGACTATTTCTGTTCGTATTGTACAATACCGTTTGCTAGAGGAAGAAGTAGAAATGGAAGTATTGCAGAGATTGTAGAACAAGCAGAGAGTGTAGCTTCGGAGGGAGGAAAGGAAATTGTTCTTACAGGTGTCAATATAGGTGATTTCGGTAAAACCACGGGAGAGACATTTTTCGATTTGGTTAAGGAATTGGATAAAGTTGAAGGAATAGAGAGATATAGAATCTCTTCTATAGAACCTAATCTTTTGACTGACGATATAATAGAGTTTGTTTCTACATCCAAGCGCTTTATGCCACATTTCCATATACCATTACAGTCAGGGTGTGATGAAGTGCTGAAGTTAATGCGACGCCGATATGATACAGAGTTATTTGCTTATAAAATAAGAAAAATCAAGCAACTTATGCCTGATGCGTTTATAGGTGTTGATGTGATAGTAGGTACCCGTGGGGAGACTCCTGAATATTTTGAAACTGCATATAATTTTATTAAGTCGCTTGATGTGACACAACTTCATGTGTTCAGTTATTCGGAACGTCCCGGAACTCAGGCTTTAAAGATTGATTATGTTGTTTCTCCCGAAGAAAAACATACCAGAAGCCAACGCCTGTTGGAGCTTTCTGATATTAAATTAAAGAGTTTTTACGAGCGTCATAAAGGTAGGGAAGCATTTGTACTGGCAGAACATTCCAAGCCAGGAATGCCTATGCATGGATTTACTGACAATTATATTAAGGTGGAACTTGACAGTACAAAGGTTACTGACAATCAATTGGTGAAAGTAAAATTAGGTGGATTCAGTTCAGATGGAGAGTCTTTGTTGTCTGAAATTATAGATTAATAATTTTTGAAGTACAGATATTCATTTATATGATAAAGGTAGCTGTCGTTATATTGAACTGGAATGGAGCAGACATGTTACGCAAGTTTTTGCCGTCTGTAGTAAAGTGTACCAATCCGGATTTGGCTGAGGTGTATGTGGCCGACAATGGTTCTACAGATAATTCTATAGACATGCTTAAGTCTGAATTTCCGTCAGTAGGACTTATTTCTTTTAAAGAGAATTATGGTTTTGCTGGAGGGTATAACAAGGTGATGGAGTACGTTAAGGCAGAATATGTGGTTTTGCTAAATAGTGATGTAGAGGTGACAGAACGATGGATTGAACCTGTATTGGCATATATGGAGTTGCATGATGATGTTGCTGCATGCCAGCCTAAGATATTAAGTTTCCATGATAAGTCCAAATTTGAATATGCAGGTGCCTCTGGAGGTTTTATTGATAAATACGGCTATCCTTTCTGCCGAGGAAGGGTTTTCGATTCTCTTGAAACAGATAATGGTCAGTATGATACTCCAACAGATGTATTTTGGGCTTCAGGAGCAGCTATGTTTGTAAGGAGGAAGGTTTATATGGAAGTGGGTGGCCTTGATTCAAGATTCTTTGCACACATGGAAGAGATAGATTTATGCTGGCGGTTATTGAGTAGGGGATATCGCTTGGTTTGTGTGCCTGGAAGTAAAGTATATCATGTGGGAGGAGCTACATTGAAGAAAGAAAATCCTAGGAAAACCTACCTTAATTTTCGCAATAATTTGCTGATGCTATATAAGAATCTCCCTTCGGATGAACTGACTAGAATCATGTCAGTCCGTAGTTTTCTGGATTATCTGGCTGTTATCTTCTATATACTGAAATTTGATTTTTCAAATGCTAAAGCTGTGATAAAAGCCAGGAGAGATTATTTTTCTATGCTAAATGATTTTAAGTCATCCAGAGATGAAAATCTTAGGCATGCAAAGGTTATCAGTATTAAGCACAGGTATAATTTTTCATTGATATTGCAATCGAAAATATTTGGAAAGACTACATTCGCCCGCCTTATGAAGTAGTCTTTCCACTACTTTTTTGTATTATTTCCCTTTTTCTGTTTCTATAAAATTCATGATTTCATTTTCGTTGTCCGGATGAAACCATTTGATATCATTGTCTCTCCTGAACCACGTCATTTGTTTTCTGGAGTATATACGTGAATTCTGTTTTATCTTTTCAATGGCAAAATCCAACGTACAGTTTCCTTCAAGGTATTGTATTATTTCTTTGTATCCCACGGTGTTAAGCGAATTCAAGTCTTTATATTGATATACAGACTTAACTTCGTCCACAAGTCCTTCGTTTATCATAATGTCAACCCTTTTGTTGATTCGTTCATACAGTTCTTCTCTGTCTCTGCACAATCCTATCTTGATAATATTGAAAGGTCTTTGTTTCTTGTTTCCTGTTCTGAACGAAGTATACGTTTTCCCGGTCATGTAACATATTTCAAGAGCGTGGATAACTCTTTTAGGGTTTTTCAGGTCCACTATCGAATAATATTCAGGGTCGAGCAATTTCAGTTCTGCACACAATCTTTCCAATCCCTCTTTTTCATATTTCTCCATCATCATCTGCCGTGTGTCGTTATCCACTGTAGGTATGTCGTCAATACCTTTGCATATGGCATCGATGTACATCATCGAGCCACCTGTCAGTAGAATGGTGTCATTGCTCTTGAAAAGTTCTTCCAAAAGACTTATGACCTCACTCTCATATTGTGCAGCACTGTAGTAGTCTGTAAGTTTCAGTGTACCTACGAAATAGTGTTTCACTCTTTTCAGATACTCTTCTGTTGGTGCCGCTGTACCAATTTTAAGGTCGGAATATAATTGCCTTGAATCGGCAGATATGATGGGTGAGCCATATTTCTCTGCTATTTTTATGCTAAGGTCAGTTTTTCCTACGCCTGTTGGACCAATCAGTACTATGAGAGTTTTATTGTTGTTCATCAGATATATAAATTAAGAAAGCGAAGAATGACGGATTATCAACATTTGTAGTTGAAGCCGTATTCTTCGCTTCGTTGTTCAGTCAATATTATTATTAATATTTATCGTCATCGTAAGGGTTTCCTTCTGTCATGTCGAATCCGTCCATGTCGAAATCTTCCATGTCGTAGTCTTCGTCACCATAGAAGTTTTCTCCCAGGTCTAGAGACTGTCCTGTATTCAACTGTTCGTCGAAATCTATAGTTTGTTGTGGAGCTTCACCTTCCTGACGTGAACATATCGCATGTGGCAAATCCTGTCCTGTGATGATTTCCGATAGTTCTATAAAGAAAATTCTTTCCGCCAAAGGATCGAAAACGTATATCAGTTTTTGTTTTTCATCTTCAAGTAGTTCGCTTAGCGGAGTATCTTTCATGATATAGATATCCTCATCCGAACTGCTTGTACCCATATCTTCAAGAGTAATTTCCGTTTCCTTTTCCCAATCATCATCACAAATAAAAAAAGAAGTCATCTGGTCATCTTTATAACCGGTGCATTTAAGGATTGCTTCATGCAAATCATAGAATGAAGCATCCGAGTCGATTTTTATTTCCCTTAGGAAATTGTCGACTTCGTCTGATATGAGTCTGAATTTGTAAACCATCTTAATTATAGTGTTAAATCTTTGTTTTGTAAATATACAAAAAAATGATTATCTGATAATACCTCTCTGAGAATTTTCTATGAATGAGATAATATATTCTATCTCCGGACTCATAGGAATTTCCTGTTTGACCTGTTCAAGTGCTTCGGCTGTGTTTTTTCCGCTGTTGTAGATAATTCTGTAAGCATTGTGGATATTTTCTATCAGTTCGTTAGAGAATCCTCTTCTTCTTAAACCTACAATGTTAATACCACAATATGCAATAGGATCTCTACCTGCTATGATAAAAGGAGGAATGTCTTTGCTAAAACGGCTTCCACCCTGTATCATACCGTATCCACCTACACGGCAGAACTGATGCATCAATACGCTTGCACTTATTATTGAATAATCATCTATTATTATCTCGCCTGCAAATTTTGTAGAATTTCCAATGATACATCCGTTTCCTATTATAGCATCGTGTGCAACGTGTACTCCTTCCATAAGAAGGTTATTGTTTCCTACCACTGTTTTACCTTTTGCAGCAGTACCACGATTGATAGTTACGTTTTCTCTGATAGTATTGTTGTCTCCCACTTCAGCGGTTGTTTCTTCGCCTTTGAATTTCAAGTCCTGTGGGATAGCGCCTATTACGGCACCTGGGAATATTCTGTTATTGTTTCCTATTCGTGCACCATACAGAATATTTGCGTTAGGCATTATGATGTTATTGTCACCTATAACTACATTCTTGTCGATATATACGAATGGACCTATTTCTACGTTTTCTCCTATTTTTGCTTCAGGATGTATATATGCTAAAGGACTTATCATATCTATATTATTTGTTTTTTACGATTTGAGCCATGAATTCAGCTTCGCATACTATTTTTTCTCCTACGAATACGTACCCTTTCATTGTCGATACTCCTCTACGGATTGGCGCCATCAGTTCCACACGGAAAATCAATGTGTCGCCAGGTACTACTTTTTGGCGGAATTTTACGTTGTCAATCTTCATGAAATAAGTAGAGTAAAGTTGCGGATCGTCAACAGAATTGAGTACCAATAAACCTCCCACCTGTGCCATAGCTTCAATCTGAAGAACTCCCGGCATAACCGGTTCTTCAGGGAAATGTCCCTGGAAGAAAGGCTCGTTTGATGTAACGTTCTTTACACCTACTATATAGTTTGCACCCATTGCGATAACTTTATCAACAAGTTGGAATGGGTATCTGTGTGGCAACAGTTCGCGTATGCGGTTCACGTCCATTAGTGGCTCTTCATTACAGTTGTAAATAGGAGCCTGGATTTCGTGCATTCTGATTTCTTTTCTCAGTTGTCTTGCAAACTTGTTGTTTATAGTATGACCTGGTCTTGTTGCAATTATTCTTCCCTTTATAGGTTTGCCTATTAATGCCAAATCGCCTATGATATCAAGCAGTTTGTGTCTTGCCGGTTCGTTTGGCCATACCAATGGAATGTGGTTTATGTATCCCAGATGGCTGGCATCCATATGCGGAACCTTCATGACATCAGCCAGTTTGTCAAAGTTTTCCTGAGTCATTTGCTTTTCGTATATTACTATTGCATTGTCCAGGTCACCTCCTTTGATAAGTCCGGCATTGAGCAGTGGTTCAATTTCGCGTACGAAAACAAATGTACGTGCAGATGCTATTTCAGTAGGGAAGTCCGCCATGTTTTCAAGTGTGGCAAACTGGTTAGTAAGAATCTGCGAATCGTATGAAATCAAAGTATTGATACTGAATCTGTCATCCGGCAAAACGGTTATACATGAACCGGTAGCTTCGTCGCGGAATTCTATTTTTGATTTTATTATATAGTAGTCTTTAGGAGCCGACTGTTCCTCTATACCTACTCTTTCAATACATTCCACATAAGCCTTTGCGCTTCCGTCCAGAATAGGAAATTCCGGTCCGTTTACCTGTATCAGACAGTTATCTATACCTGCAGCATAGAGTGCTGCCAATGCATGTTCTACTGTGCTTACCTTTACATTGTTTTTTGATAATACTGTGCCTCTTGTCGTGTCTATTACGTTTTCAGCTACAGCATCTATAATAGGCTGATCGTCAAGATCTATACGTTGGATTTTATACCCGTGATGTTCCGGAGCAGGATTGAAAGTCACTGTAAGTTTTACCCCTGTATGGAGTCCTTTACCATTCAGTGAAAAGCTACCTTTTAAAGTCTGTTGTTTCAACATGGGTGTTTATTTGTTTATTTGTTTTTTCAATTCTTCTATTTCTCTCTGTAATTTGCCAAGTTCTGCATACATGTCAGGCAATTTTTTGTATATTATAGCCGAGCGTGCAAACTGCTTGTGGTCTATAGCCGGATACCCCATAATTGCTATATCAGACTTGGTGTTTCCAGGGATACCTGATTGCGCTCCTACGGTTACTTTGTTTCCTACTCTGATATGGCCGGCTACTCCAACCTGTCCACCAAACATGCACCATTCTCCTATCTTAGCCGAACCTGCTATGCCCACTTGAGATGCCATTACTGTGTTGCTTCCTACTTCTACATTATGGGCAATCTGAACTAAATTATCAAGTTTTACTCCTTTATGGATTATGGTAGCTCCCATAGTGGCGCGGTCTATACATGTGTTGGCTCCTATTTCCACATCGTCTTCCATGATTACAATTCCAATTTGCGGAATCTTTTCGTATCCTTCAGGAGATGGAGCAAACCCAAAACCGTCTGCACCTATTACTGAACCTGCATGCATAATACAATTATTACCAATTCGGCAATCATGGTAAACCGTAACATGAGGATATAAAATACAGTTATTTCCTATTTTTACATTGCTTCCTACTGTAACGTGCGGATGAATGTAAACATTGTCTCCTATTACCGCACCCTCTTCAATGCAGGCAAAAGGACCTACGTAACAGCCATTTCCAATTTTTGCTTTATCCGAGATTGAGGCTAGTGGGTCTATACCGGTTTTCTTAGGTTGGCTCATTTCATAAAGAGACATGAGCTTGGCCAGACTTTCATATGCGTTGTCTACTTTTATAAGTGTTGCCTTTATTTCATGTTCAGGTGTAAAGTCTTTGTTCACCAACACAATTGACGACTTTGTTTCGTATATGAAATTGGTATATTTGGGGTTTGCCAGAAACGACAATGCACCCGGTACACCTTCTTCTATTTTTGCGAATGTATGTACTGTGGCATTTTCGTCACCTACAATAATTCCTTGGATAAATTCTGCAATTTGTTTAGCTGAGAACTCCATAACTATTATCTTTTGTTCCTTTGGTTTTGGTTTATAGTTTTCTTACCCTTAATAAAAGTAAAGTATATTCAATTACTTGTTTATGCAAATTACGTGTTTTTTTTTTATATATCAGAGAAAAAAGCAAATTATTTGCATACTTACTTACATAAATGCATCAATTTCAACAAAAAAACAGTTATATCAACCTATTTAAGGAGGATATAACTGTTTTTATTATGATAATTTATAAGGATTAAATTTTCTATATTTGATATGTTTTGCCGATACTTTTATTTTGCTTTATGTTATTATCATAGAAATTCATTCAATGTCTTCTAATAAATATCTAATAGTATCGAAACATATATTTCAGCTAAATTTAAGAAACGTTTAATCTGTCTTTTTGTTTAAGATATCAGACGATAGCTTTTAGTTGTTCAGACATCTGTTGTTGTACTTTCTGTGCTTCTTCACCTGCCACTTTTGCGAAGTTCTCAGTCTTGTCGGCATAGATGATTGCACGGCTTGAATTTACAATAAGTCCGCATTCCTTAGTCATACCGTACTTGCATACTTCTTCCAGTGAGCCACCTTGTGCTCCAACGCCTGGAACAAGAAGGAAGTGGTTAGGAACAATCTTACGGATGTCTTCGAACATACGTCCCTGAGTAGCACCAACTACGTACATCATGTTTTCGTCGTTAGCCCATTCCTGGCTCTTGCGCAACACTTTTTCGAAAAGACGTTCGCCTTCAGTGTCAGCAGTAAGCTGGAAGTCGTGTGAACCTTTGTTTGAAGTAAGTGCAAGGAGGATAACCCATTTGCCTTCGTAAGTAAGGAACGGAGTAACACTGTCTTCGCCCATATATGGAGCTACAGTTACTGAGTCGATGTTCAGTTCTTCGAAGAATGTACGTGCATACATAGCCGAAGTATTACCGATGTCACCACGTTTGGCGTCGGCTATGATGAACTGGTCAGGATAGTTGGTTTTGATATATTCTACTGTCTTTTCGAATGCAATCCAGCCCTTCACACCCATGCTTTCATAGAAAGCAAGGTTTGGTTTGTAAGCGATACAGTAAGGAGCTGTAGCGTCGATGATAGCCTTGTTGAAGGCGAATATAGGGTCTTCTTCTTTCAGAAGGTGTTCAGGAATTTTCTTGATGTCAGTGTCAAGTCCCACACAGAGGAATGACTGTTTCTTCTTGATGTTTTCGAATAACTGTTGTTTGTTCATATCACGTAGTTTTTGAGATTTTTTTTAAGCTTTGTTTAAAGTTCGCTTTCCTTCAGTCTTTCAGCATTTTCAGCCACGATCAAATGGTCTATACAGTCCTGGATATCGCCGTCCATAAATGCGCCGAGGTTATAGATTGTATAGTTTATGCGGTGGTCTGTGATACGTCCCTGAGGATAGTTGTAAGTACGGATTTTAGCCGAACGGTCTCCGGTGCTGACCATAGTCTTACGCTTCGAAGCTATATCGTCGATGTATTTCTGATGCTCCTTATCGTATATAAATGTACGCAGGCGCGCGAGAGCACGTTCCTTGTTCTTTGGCTGGTCGCGTGTTTCGGTACATTCGATAAGGATTTCCTCCACAACTCCGGTGTTAGGATTTTTCCAGTTATAGCGCAGGCGAACTCCGGATTCCACCTTGTTTACGTTCTGTCCTCCGGCACCTCCGCTTCGGAATGTATCCCATTTTATTTCGCCTTCATTGATTTCCACATCGAATGGTTCAGCTTCAGGCAGTACGGCTACCGATGCAGCCGATGTGTGTACACGCCCCTGAGTCTCAGTGGCAGGTACTCGCTGCACGCGGTGTACTCCCGATTCGTATTTCAGAGTTCCGTAAACCTTTTCTCCCGTTACGGAGCAGATTATTTCCTTGAAACCGCCAGCTGCACCTTCGTTAGCACTTGATACTTCAAGTCGCCAGCCCTTTGTTTCGCAGTATTTAGAATACATGCGGAACAGGTCGCCGGCAAAGATAGCAGCCTCGTCACCACCAGTACCGCCGCGGATTTCAAGAATCGCATTGCGGTCGTCCTGAGGGTCGGCAGGAACAAGCAGAAGTTTGATTTCCTCTTCCAGTTCCGGAATGCGTGCCTCGCAGGCAGCAGCCTCTTCGCGGGCCATTTCCTTCATTTCAGGATCGCTTTCGTTCATCATCATTTTAGCCTCTTCCAGACCATTGATGCACTGCAGGTATTCCTTGCGTGCATTCATGATGTCGCCCAGCTCCTTATATTCCTTTGTAAGTTTTACAT
>CALUPA010000098.1 GCA_944322395.1 uncultured Phocaeicola sp.
TCGTTACAACGCAACATATCAAGTAACTCTTCATGACAGCGATTGCGCGAAAGCGGTGCAAAGGTACTTCTTTTCTGTCACATAGCAAACTCTTTGTCCCTTTTTTTTCATACTTTGTCCCTTTTCTTGTATGGTTGATGTTTTTTATTTAATTTCGCGTTAATATATAGTCACTAATATTGCACAGAATATGAAGAGAATTTTATTGGCATGTATGCTGATATCATTATCGTTATGCATTGATGCACAAACGAATTTTATATACAGAAATGTAAGTAATGATGCTGAATGTAATAATTGGGTTAATTCAAAGTTAAAAACATTGACTTTGAAACAGAAAATCGGGCAGTTGTTTATACATACCGTTGCTCCATATACTACACAACAAAACAAACAGAACATTTCTGCTGCCGTAAAGGAATATGGAGTAGGGGGCTTGCTATTCTCTGGTGGTGAAGTTGAAAAACAGGTAGAATTGACAAATTATGCTCAAAGCATGGCCGATATACCTTTGCTTATAACTTTTGACGGTGAATGGGGGTTGGCAATGCGATTGAAAGGTACTCCTTCATTTCCTAGAAATAGAGTAATGGGATGTATACAGAATGATACATTGATTTATGAATATGGAAAGGAAGTTGCTAGACAGTTAAGGGAAATAGGTGTGCATGTGAATTTTGCTCCTGTAGCAGATATAGATAATAATCCAAAGAATCCGGTGATAAATACACGTTCTTTTGGTAGTGATAGGGAACTGGTTGCCAGAAAAGTAATGGCCTATTCAAAGGGTCTTGAGGATGGAGGTGTATTGGCTGTTTGCAAACATTTTCCAGGGCATGGAGATACCGAAGTCGATTCTCATAAATCATTGCCGGTATTGCCTTTTAACATAGCTAGATTGGACAGTATTGAACTATATCCATTCCAGAAAGCTATAGAAGATGGAGTGGGGGGGGTAATGGTTGGGCATCTTAATATCCCTACGTTTGATGATAAGGCAGCTTCAATTTCTCATGTTATAGTAACCGATTTGCTGAAAAATGAATTAGGCTTTAAAGGTTTGGTATTTACTGATGCGCTTGAGATGAAGGGAATTTCTAATAATCCGTATGTATCTGCACAAGCTTTGGCGGCAGGAAATGATATGGTACTTGCGCCAAGAAATCTGAAACGAGAGCTGGATGGGGTTCTGAAAGCAGTGAAGGATGGTAAAATCACAGAAGAAGAGATAGACGAAAAGTGTCGTAAAGTATTGACATATAAATATGCTTTTGGTCTATACAAACGTCCTTCGATAGAAAAAAAAGGAATTATGTCACGTATAAACAGGGCATACACTGATGACTTGATGAAACGTGTGAAGAAATCTGCTGTAACAGTAGTAAAAGATTCAGACGAAATGTTACCTCTTGATTTATCACTTTCAGGAACCGTTTTGTTGAATGTTTCGGCTACATTGTCGGAAACGTATCCTTTCTTTAATAAGATAAACAAGACTTATCCTGTTACATGGCTGCATGCTAATCTTGATTCTCTTGAGTATTTAAAAAAGAAGATTACTCCGGCACAGAGGGTTATAGTTGCTGTGTATACATCAAAAGTGGAAAAGTATAGAAATGTTTTGGCAGAACTAGCCAAAGGTAAACCTACGATATTGGTTTGTTTTAATTCGCAAAATGTTCTTCAAAAACTTGAGCAGGTTGTTGCGCAATCGTCAGCTGTGATATTGGCACATTCGGATGAAAAATATACTCAGGAGTTTGTTGCAGACGTGTTGCTTGGAAATCAAAAGGTTGACGGACGTCTGTCTGTCGATTTAAATGATGAATATAAAGAGGGGGCAGGTGTGGTAGTTGATCCTGACAGACCAAGAAAATATAAGCCTGAAGAATTTGGAATGAATTCTAAAATCCTGGCTCGTATTGACAGTATAGCAAAATATGGTATTGAACAGGGTGCTTATCCTGGATGTCATGTATTGGTATGGAAAAATGGATATCAGATTTATAATAAGTGTTTTGGAACGCATACTTATGGGTCTGATAGGGAAGTGAGAGAGAACGATTTATACGATTTGGCTTCGCTTACGAAGACTACTGCTACTTTGCTGGCTGTAATGAAACTTTATGATGAAGGTAGGATTAACCTAACTGATAAAATTTCTGATTATGTTCCAGTTCTAAAATCTACAGACAAACAGAATATTACTATACAACAGTTATTGTATCATGAGTCAGGCTTACCGGCGTATTTGCCTTTCTACAAAAAGGCTATAGACCAGAAGAGTTGTAAGGGCGGGATGTATAAAAAATATAGAGACTCTAATCATAAAGTGAAAATTGGGAACGCTCTGTATATATGTACTAACTATGAATTTCTTCCTGAATGGATATCAGACAAAGATACAGTGGGGTATACATTAAAAATGTCAGATAACCTCTATGTAAACCCTGAATTCAAGAATGTAGTTTTACAGGAAATAGCAGAAGCTAGTCTTAAGGGACATTCGTACAGGTATAGTTGCTTGAATTTTATACTTCTAAAAGAAGCCGTAGAAAATATTTCCGGAATGTCAATGGATGAGTTTCTTGAAGAGAATTTTTATAGACCGATGGGACTGGTACATACATTATATAATCCTCTGCAGAGGTATGATAAAGATGAGATAGTCCCTACAGTAGAAGAAGATTTTTTGAGAAAAGGTCCTGTGCATGGTTATGTTCATGACGAAGCTGCGGCAATGCTTGGAGGAGTATCTGGAAATGCTGGCTTGTTTTCTACAGCCCGTGAAGTTGCAACTATTTACCAGATGCTTCTTGATAAAGGTGTAATGGGAGACCGCAGATATCTTTCGCGTGCTACATGTGAACTTTTCATTACCATGAAGTCGAAGAACAGCAGGCGTGGACTTGGTTTCGACAAGCCAGATGCAGATGAACCGGAAAAAGGATATTGTGCGCCTGAAACACCCTCTTCAGTTTTCGGTCATACCGGTTTTACTGGAACTTGCGCATGGGCTGATCCTGACAATGATTTGGTTTTTGTTTTCCTATGTAACAGGATTTATCCAAATCCGTGTGACAGAAAAAACTTGATGAAACTGAAAATACGTCCTGCAATACAACAGGCAATATATCAGGCGATAATGAAGTGATTTTATTTAGACAATGTACAAATTATCCACTTTCTGCAAAGTGGATGTTACAAATATGGGTAAAAATACTAACTTTGCATAAACAATTAGTACTAATAATAACTTAATTTTTTTACAACAATGGCTTACGTAATTGCTTGTACAGAATGTGGTACTTGCGCTGATGTTTGTCCTTCTGAAGCTATTCATCAGGGATAATATCCAGTCGTCAAATTTATGACAACGATTTAAGGCTGCTTCGATGGAAGTGGCCTTTTTTTGTATAGTCATGGCGTATTGTTTTGATTACAATAAAAAAAGGCTGTCACAGATTTTATTCTGAAACAGCCTATTGCTTAATATAATATTTAAATTACTTCAAACGAGCTAATGTCTCTTTGATTCTTCGCATTGATTCTACAATGTTTTCGTCAGAAGTAGCATAGCTCATACGGATGCATTCAGGTGCACCGAATGATGCTCCACCAACGCATGCAACATGACCTACTTCAAGAAGATACATAGCCAAATCATCAGAGTTATTTATTACTCTGTCGCCGTCTTTCTTGCCGAAGAATGAATCACATTTTGGGAACAGATAGAATGCTCCTTGTGGAACGTTAACTTCGAAACCTGGGATTTCTTTTGCTAATTTAACGATAAGGTCGCGACGACGTTCAAAAGCTTTACGCATTTCTTCTACAGGCTCTTGTGTTCCTGTATAAGCAGCTTCAGCAGCTTTTTGTGAAACAGAACATGGACCTGATGTGTATTGTCCCTGAAGTTTGTTTACACCTTTTACAATCCATTCTGGACCAGCGATGAAACCAATACGCCATCCTGTCATGGCATAAGCTTTAGAAACTCCATTTACGATAACTACACGGTCCTTGATTTCTGCGAACTGTGCGATGCTTTCATGCTTACCTATATAATTGATGTGTTCGTATATTTCATCAGCAATTACGATTACACGCTCATGTTTTGCAATTACAGATGCCAATCCAGCCAATTCTTCTTTAGTATAAACAGAACCTGTAGGGTTAGAAGGAGAGCAAAGAATGAGGGCACGTGTGTTTGGAGTGATTGTAGCCTCAAGCTGTTCTGGAGTAATTTTGAAATCTTGCTCTATGCCCGCACTTACAATAACTGGAGTACCTTCTGCCAATTTTACCATTTCAGGATAACTAACCCAATATGGAGCTGGAACGATAACCTCATCTCCCTTGTTGATAAGAGCCATTATTACGTTGCAAACAGACTGTTTAGCACCATTTGCACAGCTAATCTGTGCTGCTGAATATTCAAGTCCGTTTTCTTTTTTCAGTTTTTCAACGATAGCATTGCGAAGAGCAGGATAGCCCGGTACAGGTGAGTAACGTGAGAAGTTGTCATCAATAGCCTTTTTAGCTGCTTCTTTGATGTGGTCAGGTGTATTGAAGTCAGGTTCACCTACACTAAGATTGATTACGTCAATACCTTGAGCTTTTAATTCGCTACTCTTTTGCGACATAGCCAATGTAGCCGATGGCGACAGGCTGTTCAAACGATCTGAAAGTTGGTTCATTGTATAGTCCTTGTTTAAATGTTGAATTATTTTGCAAAATAAGCTATTTCTGATGATATAAGCAAAAGAAATAATTTTTAAAATGAAAAAATGCCGCATATAGCGGCATTTTATTTACTTTCTGTCTCCTAAAATTCTAAGAAGGTAAATGAATAGATTTATGAAGTCCAGATATAATGTAAGTGCACCCAACAGTGCAATTTTTTGTGTGGACTCGTTTACTTCTATATCATCACCACTAAGAAGATGCTTGATTTTCTGGGCGTCATAAGCTGTAAGACCTACAAAAAGTAGTACCCCAACGTATGAGATTACCATATCCATCATAGAATTATGTAAAAACATATTAACTACCGATGCAATGATAATACCTATCACTCCCATTATACACAAGTTGCCGATACGTGTAAGATCTTTTTTGGTTACATAGCCGAATATTGCCATTGCTCCGAATGTTCCTGCAGTGACAAAGAATGTTGTAGCTATGGAACTCATTGTATATACTAAAAACAGAATGGACAACGTCATTCCGTTTAGTATGGAATAAGCTATGAATAATAAAGTAGCTGTTGTGAAGCTTATTTTATTTATTCTGGCAGTCATGTACATTACCAGTACAACTTCTGCTATAAGTATTCCCCAAAACATCATTGAGTTTTGCTGCAATATGTTTAGGATTGTCATAGATTTTGCCATATACATAGCTGTAAGCCCTGTAATTGCAAGTGCCAGAGTCATCCATGTGTAAACACTGCGCATTAATGCGTTTTGTGCAACCTTTGAACTGTATGAATCTTTTACGAGATTCTTGCTTTCTAGTATATTCATATTCTTTTTAATATTAGTTTATTTGCTGAAATGAAGTGTGTGGCCCATACGTTCTTTTTTGGTATGCAAATACTTTTCATTGAATTTGTTAGGTGTTACTTCAATAGATACATTCTCAACAATTTCAAGTCCATATGCTTCCAGGCCAACTCTTTTTACCGGGTTGTTTGTGAGTAAACGCATTTTAGTAATACCGATTTCTCTTAAAATTTGTGCCCCAACACCGTAGTCGCGTTCATCTGCTTGGTGTCCCAAACATATATTAGCATCCACTGTATCCATTCCTTCTTCCTGGAGTTTATAGGCTTTCATTTTTTCCATAAGTCCTATACCTCTTCCTTCCTGATTAAGATATATTATGGCACCTTTACCTTCCTTGTCAATAAGTTCCATTGCTTTATGGAGCTGTTCACCGCAGTCGCATCTCATTGAACCGAAAATATCACCAGTTGCACAAGATGAGTGAACTCTTACTAATACAGGTTCATTAGAAGTAAATTCACCTTTTATAAGTGCCACATGCTCAAGACCATTGCTCTTCTGACGGAAAGGTATTAATCTGAAGTGTCCGTGCTCTGTTGGCATATCTACTTCTACTCCTTTTTCTACTAATGATTCCTGTTTCAAACGATATGCAATCAAATCAGCAATGGAGATAAGCTTGAAACCGAATTCATCAGCCATTTTCCTTAATTCAGGCAGACGTGACATAGTTCCGTCTTCATTCATAACTTCCATTAGTGCTGCTGCTGGATATAATCCGGCTAAACGGGCTAAATCAATTGAGGCTTCTGTGTGACCTGCTCTGCGAAGCACACCTTTGTCTTGTGCGTATAATGGGTTAATATGTCCTGGACGTCCAAATGTCTCCGGTTTTGAGTTTGGATCTGCAAGGGCTTTTATTGTAGCCGCTCTATCTGCAGCAGAGACTCCGGTTGTACATCCTTCTAGTTTGTCTATTGTAACAGTGAAAGGAGTGCCTAGTATTGAAGTATTGTTTGAAACTTGTCTTGGCAAGTCTAATTCATCGCATCTTGATATGGTTATAGGAGCACAAAGCACACCTCTGGCGTGTTTTAGCATGAAGTTTACTTTTTCAGGTGTGATAAGTTCTGCTGCAACTATCATATCGCCTTCGTTCTCGCGGTCTTCATCGTCAACAACTATAACGATTTCGCCCTTACGAAAATCTTCTATTGCTTCTTCAATTGTGTTCAGTTTAATTTTGTCCATAATGTTTATTGCTATTGTAATATGTTTGTTCTAATTCTCTCTTGTATGTCTTTGCTGGTTTTAATTATATTCTTTAAGTCTTTATCAAGTATAACTCTATGTCTCCATATGTTTAGCCAAATGATAATTCCTATAGGGAAAACAAATCCAAGAATTATATTTAACCAAATATTGTCTGAAACACTCTTATGCGCTTTAGTAAATAAAAACGGATAGTTATTCAAATTGTTTAATACTATTGCATCTTTTGAGTTTGATAGTTCTTCTATTACACTTTCTATTTGTAGGCTTATTTCTTTTATGTGATCATCATGTGTATGATTAGTAAATACTTTGAAATAATTAGGAGGACCTAGCAACTTGTGTGTATTGGCATAACTATCACATTCTTTACATATTATATCAAGACTTTCACATGCTTTTTCGTAGTTAGGACTATATATTATTACTTCTTTTCTGAATATATGTCTGGATTGTCTTAAACCAAATATTTTTCTAAAAAATGCTTTATATAGATCTATATTAAATACTACTGAGTCTTTATTAGATTTATATGTAAGGAATATTCCCATTGGAGCCAAAACAAGGCTACTCATCCATGTCCCAAGAATTATATTCATTTCACCGCTTTTTGCCACACGCGTTGCTCCTGAATCTATAATATAGTAAAGTATAAAAATAAGCACAGATATTACTACTGGCATACCTAATCCTCCTTTTCGTATTATAGCTCCTAATGGCGCTCCGATGAAAAAGAAAAAGACACAAGCAAATGATAATGTGATTTTTTTATGCCAGTCTGATCTATGTGTTCGGATACTTTTATCATTGTCTTGTGTGACGAATGACTTCATACTCCAATCTGAACTGAGTGACGATAGTCTTCTTTCTGTAGTAGACAATGTTTTCAATTTGTCATCAGAACTCATTGATCTGAATATGCTGTCTGTATTGATTAGTGTGAGATTCTGTTTACTCATTTTTGCTGAGTCAGCTTTACTGATCTCTTCTTTCTTATAGGTTGATGACATAATTTCATTATACATAGCTATGCCTACACTGTCGGTATATACTTTGAGTGAGTCTATAGTTTCAGTTATTTCAATCATGTTTTTTATGTCAGATCTTCTGTTAAGGAAGCTGCCGTCGACCATGTTGAATTCTGCATCAAAATCTATAAGAGTATGTTTCTCGCTGAATGTTTCTCTTCTGTATGGAACATTTTTAGAATCAATGTTCTGTGATTTTAGATTTTCAAATAGTTCTCCATTATAAAGATGAAGATATAGGTGTTTTTTATCTGCCGTAAGTTCAAGTTTTCCTTCATTAGCCCATATAATACGGGCATTTTCAAAACCATCAGAGAAATTATATATTAAGATATCTTGTAGGATACCAGTGTCTCTATCTTTTTTATTTACGTATATGTTATATCCTTCTATATCTGAATAAAAAACTTTTTCAGGTATATCAACTTCTGGGGATTTTTGCTTTAACGAAACCAATAGTGTCCAAAGCTGTTTTTGAGCTTTAGGACCTACAACATTTTGAAAATAGAATGATGTAAAAGCAAGTATGATAGATAATAAAGCAATAGGTCTCATTATACGTAATAATGGAATACCTGCTGCCTTCATGGATAACAATTCGTATCTTTCTCCAAAGTTACCAAATGTCATTAAAGCTGCTAATAGTATGGCAAGAGGTAATGAAATTGGAATTAGTGTAAGTGCAGAAAGAATAAAGAACTGTGCGAGTATATCAAATTCAAGTCCTTTTCCAACCAATTCATCTACATATCTCCATAAAAATTGCATCATGAAGATAAATAAGCATATGAAAAATGTTCCGGCAAAGAGTAACATGAAACTCTTTAGAACGAATATATCTAATTTTTTTATACGTAATATTCCCATCTTGTATTTTTATGTTGCAAAAATAGCATAAAATATGGATAGGGGTATAATGTTTTTTATATTTTTAATCATATACTGTTCATACACCGAATACACGCCTTAATACATCTATCTGAGAATTCCATAAATTAATTGTATCTTCTTCATCTTCAGGAGTTGTAAAATCTGTAACTTCTAGAATGTGATCTGAAGTTAACTCGTTATACAGAATTTTTAGTTCAAAATATGATTTTGATTCTTCATCGTCTTTCCAGTGGAATCTGACGAATATTTCAGAACGTGTGTTAATTATTTCAGCTTCTCTTTTTTCTGTTTTTCCCCATTGAAATGTAAATATTTTCCCATTTCTGGTAACTTTATCAGCGAACCATCTTTCAAGTCCTGCAGGTGTACTAATTGCATTCCAAATTATAATACCTGATGTTGGATTAAGAGGATATTCTATTTTTACTTTTCTTTTCATTTCTTCGTTTAGTGTTTTTCTTTTGTTAACTATTTTTTATTTGTTCGCAAATTAAAGTATTTTTTTTGATTATTGATATATGATTTCTTATATTATAAAACATATATATTAGATGTTGTGCAATAAGCTGATTTTTCAAGTAATAAACATATATTGGGGATGTCAACTGTTTTTTCTTTGAAAAAAATAAGTAGAAAATTTGCATACTTAAAAAAATAACTATACCTTTGCACCCGCAATCGAGAAATAATGGCGGGATAGCTCAGCTGGTTAGAGCGCATGATTCATAATCATGAGGTCACCGGTTCAATCCCGGTTCCCGCTACAATAAAAAATAGAATATGAGGCATTTAAGAAAGTAAATTTCTTGGATGCCTTTTTTATATAGTTTTTGTCACGTTTTTGGGGATCAAATCAGGCTCACCCGATTTTTAGTGTGGAAGTTTAATAATTTACTATATTTGCATTATGTAAAATAATGCATTTTTATCACTGTTAAGCTTAATGCTTTCTTCAAATATCTTATCAAGATTTACACTCGTAAAAGTAGAAAGTACGGATGATGCTATTTTCATCCATCTGGATGAGAAGATACCATCTGACAGTCAGAGTAATCCCAATATAGAATTCAAAGGCTTTCTGTCTCTTGTGACAGTACGGGACTTTCCCATCCGCGACAAGGCAGTCAATCTGATAGTGCGCGTCGCCGCTGGCTGGATCTGTATACCGGCAAGTGCTTCACTCTTCCCTATGATGATATCAAATCAGAGAATACCCGCTACTCAAAAGAGTTTGCGGCTTTTTTAAAAGAAGTGTATGGAGACGAAGCCTACGACCTCCCGTTCGCTTGATTCCTATTATCATATAAACGGAAGTACTTTTGAAAAGCAATACAAGGAGGTTTTAAGCGGTTATCGCCAGTGGAATGAGCTCTCTCACGCTGATGAGTGGCTTGTCTTCCCCAAGAATATCGGCAAGAGGCTCTGTATAGACGAGACGGCCATAAGTGAGGGAGAGCTTTATATCATATTATCCAACCCGCAAGCCCGCGGCGGAAAAGGGAGTCTGGTTGCCCTGATAAAAGGCGTAAAGGCACAGGATGTCATTGATACGCTGAAACTTATTCCCGAAAATCTGCGTTTCATGGTAAAGGAGGTCACCATGGATCTTTCCAACAGTATGAACCTTATTGGTAAGCATTCGAAGAAATGCACCTTTTACACTTTGAGGTTTGGTTGTAGCTTTGCGGCAGTGAATACAATCAAACC
>CALUPA010000099.1 GCA_944322395.1 uncultured Phocaeicola sp.
TAGGCTACTGTTGACGGAACAACAGGTTCAGACATTATGCTGAACAATTACTTGTACGACTTCTTGTCGCACTTATATGTCACAAAGTTACAAAAAACTCATATGCGCAATGCATAAATGATTATTTATGCATGTTTTTCACATTTTTTACGAATAAAACTATAAAAAAGTTCGTATTTATGCATGATTTTAAATAAATAGCTGTATATTTGCGCTCAATATAGAATAATTATACAATGAAGAGCAAGAACACAAGGCTTGATGCCATAAAAATGATTATCTCCGTAAAAGAAATAGGAAGTCAGGATGAACTTTTGCGCGAACTGACAAAAGAGGGGTTCAGTTTGACACAAGCCACACTGTCCAGAGACTTGAAACAACTGAAAGTGGCGAAGGCTGCCAGTATGAACGGCAATTATGTGTACGTACTCCCTAACAACACTATGTACAAGCGTATGACAAATCCCCCGGGAGCTACGGAAATGATGCGCCATAACGGATTTATAGCAATAGAATTCTCAGGCAATATAGCTGTTATCAAAACAAGACCTGGATACGCAAGCAGTTTGGCATATGATATAGATGACCACAACTTTACAGAGATCATAGGTACCATTGCAGGAGATGACACTATTATGCTAGTAATCAGGGAAGGCTATTCACGACAAGATGTTATGAATACCCTTAGACAAATAATTCCAAATATAAATTGAAATAAAAGCTGAAGGAAACAAGATATAAAAACGATGGAAAAGGAAAAACAAATAGATGTAATGGTGGCAGATGCTTCACATGAGAAATACGTGGATTATATACTGGACACCATAAGAGAGGCTGCAAAAGTACGCGGAACTGGTATTGCTGAACGTACTCATGAATATGTAGCCACAAAAATGAAAGAAGGTAAAGCTATAATTGCACTGTGTGGGGATGATTTGGCAGGATTTACCTATATCGAATCGTGGGGGAATAAGCAATATGTAGCCACATCAGGACTCATAGTTCACCCCAAATATCGTGGACTCGGACTTGCAAAAAGGATTAAACATGCTTCATTTACTCTGGCAAGACTTCGATGGCCTAAAGCAAAAATATTCAGTCTTACATCTGGAGCAGCAGTAATGAAAATGAATACAGAACTCGGATATGTTCCTGTGACATTCAACGAACTTACTGACGATGAAGCTTTCTGGAAAGGATGTGAAGGTTGCATTAACCACGAAATTCTGATGGCAAAAAACAGAAAATTCTGTATCTGTACAGCTATGTTGTACGATCCTGCATTGCATCAGGATGACAAAGTAAATAATTTTTAAAATCAAAGAACTTAAAAAACTTATACATATATGGAAAAGAAAAAAGTAGTTGTAGCATTCAGCGGTGGTCTTGACACATCGTTCACTGTAATGTATCTGGCTAAAGAAAAAGGATATGAAGTATATGCTGCATGTGCCAACACAGGTGGTTTCAGCCCAGAACAATTGAAACAGAATGAAGAAAATGCATACAAACTTGGAGCTGTAAAATATGTAACTCTTGACGTTACTCAAGAATACTACGAAAAGAGTTTGAAATATATGGTTTTCGGAAACGTACTCCGTAACGGAACCTACCCTATTTCAGTAAGTTCGGAACGTATCTTCCAGGCATTGGCCATAGCACGTTATGCAAACGAAATCGGAGCACATGCCATAGCACACGGTTCAACAGGAGCCGGTAACGACCAGGTTCGTTTCGACATGACTTTCCTAGTAATGGCTCCGGGTGTGGAAATCATCACTCTTACACGCGACATGGCTTTGAGTCGTGAATATGAAATCAACTACCTGAAAGAGCATGGTTTCGAAGCTGACTTCACAAAACTGAAATATTCTTACAACGTAGGTATTTGGGGAACTTCTATCTGTGGTGGAGAAATTTTGGATTCTACTCAGGGGTTGCCTGAAAGTGCATATCTGAAACAGGTAGAAAAGACAGGTTCGGAAGAGCTTAGACTTGAATTCAAGAAAGGTGAAATCTGCGCTGTAAACGGCGAGAAATTCGATGACAAGATTAAGGCTATCCAGAAGATAGAAGAAATCGGTGCTGCTTACGGTATCGGTCGCGATATGCATGTAGGTGATACAATTATCGGTATCAAGGGACGTGTAGGATTCGAAGCTGCAGCTCCTATGCTTATCATCGGAGCACACAAGTTCCTCGAAAAATATACTTTGAGCAAATGGCAGCAGTACTGGAAAGACCAGGTTGCCAACTGGTATGGTATGTTCCTTCACGAAAGCCAGTATCTGGAACCTGTTATGCGCGACATCGAAGCTATGCTTACAGAAAGCCAGCGTAACGTAAACGGTACAGTTATTCTGGAATTACGTCCTTACTGCTTCTCAACAGTAGGTGTTGATTCTAAGGATGACCTCGTAAAGAACAAATTCGGTGAATATGGTGAAATGCAGAAAGGCTGGACTGCCGACGATGCAAAAGGATTCATCAAGGTTCTTTCTACTCCGCTCAGAGCTTATTATGCTAACCATAAAGACGAAGCGGACGTATGATAAAAGTAGGAATTATAGGTGGTGCAGGATATACGGCAGGCGAACTTATTCGTCTGCTTATCAACCATCCTGAAGTAGAGATAGTATTTATCAACAGTTCCAGCAATGCCGGAAACAAGATTACAGATGTTCACGAAGGACTGTACGGCGAGACTGAACTTACATTTACAGACGAACTCCCATTAGACAAGATAGACGTCCTCTTCTTCTGTACAGCTCACGGCGATACAAAGAAGTTCATGGATAGCCACAACGTACCTGATGACTTGAAGATTATCGACCTGTCTATGGATTATCGTATAAAGAGCGACGACCATGATTTCATCTACGGATTACCGGAACTGAACAGACGCACTATCTGCCATAGCAAGCATGTAGCCAATCCGGGATGTTTTGCCACTTGCATTCAGTTGGGACTTCTGCCTTTGGCAAAAAACCTGCTTCTCAACGGCGACGTAATGGTTAATGCCATCACAGGTAGTACAGGTGCCGGAGTAAAGCCGGGCGCTACAAGCCACTTCAGCTGGCGTAACAACAACATGAGTATCTACAAGCCATTCCAGCATCAGCATGTTCCTGAAATCAAACAGTCACTCTGCCAGCTTCAGAACAGTTTCGATTCTGATATAGATTTCATTCCTTACCGTGGCGACTTCGCACGAGGTATCTTCGCTACTATAGTGGTAAAGACTAAAGTGGAACTTGCAGAATTGGTAAAGATGTATGAAGATTATTATGCAGAAGATTCTTTCGTACATATAGTCGATAAGAACATTGACCTGAAGCAGGTGGTCAACACAAATAAATGTCTGCTCCATCTGGAGAAACATGGCGACAAGCTGCTCATCATATCATGTATCGACAATCTTCTGAAAGGCGCAAGCGGTCAGGCTGTGCATAATATGAACCTGATGTTCAACCTTGAAGAAACTGTCGGACTGAGACTTAAGCCAAGTGCGTTTTAGTTAATAAATAATTAAAAATTGCTCATGAGTCCATTACAAAAAGTCTTTTCCATAACAGACACTAAAGGATGGCAAAACTGAAAAATGTAATTTTTAAAGTGGACTCAATAATTATTAAGGATTAAACTCATAATTATTAATTTTTAATTCTTAATTGATTAAACTCTCAGTCTTAATTATTAATTATTAATTCTTAATTAGATTATGACCCTCTTCGACGTATATCCGCTTTTCGACGTAAACATCGTGAAAGGTAAAGGCTGTCACGTGTGGGACGCGAAAGGCAATGAATATCTTGACCTGTACGGAGGACATGCAGTAATATCAATAGGACATGCCCATCCGCATTATGTAGAAGCTGTAAGCAGTCAGGTTGCAAAATTGGGCTTCTATTCAAACTCGGTAATCAACACACTACAGAAAGACCTTGCCGAAAAGCTTGGAGCTATGTGTGGTTACGATGATTACCAGCTGTTTCTTATCAACTCAGGTGCCGAAGCCAACGAAAATGCATTGAAACTGGCTTCATTCTATAACGGACGCACCAGAGTTATTTCTTTTGCAAAAGCTTTCCACGGACGTACTTCACTGGCTGTGGAAGTGACAAACAATCCTAAAATCATTGCTCCGATAAACGACAACGGACATGTAACATATCTTCCTCTTAATGATACAGAAGCTGTAAAGGCTGAACTTTCAAAAGGTGATGTATGCGCAGTTATCATCGAAGGTATACAGGGTGTGGGCGGTATTCAGGTGCCAAACACAGAGTTCATGAAAGCACTGCGCCGTGCATGTGATGAGACAAACACAGTACTTATCCTTGACGAGATACAGTCAGGCTACGGAAGAAGCGGTAAATTCTTCGCTCACCAGTATATGGATATCAAGCCGGATATGATTACAGTTGCAAAAGGTATTGCAAACGGATTCCCTATGGCAGCCGTACTTATCAGCCCTAAGTTCACTCCGGTATACGGACAGCTTGGTACCACTTTCGGAGGTAACCATCTGGGATGTGCCGCTGCAATAGCTGTGCTTGATGTAATGAAGGAAGAAAACCTTATTGAAAACGCAGCAAAGGTAGGTGCACACCTTATGGAAGAACTAAAATCCTTCAAAGGAATAAAAGAACTTCGCGGACTAGGACTTATGATTGGAATGGAGTTTGAGGAACCTATCAAGGAAATCCGCAGCAAGCTTCTTTTCGAACAGAAAGTATTCACAGGTGTAAGCGGAACAAATGTTATCCGTCTGTTGCCTCCTCTCTGTCTGAGCATGGCAGAAGCTGACGAATTCCTGGAAAGACTTCACAATGTAGTAAAATAAGTTTACGAGGCTTCAGTTACGAGTTGACAAGGTTCTCCATCCGGATGGTAGCCTTGTCAACTTGCAAACTCGTCATTAAAAAAAACAAGTATGAAAATAGCAATTATCGGTGCAGGGAATATGGGTGGCGCCATAGCACGCGGCCTGGCACACGGACAGTATATTGATGCAAGCAGCATCACAGTTTCAAACCCAAGCAATGCCAAACTAGAGAAACTGAAAGAGGAATATCCAGACATAAACATAACCAACAACAATAAGGAAGCAGCCGATGGAGCTGACATAGTAGTCCTTGCCGTGAAACCATGGAAGATGGAAGAGGTGCTCAAGCCTTTACGTCTGCGCCAACCACAGATTCTCGTTTCAGTAGCAGCAGGACTTACCTTCGAGGATCTGGCTCATTTCGTTGATCCGGAGATGCCTATATTCCGTGTAATTCCTAACACTGCAATTGCCATAAACGAAAGTCTTACACTCGTTGCATCAAGAAATGCTTCCGAAGAGCAAACTGAAATGATGATCAAGCTGTTCAATGAAATGGGAGTTGCTATTCTTATAGAAGAAAAGCTTTTCCCGGCAGGAACTTCACTAACTTCATGCGGAATAGCTTACGTTCTTAAATATGTTCAAGCAGCCATGCAGGCAGGCATTGAACTTGGATTCAAGCCTAAGGAAGCAAAGAAAATGATTGCACAGACAATGCTTGGCGCAGCACAGATTTTACTTAATGATGAAGACTCACATCCGGCTACTGAAATCGAAAAGGTTACTACCCCAGGCGGCATAACCATTAAGGGACTAAATCGCCTAGAACACGACGGATTTACATCGGCTGTAATAAATGCAATAAAAGAGAGCTGTTTCTGATAATAACTTGATATATATCAATACGCTATATTGGAATAATCACGTAACTTTGCAGGCGAAAAAATCAAAAGCTAAGTGGACAAAGTTATTCAACAGACAAATATCAAAAAGGGACTTACCAAACTGGTAGTCCCTATTTTTATAGAGACGCTCCTGATAATGATGCTGGGAGCCATAGACACTATCATGCTGAGCCAATACTCTGACGAGAGTGTAGCCGCAGTAGGTGTAGTAAACCAGATAGTAATGTTCGCATTCCTCATATTCGAGGTTATAAACATCGGCACATCAGTACTTTGCTCTCAGTATCTCGGAGCAAAACTACAACAAAAGATGGTACAGGTGGTAGGAGTATCATTATTGCTAAACCTTGTTGTAGGATTATTGGTAAGTGCAATATTGCATTTCGGCGCTGTAACCCTGCTCAACTGGATGGGGCTTCGTCCTGAACTTCTCCAATACGGTATAGGGTACATGGAGATAGTAGGTGCTTTCGCTTTCTTTCAAGCCATATCTCTCACCATATCCGCTTCACTCCGTAGTGCAAACAAGGCTATATATCCTATGCTTGTCACTGTTCTGGTGAATATCATGAACATCATTGGCAACTATATACTGATTTTCGGCAAGTTTGGTTTTCCTGCTATGGGTGCCGAGGGTGCAGCCATTTCCACATCCATTGCACGCGGTGTCAGTATGGTAATATTATTCGTAATACTTTTCAGAAAACATATATCCAAATTTCCTATTGCCTTGTTCAGACCATTCCCGTGGATTGAGCTTAAAAATCTCCTGAAAATAGGAATACCTTCAGCCGGAGAAAATATGTCATACAGTTTCTCACAGGTTGTTATCACCTATCTGATAAATATTCTGGGCAACAATGCACTAGCCACACGAACCTATACCGTAAACATTGTTATGTTCGTTTATCTGTTTGCCATAGCCATGGCACAAGGTGGTGCCATAAGTATAGGACATCTTGTTGGACAAAACAAGATACGTGCGGCATACCTGCTTGGTAAATTTGTCATGCGCATATCCATTCTTGTCTCACTTGTTCTCTCATGCATATGGGCCGTATGCGGTCATGCCATTTTCAGTATGCTTACAGACAATGAAGAAATAATAAAGTTAGGAGTTACAATATTAATGATAGACGTATTGGTGGAAATAGGAAGAACCGTAAACATATATGCCACCAATGCACTACGCTCAGCCGGTGATGTGAACTTCCCGTTCTATCTTGGTGTCATCGTACAATGGAGTGTCTCAGTAGGACTAAGCTATATGCTTGGAATATACTGGGGATGGGGACTTGTAGGCATGTGGATAGCATTCCTTTTCGACGAGAATATCCGTGCCATAGTATTCGTAAAACGATGGAACAGTATGAAATGGGCAAAGAAAAGTTTTACAAGAAATCGGTCTTGAATTTTCGGAGTTGTGTCCTTAGCTGATGGGAATTTCCATCAGTCATACTGTCAAGAAGTTGCCAAAAACCAGGACCGTGGTTCATTTCCCTGGTATGAGCCAGTTCGTGTAGAATAACATAGTCCATCAGATGAACAGGCAATAACATCAGATAACAGGAAAGACTGATTGTTCCCCTCGAGGTACAACTTCCCCAACGTGACTTTGCCCCTGTTATTCTTACCTTGCGGTATGTCATACCATATTTCTCTGCCCAAAACTTCAGTAAAGGCGGCAAAAACTCTTCGGCACTTTTCTTCATGGCACGCACAATGGCAGCATTAAGCAGTTTCTGTGTCTGCGGAGAATTGAAATCTACACTCTGCGGACAAAGAATCTTCATAACCCCTTCCTCCTCACGACGTACGGAGAAACATTTCATTCCTCCCACTCCTACTGTAAGCTTAAAGCATGGAGCATCTATTGAAAATCCGTCTGTTATAATCTTAGGAGACGTCTTTGTAAAAGAAGCGAGCAGCTTTGGCCTGTAGTCTGAAACCACCTGCATAATGCGATCTGTCTTAGTAAATGGAGGAACAGTTACATAGAGCCCGTCCTTCTTCACACGCATTGATATGTTTCTGGCATTTATTCGTGTACCTATCACTATCTTACCAAAATCATCATCCGGAATTATTCGTTTTGTTGCCACTTATTAAATTAATAATTAAGAATTAATAATTACGAGTAAGTAGGTTAATCTAATGAACGATTGATGAACGCCAAACAAACAACGTCTAAACAGTAGTTAAACAGCAAATAAATAATAATAAAGTAAAAACCTGACTGTTCAATAAGCGTTTAGAAAATGTTCATAAGCCGTTCAGATTATGTTTAGGAAACATTCAAAAAAGGGGCAGAAACTATATTCCACCCCATATTATTTTATCCAATCGGACAAGCAGTCATTACTTCCAGTTTTGTAATTTACTCATTTCTGATAACAGTTCCGGCAGAAGCATCGCTGATATCCGAAGCCTGCTTGATTATCACCTGTTTCACTCCATTGTCTATTGCTGAAAAAGAATTCTCCAACTTTGGTATCATACCTCCCTGAATTACCCCCTCTTCAGTATATTTACGGAAAAGTTCTGGGGTAATGACAGGTATTACGCTGTCATCATCATTTTCATCGCTGAGGACACCCTTCTTTTCGAAACAGAACACCAGAGTAACATCGAAGTAAGGGGCAAGTCCTTTTGCTGTTTCACCGGCTATAGTATCGGCATTTGTATTCAGAATATTTCCCTTACCGTCGTGAGTAAGAGGAGCCATTACAGGAACTATTCCCTGAGAAATTAGTGTGGAAAGCATCTTTCCGTTCACTTCCTTAACATCGCCCACAAAGCCGTAGTCCACATCCTTAACAGGACGTTTCTCAGAAAGGATGGCATTCATATCCGCACCAGTCAGACCGATGGCATTCACACCTCTTGCCTGAAGACCGGCAACGATATTCTTGTTCACCAATCCACCGTAAACCATAGTAACCACCTTCAATGTCTCGGCATCTGTTACACGGCGACCATTCACCATAGTACTTTCAATACCAAGCTGCGCAGCTACCTTAGTGGCAGAACGTCCACCACCATGCACCAGCAGTTTATATCCAGGTATTGAAGCAAAATCGTCAAGCAAGCGTGCAAGTGTATCCGGTTCTTCTACAATCTTTCCGCCTACCTTTATAATAGTAAGTTTTTCCATATTATTCCAAATAAGTATATCCATAAAGTCCCGAACGATAGTTAGAAAGGAATTCTTTTCCTTCTTCGAGCGAGATACGGCCTTCTTTCACAGACTTAGTCACCCAAGTTTCGAGTGTACGCACAAGCTTCTTAGGATTGTACTGAACATAATCAAGCACTTCCGCCACAGTTTCACCGTCTATCACCTGATCGATGCTGTATCCCTTCTCATTTACAGTTACGTGTACCGCATTTGTATCACCAAACAGATTGTGCATATCTCCTAGAATTTCCTGATAAGCTCCTACGAGGAACACGCCGATGTAATACGATTCCTTACCCTTAAGAGTATGAACAGGCAAATCGTGCGATACGCTTCTTGACGAAACGAAGTTGGCAATCTTACCGTCAGAGTCGCAAGTGATATCCTGCAGTGTAGCAGTACGGTCAGGTTTCTCATCAAGACGCTGGATAGGCATGATAGGGAAAATCTGGTCAATAGCCCAAGAATCAGGAAGCGACTGGAAAAGAGAGAAATTACAGAAATACTTGTCAGCAAGAAGCTTGTCGATATTTCTGAACTCTTCAGGGACATGCTTCAGTCCTGATGCTATCTGAGTTATCTCACGGGTAACAGACCAATAAAGTTTCTCAATCTGCGCTCTTGTCTTCAAGTCTACAATACCATGACTGAATAGGTCGAGAGTTTCCTCACGAATCTGCTGCGCATCGTGCCAAGCTTCAAGCATACGGCTTTGGTTCAAATTATCCCATATTTCGTAAAGTTCCTGTACCAATTCATGATCATCCGGAGAAACTTCGAAATCATCATCCATAGCAGGAAGAGAAGCAGTTTCCAGCACCTCGAAGATCAATACAGAATGGTGTGCTGTAAGCGAGCGCCCACTCTCAGTAATAATGTTTGGATGAGGTATACCGTTCTTGTTGCTGGCATCCACCATTATAGATATAGAGTCGTTCACATACTCCTGTATAGAATAATTCACACTACTTTCGCTGTTAGGCGAGCGGGTACCGTCATAATCGACTCCCAATCCACCGCCTATATCAACAAACTCAACCGGGAAGCCCAACTGATGAAGCTGGACATAGAACTGCGAAGCCTCTCTGAGGGCAGTCTTGATACGGCGTATCTTTGTCACCTGGCTGCCAATGTGGAAGTGAATCAACTTCAGACAGTCCTTCATATCTTTCTTTTCTATGAAGTCAAGTGCCTCAAGAAGTTCACTAGAAGTCAGTCCGAACTTACTTGCATCTCCACCGCTTTCTTCCCATTTTCCACTACCAGATGAAGCCAGTTTGATACGGATACCGATGTTAGGACGTACGTTCAACTGTTTTGCCATCTTGGCAATCAGTCTCAGTTCGTTCATTTTCTCCACTACAAGGAAAATACGTTTACCCATCTTC
>CALUPA010000100.1 GCA_944322395.1 uncultured Phocaeicola sp.
GCATAAAGCCTAGGGCAACAATCAGGAATACAGAGAAATAAGACGATTGTAATAAGTCGTTAAACATAAAAATTAAGTTGTGATTAATAAGTCCGCAAATATACGGAAAACCTAGTGAATTACAAAGTGAAAACATCGTTTTCGACTTATAATCCCTAGGTTCAACCTATACTATATCAAGTTAATAATTAACGACTTACACGACATATCAAAGTAAATTTCCGACATACTCATAAAGCTTCTTATAGAAAGGATGTTTCGTCAGTGTTGCAACATCCCCAAGAATAATGAGTTTCATCCTTGCACGCGTAATAGCCACATTCATTCGTCTCAGGTCATTCAGGAAACCAATCTGTCCTTCCTCGTTAGCTCTTACAAGGCTGATTAATATCACATCGCGCTCCTGCCCCTGAAATCCGTCCACGGTATTGACTGTAATATATTGACGATATGGCTTGAACCATGCATCCTTGCGTATCAACTGTCTGAGATACTGTACCTGAGCCTTATAAGGGGAAATTACTCCCACGTCTATGCGCTCGTCAAGAAAGCGTTCGCGTCCTATCTTCTCTATATACTCCTTCAGTTTTCCTACAGAGAGTTCAGCCTCCTGCTTGTTTATACGGCCATAATTCTCGCCTATGAACTCCTCGTTACAGTCCATACCTTCGGTATTTACCCATTCTATAGGAGTATCAAAATCCAGGATACTACGATATTTCACTTCGGGAGCCGACTGCAGCATTCCACCATAGAACCAGTCGGAAGAAAAACGCATTATCTCATTGTTCATTCTGTATTGTACTTTCAGAAGAGAGACAGCCTGTGGCTTATTTGCCACGATGCTTTGCATCAATGTATGCCCCAATCCTCCACGCAATGCCACAGGGCTCTTCACAGTTGGAGGAAGCTGGCAATGGTCTCCCGCCAAAATAACACGGTCTGCTTTTGATATCGGAATCCAGCATGCAGCCTCCAATGCCTGGGGAGCCTCATCAATAAACAATGTACCGAACTTATGTCCCATAAGCACACGGTTCGCACTGCTTACCAAAGTACAGGATATAACTCTTACCTCGGCAAACAATGATTCGTTTATCCTTATTTCCAACTCAGTGGCACGGTCCTTCAGAGAATTAATCTTAAGCCTTATACTTTCTCTGTCAGCACCTTTGCGGTTTGCAGAATACAATTCGCGGATGGCCTTTCTAATGCTCCACAGTTGTGAATAATCGGGGTGCGATTCGAATTTCCTTTCATATGTAAACGAAAGCATCTTGTCATTCACCCTCGAAGGATTTCCTATTCTCAACACACTCACTCCTCTGTCTACAAGCTTTTCGCTTATCCAATCTACAGCCATATTACTCTGTGCACACACCATCACCTGGTTCTCACGGTGCAAAGTTTCGTATATAGCCTCCACAAGAGTAGTCGTCTTTCCTGTTCCCGGAGGTCCGTGTACGATAGCTACGTCCTTGGCATGAAGCACCTTGTTGACCGCCTCTTCCTGAGTACGGTTAAGCCACGGGAATCTGATAGGATTGAAAGAAAACTCCGATACGGGCTGCTGTCCATGAAAGATATCACGCAGTTCTGCCAGACGATTGTTCTTTGCACCAATTACACGATTCAACGCCTCAAACATCAGACGATAAGAAGTTTCATCAAAATAAAGCTGTACTCCAAGCACATCATATCTCTGCAAGGTAATCATGGCATCCGGTCCGGGGAGTATAACCACCATGCGGTCATCGTCCACATAATTCACTGTTGCCACGAAATTCATATATGTCAATCGCCCGCCGGCATCCTGAGTAAAGAAACACACCGGACGGCCATATTCAAAAAGATGTTCTATCTCCTTGTCCTCAGTACGGAATATCTCCACCACAAACTGGTTGAGAGCATTATAATAACTTCTCCCCACAGATATAGGATACCAGCACATTCCGCGCTTCACCTTGCGTCCTATACCCATCACCTCCGTCTGCTGACGGAACTGTTCCTTCTCATACTCATATTCAGCCTTCAACAGTTCGTAATGATGCTGAAGATGAAGCACTGGAGACACTATATTCGATTTTTCCCTCATTAACAACAGATTCTGATTATTTAGACAAAGACTTTTCCTTTAGCATATCGGCACGCGACTTACTCTGGGTGACAAGATATACACCGGCAAAAATTGAAACCGCTGCAATAGCCTTTACCCATCCGAACGATGACATACCCATCAGTATAGCCACACTTGAACCGACTACGGGCTGCATATAGTTATACATGCTGACAACTGTAGGACGAAGTGTCTTCTGACCCACAAGCATAAGGATATATGCGAAATATGTTCCGAACAGTATTACATATCCCACCTGCATCCATACATCAACGGAGAATGAAGAGAACTGCATCTCCGAGAAATCCCTGTATGAGAACGGAATGAAACAGATTGCAGCATAGCTGAACATCCATTTCATCAGAGTGAATACACTATATCGTGCGATTAGTTTCTTGAAAATAGTAAGATAGCACGCAAAACTGATTTGTGCAGTAACACATAGCACATCACCCAACACACTTCCTTCTTTTTCGCTACCACCTGTGTTGCTAAGGATAAGAGCCAAAGCACCCACAGAACCTAAAAGGATACCACCAACCTTCAAAGGTGTAACAGGCTCTTTCAGGAATACGGCTGCCAGTATCATTGTCACAATAGGCATTGTAGTAGTCATGATGGAAGCATCCACCGGCGAGGTAAGCGACAATCCGAAAGTATAGCATCCCTGATTGCACACGATACCAAGCATTGATGCAAAAAACAGGAGCATAAGGTCACGAGGCGGAACTTCTTCTTTCTTGACAAACAATGATGTTATCCAAAAGCACAATGCACCGCCTATCATACGCATATTGGCAAGTGCCAGTCCCGAAATACCTGCATCCATGGCAGCCTTACCTACAGGTGCCATAAGCCCCCACATACTGGCAGCAAACAGCAATGCCAGATGCGCCTTGAAATTAGTACTTTTCATATCTTTATACCTTAAGTTTATAATTGCTGCAAAGTTACAAGATATTTGAAAAATTGACCGACTATGGTTGATTTATTCAAAGAGAATGACTAAATTTGTTGGATAAGAACGATAAAAGACACACAAATGAAGAAACAAGCCGAGTTCATAAAACGTATTGTCATAAAAGGCCTTTGGGGCAGAAAAGACATTGCATGGGATTTGAGAAAAGACGTCAACATCCTCAGTGGAGTGAACGGTATAGGAAAAAGCTCCATACTTAACAGTTCTGTAAGAAGACTTAACGAGAACAATGAAGTAGAGCTGACAAACGGAATAAAAGACATCGTGACATTCACATTCAGCCCGGAAGATGCCAATTTCATACCATTCGACGTTATCCGCAGTTTCGACCGTCCACTAATAGACTTCGGACTTCTGAAAAAGATTGGCGACCAGGATGTCCGTACGGAATTGGACTGGCAACTATATCAGCTACAAAGACGCTATCTTGACTATCAGGTAAACATCGGCAACAGAATTATAGAGCTGCTGACAAGCGGTGATCCCGAAAAACAGATGATGGCAGCAGAAATATCGAAACCTAAAACGAAGTTCCAGGACCTTATAGACGAACTTTTTGCCGAAACAGGAAAAAAAATAAACCGTAGAAGCAATGAGATCCTTTTTGAACAGGATGGAGATATCCTCACTCCTTACAAACTTTCGTCCGGAGAAAAACAGATGCTCGTCATCCTGTTGACAGTACTTGTACAGGACAATGCACACTGTGCACTGTTCATGGACGAACCGGAAATCTCACTACACATAGAATGGCAACAAAGACTTATAACACTCATCAGAAGCCTTAACCCTAACGTCCAGATTATACTGACCACGCACTCTCCGGCACTCATAATGAACGGATGGGTAGACGCAGTGACCGAAGTGAGCGACATTACTACTAATTAGTTTTTAAGTTTTTCAGTCCTTTAGTTGGTTGATGATAAAACTTAAAAAAACACAAACTCATAAACTTTAAATACATATGGGAAAACGACTTACGGAAAACCTTTCATCACTATATATCGGTGCAGCCAACAATCTGAAACCCAAACGTGCAAGAAGAAAGATTGTGGCCTACGTGGAGAGTTATGACGACATATCGTTCTGGCGTGCCCTACTCTCCGAATACGAGAACGACAAGGTATATTTCGAAGTCATGCTCCCATCGCAAAGTTCGCTTGCTAAAGGCAAGAAAACAGTACTAATGAACCAGTTGGGCAGCCAGCTCGGCGAAAACATGATAGCCTGCGTAGACAGCGATTACGACTACCTTCTTCAGGGCCGTACCAACACTTCGCGCTACATGATAGAATGCCCTTATGTGCTTCAGACATATGCCTATGCCATAGAAAACTACCACTGCTATGCTGAGGGACTTCACGATGTATGTGTGACTGCAACACTGAATGACCATAAGCTTATAGATTTTCCGGCTTTCATGAAGGCATACTCAGAAATAGCATGGCCTCTGTTCGTATGGTCAGTATGGTTCTACAGAAAACACATACTTGCGGAATTCTCACTATTGGATTTCTGTTCATATGTCAAACTTGATCAGGTAAGCACACGCAATCCTGAACGCAGTCTTGAGCATATGGCTAAGAAAGTGGAGAAAAAACTTCATGACCTTGAGCGTAAACATCCGGAGGCCAGGCGTGAGATAGAAGACCTGAAAAGGGAACTGCCCACACTCGGAGTAACCTCCGATTCTACATACATGTTCATCCAGGGACATCACATAATGGATAACGTAGTCCTCCGTCTACTCATTCCCGTGTGTACCATACTCAGACGTGAGAGAGAACAGCAGATTCACGACCTTGCTCTCCACAGCCTTCAGCTTCATAACGAACTGACCAATTACCAGCGTTCTCAGATAGGTGTGGAAGTGGTAATACACAAAAATGTCAATTACAAGAATTCACCACTTTATGCAAAGATTCGTGCCGATGTTGAAAAGCTTTTGAAAAAGATTTGAAAAATCCAATCACAATTAGCGTTACACGTACGTGTGACAGGCGGAACACGAACGTGCGACGCGTGTAACACATACGAGTGACGCGCGTGACACGAACGTGTGACGCTAATTAAGTTTAGGAAATTCTACAATTATACTTTTATCCGAGATAATATCTTTGGGAATTGCCATACGAATAAAGCCGTACAGCACACTGCAGCTGTGGCATCAGAGATAGCTTCAGCAGCAAATATACCTTCAACTCCCCAGAAGTGAGGCAATATCAGTGCCAAAGGAACCAGGAAAATAACTTTTCTCAACAAAGCTATAAAAATGGAAATCTTTGCCTGTCCCAAAGCTACAAACATGTTCTGGCATGCACGCTGAAGTCCAAAAATAGACATCCCGGCAAGAAACAGAGGCATGACATGCGACACTGTTTCTATCAAAACCTCATCGTCTGTAAATACTGATGCAACCAAATGAGGGAATAACACCATGAAGAGTATCAACAGAAAATTGAAGCCGAACATGAATGTCACAACTATCCTGAAACATTGCTTCACGCGGTCCTTGTTGGCATGCCCGTAATTATAGCTCACCACCGGAATAAATCCCTGGGCAAAACCAACGAGTGGCACACTGGCAAACTGCATGGCACTCTGCATGATGGCAAGGGCACTGACATAGATATCGCCAAAATGTTTCAGACTTCCGTTAAGTACGAAACCTACAAGGCTTTCCGTACTTGCCATAATAAACGGTGACACTCCAAGAGCAACCACAGACAGAACTATTTTCTTCTTAGGCCTCATATACCTCCGTTCGAGCGGAAGGGATGCCGAACGGGAAGTAAGGAAACGCAGTACCCATATGGCACTCACTGCTTGCGAAAGGACAGTAGCTATAGCAGCTCCCTTTACTCCCATATCGAAAGTGAAAATGAATATAGGGTCGAGAATAATATTCAGCAATGCACCTATCACTACCGACCACATAGCTATGGCAGGCCTTCCCTGTGAGTTTATGAATGTGTTAAGCCCTGTGGATATCTCTACAAACAGCGTACCAAGCAGATAGACAGAAAGATAATCTACGGCAAACGGCAGCGTTCTTTCGGACGCTCCGGTAAGGAGAAGAATAGGCTTCATGAAGATGTATGCTATCAGCGAGGTGATGATAGTAAAAAAAATAAGCATCACAAAACCGTTTCCCAATATGCGTCCTGCTCTCTCGCGGTCGCCCTGACCTAAAGCCATTGCTGCAAGCGGAGCACCGCCGGCTCCCACTATCGATGAAAAAGATGATATGAGTATTACTATCGAGGTCGTGACACCTACCCCGGCAAGAGCCTCTGTTCCTATGCCGGGGATGTGTCCTATATAAATTCTGTCTACTATATTATAAAGCAGATTTACAAACTGGGCAGCTACGGCAGGCAGTGCCATACGGAACACCAAAGGCAACATTCTGTCCGTACCCAGTCTTTCTTCATAACGATTATTCATTACATCAAACTTTCCAGATTTAGTTCAGTCTTTTTCCTGTAACCGGAACTTGTAAATACAGAAACCGGACAACCTTCCTCGTCGGTAATACGAACTTCGATGAAAGGTATCTTGGCATGATTGAATACCTCCACAGCCTCGGCATATACATATCCACTGCTTACAGCACGCAGAAAAGTAATATTGGCATTCAGCGAAAGAGTAAGCAGATTGCGGCTGTTTGCCACAGCGGCAAAAGCCAGGTCGGCAAGTGTGAATAAGGCTCCTCCCTGACACACTCCTCCCCCGTTCAGGTGTTTGTCCGTAACAAGCATGCGTGCCTTGGCATAACCTTCGCGCACTTCAAGCAGTTCCACTCCCGCCTCGGCAGCGAAGCGGTCGTGGGAAAGCATATCTTTTAGAGTTTTCATGAATTTGAGTTTTTAAGTTTATGAGTTTATTAGCATCAGCCAACTAAAAACTAAGAACCAAGAACTAACAACTATTATTTAATTATCACCATCGTAGCCCCATAGCCATATTCGCGGAACGAAGCATCCTGACTTAGGCATGTCCTGTACTTGCGTTTCAGTTCATCAAGCAATGCCTTGCGCAGAACCCCGTCGCCTTTTCCATGGATGAACACTATCTTCTGTCCGGTATTTCTCTTATATTCCTCCATAGTCTTGCGGAACACATCAAGTTGGTAATTTAGCATTTCTGCATTTCCCATACCGGTAGTATCGTCAAGAAGAGCATCTATATGAAGGTCTATTTCTATAATTCCGTTCTTGATTTTCTTCTCTTCCTTGCGCAACACTTTCTTTGGAATATTATTTCCATCACCTTTTGAAAGGATAGCGTTCTTTATATCATCAGCATTAACATACACCTGTTTTGCTTCTTCATCGTCTTTCACCACATCATAAATCAATGCCGGTTCGTTAAAGAAATCATTTTCCTGGAAGGTATGGAGCTTATAGAACTTCACAGTGTCTATTCTTATTTCTGTAGACACCGCATTCTTAAGCAGGAAAGTACGGTCATCCTTATATGCAATAATCTGTACTGCCACGTGTTCCATCTCGTTGAGGTCTTTCTTTTCGAATTCCTCAAGGGCCTGTTTCATATTAGGCTTGATAGTACCACGGCTTCTCAAAGTCCAACTCTTTCCTTCGGCAGAAAGATAGATATAGTCGATGAAATAGTTACTGTCGTTCACCAGATATGCATCGAATCCGGTAGTAGAAATAGCCTTTATATCATGAGGGACAAAAGCCAGATATACATTAAGCACATCATTTCCTCTGATTTCAGGCGCACGATATGTTATCGGTCTGTCATCTTCTTCCTCTTCTTCATCCTCTACAGATACCTGCTGAGGTTTTGAAGTTGTTTTCAACGGGATATTATAATCATCAGTCTGAATAACCACGCATTCCTTTATCAACATAGGTATTTCGAAACCGTCTTCACTCTCCACCAAGGCTGTGTCCTTGCCTTGAAAACCTCTTACTATGCCGCCTCCCACTTCGCTGAGGAAACGTACTTTATCTCCTATTTTCATATTCTTTCAGTATTATAGTTCAAGCAAAAGTAGTTACTTTTAAGCAGATACGAAAGTTTTTTATACTTTTGCAGAAAATATTGAACATACTACACAGATGGAAGAAACAAAACACATAAAGATAAGCGATTATAACTATCCACTTCCGGACGAAAGAATAGCAAAATTCCCGCTGAAAGAGCGCGACAGTTCCAAACTGCTGGTTTACAATCACGGCGAAATAGAAGAAAGAGTCTTCACTTCACTACCGGAATATATCGAACCGGGGTCGCTGATGATTTTCAACAATACAAAGGTTATTCAGGCAAGACTGCATTTCAGAAAAGAGACAGGTGCACTGATAGAAATATTCTGTCTTGAACCGATAAAGCCGAACGATTATGTACTGAACTTCCAGCAAACGGAACATTCGGCATGGCTCTGCATGGTGGGCAATCTGAAGAAATGGAAAGAAGGTCCGCTGCACAGAGAAATGACAGTTAAGGGCAAACCGCTGACACTGACTGCCACTCGTGGTGAATGCCACGGCACAAGCCACTGGATAGACTTCAGCTGGGACAACAGCGAAGTGACTTTTGCCGATATCCTAGAAGTGTTCGGAGAGCTTCCTATCCCTCCATATCTTAACCGCGAGACACAGGAAAGCGACAAAGAAACTTACCAGACTGTGTATTCTAAAATTAAAGGTTCTGTGGCTGCACCAACAGCAGGACTACATTTCACAGAGAGAGTGCTTGACACTCTGAGAAACAAGGGTGTTGACCTTGAAGAAGTTACTCTGCACGTGGGAGCAGGAACTTTCCGCCCTGTAAAGAGTGAGGAGATAGCTGGACACGATATGCACACGGAATATATCTCCGTAAACAGACAGACCATCGAGAAACTTCTGAAACATGGAGGCGAAACCACTGCCGTGGGAACTACATCGGTAAGAACAATAGAAAGTCTGTATTATATTGGGGTAATCTTAGAATCAAGACCTGAAGCATCGCAGGAGGAACTGCATGTTAAGCAATGGATGCCATATGAGAATGAAACTAACCTCACTCCAATACAAGCTCTGCAAAACATCCTCGACTATATGGACAGGAACCATCTGGATGCGCTGCATACAAGTACTCAGATTATCATCGCTCCGGGATATGAATATAAGATAGTAAAACGTATAGTTACAAACTTCCATCAGCCTCAAAGCACTCTGCTGCTCTTGGTTTCGGCATTTGTGAAAGGCGACTGGAGAAAGATTTACGACTACGCACTGTCGCACGATTTCCGGTTCCTGAGCTACGGAGATTCGTCACTGCTGATTCCGTGATAATTGTTAGTTTTTAGTTATTAGTTGTTAGAAATATGAAAGATAATAGCGAAGAAATGTTCCCTATAGTGGACGAGGACGGAAACATCCTGTCTGCTGCCACAAGGGGTGAATGTCACAGCGGAAGCAAGTTGTTGCATCCGGTAGTACATCTGCATGTTTTCAATAGCCGTGGAGAACTGTATCTCCAGAAACGCCCTGAATGGAAAGATATACAACCGGGGAAATGGGATACAGCCGTAGGTGGACATATCGACTTGGGAGAAAGTGTTGAAATGGCTTTGAAACGCGAAGTCAGAGAGGAGCTTGGGATAGAGGATTTCACACCTGAACTTCTGACACACTATGTGTTCGAATCTTCACGTGAGAAAGAACTTGTTTTTGCACATAAAGCTATATACGATGGCGAGATACATCCGTCCGAAGAACTTGACGGAGGCAGATTCTGGAGTATAGAAGAAATTAAAGCAAACATGGGAAAAGACATTTTCACACCTAATTTTGAGAGTGAATTCAAGAGACTTGGGTTCTAATAAATATAGTATAAACACAAAAAAGCCAACATGAAAGATAAATGTTTCACCTTTCATGTTGGCTTTTAATAATTTAACCTATCTGTAGGCTATTAATATTCTTCCTCGTTGAAGAAATTGTTTCATCCTTATTTTCAAGCAGTTGTCTAAATTACATTGTTGTTTAGACAAACAAACCACGCTATCTAAGGGATATTCAGTAAATGTCCTTAAAATATATGATGGCATATGAAGATGATATAACATAATCACTCCATATGCCAT
>CALUPA010000101.1 GCA_944322395.1 uncultured Phocaeicola sp.
TTATAACAAAACACCAAATAACATTTTATGAAATACAAAATCATCGTTTTAGACCTTGACGGTACACTCACCAACAACAAAAAAGAAATAACTCCACACACCCTTGAAGTACTTATTCGTGCACAAGAGCAAGGGATTAAAGTCGTTCTGGCATCCGGACGCCCCACCTATGGCATTGTCCCTTTGGCCGAAAAATTGCAGCTTTCTAAATACGAAGGTTACATATTGGCTTACAATGGTGGCGAAATCATCGACTGGAAGACAGGTGAACTAATGTACAAGAACCTTCTGGACCATGAAGTACTTCCCTACCTATATCAGTGTGCTAAAGAAAATAATTTTGCTATAGTGACTTACGACGGCGAATACGTCCTTACAGAACACCCGGACGATGAATACGTTTTGAAGGAAGCCATCCTAAATGTAATGAAAATCAAGAAAGTAGACAATTTCCTTGAAGCGGTAAAACACCCGATAGCAAAATGCCTTATCGTTGGCGAGCCAACCCGCCTTGCAGAACTTGAAAAAGAGATGTATGAACATCTGAAAGACCGTATGGGTGTGTTCCGTTCAGAACCATACTTCCTCGAACTGGTACCAAAAGGTATAGACAAGGCACAGTCGCTTGCAGTCCTTCTTAAGGAACTTGGCATGACAAAAGATGAGATGATAGCTATTGGCGACGGGTTCAACGACCTCTCAATGATTAAATTTGCAGGAATGGGAGTAGCTATGGGCAATGCACAGCAAATAGTAAAAGACAATGCTGACTTTATCACACTTACCAATGAAGAAGACGGCGCGGCATATGCCATAGAGAAATTCATGAATGAAGATTAATACAACTCAATCATCATAAAAAAAATCGCAATCCAAAACATCTCAAGATATTCCAGGTTGCGATTTTTTGTTCATTATACCTTATTATTTCAAGGCATCTAAATTCTGCCTGTTAAGAAGCGTCTTACCTTCTGCTGTATAAAGATACTTGATTCTATCCTCATAAGCCTTTTCAATTTTGCCCCTTACCATTTTCATCGTACTGTTTATCATCTTGTTCTGTTCAGTAAACGGTTCCGCAAGTACAGCAAAACAGCTTGGCAGCCATCTTTCAGGAAACATACCTTCATATTCGCCACCACGCTTAAACTTGTTAAGTTCCGATTCCAGTTTCTGCAATGCAGCTTTTCTACCCTCTTCAGTATCCAAAGCCAAGCCACCTTCTTTAAGTTTGCGCGAAAGCTGATCTCTGTTTGGAACAACAAGAGCCACCGTATATGCCGATTGGTTATTATAAAGCATCACCTGGTCTATATAACATGATTTTTCAACCAAAGCTTCTTCTATACCTTCCGGACTATATTTCTCACCATCACTTGATATAAGCAGACTCTTGAACCTTCCTTTCACATAAAGCAGCCCTTCATTCGACATATACCCCAAGTCACCTGTATACAAACGACCGTTCTTTACAGTCTCTGCTGTCGATTCCGGATTCTTCCAGTACCCGGCCATCACATTCTCACCTTTCACTACTATCTCCCCCATTTCTCCCACAGGAAGTTCTTTACCGTCAGCATCACAGATAGTTATTTCTATAGGTTTAACAAGCTTACCGCTAGAGCCGAAACGATACAGGTCCGGACCATTTGACGAAATCACAGGAGTAGCCTCCGAAAGCCCATATCCCTGGTACATGGGAATACCAATACCAACATAAAATTTCTGAAGGTCTTTATCCAGCAGGGCACCTCCACCTATAAAAAAGCGCAGTTCCCCACCAAAGTTCTGACGTACCTTAGCGAAAATAACTTTGTCAAAAAGAGCAACCAAGGGACGCAACAGATGTTTCCATCCCTTTGAATCTAGATTACTGTCGCCGAAATACAGCTGACGTACGGCAAGCCCCATATTGAAAAGTCTGAGCGTAGTTTTTCCTTTTGCGCGTATAGCCTGTTCTATATTCTTCTTGAATGTTTTTGCCAGAGCCGGAACACTAAGTATAAAATGCGGACGCACCTCACGTATGTTCACAGGGATGTTCTTCAATGTTTCCAGAGGAGTACGTCCCACCTGTACCGTAGCAACGGTAGCACCTCTTGACATCATTATATAGAATCCCACCACATGAGCAAAACAGTGGTCAAGAGGCAGAATAATAAGCGTACGCCATGTCTCATCAATATTAACCAATGTCAAAGCCTGTTCCACATTAGCCGTATAGTTCCTATGTGTCAACACAACTCCTTTAGGGTCGGCAGTAGTACCGCTGGTATACGTTATAGTGGCATAATCATCATTATTTATCGAGTTTGCTACAGAAAGGAACTTATCCATAGAAGTCTTTTTCAGGAACTCATCTCCCATAGCCATAACATCCTCAATATACATCTCTCCTTCAGCATATTCATCCTGCTTGTCAAATACTATAATATTCTTAACAAGAGGAAGCTGTTCCTTTATCTGTCGCAATTTAGGGAGCTGATTCCCTGACACCATAATATACTTCACGTCGCCATGCACAAGGCGGAACAGCAAATCATTACTCTCTTCCAGTTTTACAGACAGAGGCACGTTGACAGCACCGGCATAGAACATAGCCAGTTCGCCGATGATCCACAGATTGCGTCCTTCACTAAGCAGAGCCATAGTATCCCCCTTCTTAACCCCCAATGCCTGCAATCCAGCTCCAAGGCGATATACCTCATTTTTAACCTGAGTATATGTAGTCGGAGCAAATTCTTTACTTTTTTTCTCAAGAAGAAATGTATTGTTCGGGTATTTCCTTACAGAATCCTCAAACAAATCCACCAGTGTTTTTTTCATTATATATCTATTTAGTTTATTACTTCCCCGCAAATATATCCATCTCCGCATCATATATCGGACTTTCAATACCTAAGAACGACAATACACTATGGAATACATGATACTGTCCTACCTCACGGCTTGCATCAACCTTTATGTTCCTGTCCGAAGTCCACACGATAAAAGGAATTTCAATCTGCTCCTTAGGAGCCACAGCCATAGGGACACCATGCATATAAAGATTTCCCTCTCCAAGCGACTCGCCATGGTCGGACACAAACATCACACATCCACGTCTACCCGGTATCTCGCGCAGAATGTCAATCACCGAATGCACCAGATAGTCAGTATATACTATAGTATTGTCATAAGCATTCATAAGTTCCTGCTTGTCAGCCTTTGCCATTTCCACAGTGGTGCATACCGGAGTAAACACTTCAAAATCAGAAGGGTATTTCTTATTATATGTCGGACCATGGCTTGTACTTGTATGCAATATCACAAGTATTTTGTCTTTTGCAGACGAAAGAATATCCTCTTTCAGTCCTGCCAAAAGAATACCGTCATATTTATCGTCCGCTTGAGGATACTTCTTCTTGATATCCTTTGCCTTGTAGTACTTGTCGATATGTACAGGAGGTTCACCCCAATTGGCAGTACGCCACACCACATCAACCCCATTGCGGAAAAGATAGTTAGGAAGTATTTCATAAAGTTTATTAGTCTCTTTATAGTCCAGGATAGCTTTAACACCTGCTGTAGTATACGTAGCTGCAGAATTAGCCACCAGCGCCGTCACACTGTCCTTTTCCAGCAATGGATTAGTCTTTCTGTCATAGCCATATAGTGAGAAATTCTCTCTTCTTGCCGACTCACCGATTATCAGCACGCACACATCCTTCGACGTTGTTGCAATCTTTGCATCCGGCAAGAGAATAGCCTTTCGGTTTCTCTTCTTCTCTGCATTGTAGAAACGCACAGAGTTCACCGTATACGACCATGGCATCAGAAGACTGCCCAACTGAGTAGCATGACGGTCTATCCAAGGCCAGTTCTGTATATTTACAAGTGCGATAACCAAAACTATACCCAGCGAAGAACCGATATGAGTAAAGAACCGTTTCGGCTTGCCATAATCTATCTTCCTTTTACACAGATAAATACACGGCAGAACACCCAACAGAAGTATATACAGGATTGACAGCCATGAGAAAAATCCTGAAGCCTCCGAGTACTGTGTATTGAACACATTTCCCATCATCTTGTCAGTAACAAGCACCTGATAAGTATTAATGAAATAAAGACACAAAGCATTCCCCAGGAAGAGAAAACCAAGGATACACTTACCTACTACTCGTCCGAGAAACAATACAAGATAATAGAAAAAATAGTTCAAGCCAAGCATAATAAATACCAGCCCGACAGTTATAAGTACTCCGTTGAAATCGGCCTTTATATTATCAATCACATGGTCGAAGAACGGCCAATGATAAGCTATAAGCGTAAAAGCACTCAATTCTCCTGCCACACGTGCAAGAGACACTCTTTCTTTCAGAAAATTTCTCATTTAAAAAACACTTTATAAAACAATACAATAACTCCGGCACACAAAACCAAAACCGCAAGATTAAAAAGAACCGTCAACGGGATGTTCACAGTATTAGAAGGCTCCCTGTACGGAGAATCCGAAACAGATGCGTCATATCTGGCAAACGGATTCGAATATATAACTTCACCTTCCGGAAAATAAGCAGTGATTCTCACGTACGGATCTTCAGCTTTCATATCATATTCAGTCTTACCGGTATTCTTAGCCAGCGCAAGAGTAGTATGATTCTGACCTATGAACTTAATGCTGTCTGCTTTTTGGGATAGAGAAATAAACACAGTAGTGCTGTCCAGACCTATCTCTTTCACAAAAGGTAAGTTCCTGTTTTTGGCATACTTCACTTCCCAGTCACCACGACCATAGTCAGGAACACGCATAGCATAATATCCACCGCTAAGCAATGTCTCCTTGATATCCTCATATCTTGCCGACGGGCAATATAGGAAATTACATCTCACAGCCATCTTTCCCGACCTGTCCGGATAATGCAAATCATCATTTGCAAGACCGAAACTGTACCTTCCGGCACTAAGTGCCCAGTCCCAGTATTCATTCTCCTTGCTTTTGCCACTATCAAGTTCCATCAGTCTGTATCCCTCAAGCCTTCTCATCTGATATTCAGAAGTTCCACCGGTCCTGAGCGGATGATTCATCTGGATAAAATCGCATTCCTTTCCAAGCAGATCCAGCTGGAACTGTTTCTGGAATACGAATAATGGCAACAGATTATCGAAACGGTTCACCCCGTCGCATCCGAACACAAGTTTGTGATATTTAAACAGGTTGATGCCATGTTCATACACATTCACCTGCAATGCAGGATCATACGGATGAACTGTCAGTTCGTTATGGTTTGAAAAAGTAACTATGTCATAACCGAACTTTCTATACGCACTATCAGTCTGATCTGGCCAATACTCACATTCATTGAAAATGCCCTTAACACGAGTATGAGTATGAAAGTTGGCCCTCTTCCACGGAATAGAATCCACACCCTCCAATGAAGCATAAGGATTGAAAATATCCGGTCCGCTGAAAGGCCTTGCCTCGCTGAAATTATATACCGGACTAACACTTGTTGCAACAATAGCAAACAGAGCGATGAAAAACACTACACCTATAATCTTCAACATTAAGGCACCTGCCTTGCGAAAGAATCTTTTCATAATATTTCCAGTTTATTTTGAGTTGTCAATGCTCGGCAAATATACAGTTTTCTTTGCCATAAAACAACTATCAACCCACAATAGAATATCCCGCCTGTTCCAGAGCGCCTCTTATTAATGCAATATGTTCTGCATTACGCGTCTCCATAACAAGACGTAAGAAGCATGCAGTGACATTGCTTGTGTTGTTGTTCCTCTCGTGAAGCACAGAAATTATATTTCCTCCAAGATTAGCAATAATTTCCGCAACGCCTTTCAGTTCGCCCGGTTTATCGTGCAAATCGAGTGTCACAGTATAAGTACGTCCCGACATATCCAACCCTCTGTTGATTACACGACTCAGAATAGTTACATCAATATTTCCGCCCGACACCACACAGATAGTTTTCTTTCCTGCCACAGGCACCTTATTAAACATTGCAGCCACCACAGCCACAGCTCCAGCCCCTTCAGCTATAAGCTTCTGCTGTTCCATCAGGGCAAGAATCGCCGCACATATCTCATCCTCAGTCACCGTCACAATTCCGTCCACATACTTACTGCAAATCTCGAAAGTATGCTCCCCCGGTTCCTTCACAGCTATACCATCAGCTACCGTCGAAACAGAAGGCAGGCATTCACGATGCGCTTTCTCTATCGAGCGGAGCATACTTGCCGCCCCCTGAGCCTGAACTCCGTAAACTTTTACATCCGGCTTCAAGGACTTCAGTGCATAAGCTATACCCGAAATAAGTCCACCTCCACCAATCGGAACCACCACAGCCTCAACGTCAGGCAACTGGTTCAGCAGTTCCAGACCGATAGTACCCTGCCCTGCTATCACATATTCATCATCAAACGGATGTATAAACGTGTATCCCTTCTCCTCCTTTAGTTCAAGAGCCTTCTGATAAGCATCATCGTATACTCCCGGCACAAGACAAACCTTAGCGCCATACCTTTTTGTAGCCTCAACCTTTGATATAGGAGCCCCTGCCGGCAAACATATCAACGAATCTATACCATTTTTCGTAGCACCAAGAGCAACCCCCTGAGCATGATTTCCAGCCGAACATGCTATCACTCCCTTCTTCTTTTCCTCCTCAGTCAGACAAGCTATTTTATAACAGGCCCCTCTCAACTTAAAAGAACCTGTATACTGTAAATTCTCCGGCTTGAGATATATCTTACTGTCCGGATTTATCTGGGGTGCATATATAAGGTCTGTTCTTCTTATTATATCCTTTAGAGCAAACGAAGCCCTGTAAATACTGTCTAATGTTATCATAAAAACTATTTATTTAAATCTTTTGTCCTTTTTATTACTTTTTACCTGTCACTTTATCATTTCGAGCGCAAAAATACTTCTTTTTATTATACTATTGCCATGACTGATATTTTTTTCTTCACCGCATAGGGGTTTTTCCATAAGTCTGCGTTATACCAGTGAAAGAAACAAAGAAATAAACGAAAATTAAATACTAACTTAACTAAACTATTTGAATTATGAAACTGAAATTTTTAGCATTGTCACTAGTAATGGTAGCAGGTGTAAACATGGTTAATGCACAGAACACTACAAAAGATTTTGTATCCGAAGACAGAAAACATGATATCCGTCTTTCAGTAAGCGACGGACTTACACAGGGAACATCTGACATCCTGGGAATGGGTATCGCCGATGCAGTATTGGGCACAAAACGTTCCGACAGCAAGACAAGCCTCACCTACGGATTTGGCTACCGTTACAGCATCAACCGCTTCAGATTGGGTGCCGACCTCGGATTCGGAATGACAACAAGCAAACTGGCACTCGCAGGTGAATCATCACCATCTATAAAAGAGAAAGACTTGCGCTTCCTGGTTCTCCCCACTGCTGAGTTTGTCTATTTCAAACGCAGACTCGTTGAACTCTACGGTTCGGCTGCTGCAGGTGTGAACTTATCAAGACACACAGAAACAGCCCTTACTAAAGGCGCCGCTGCAGGTAAGTCAAACTTCAGCACAGACTTTGCATACCAAGTAAACCCTATCGCGCTTAGAGTTGGCAACGACCGTGTAGGCGGTTTCGTAGAAGCAGGTCTCGGAACTAAAGGATTCCTTACAGCTGGTGTAAGCTTCAAGTTCTAATAATACTACAGAATACTTTAATCAAGATTAGTTTTTTCATACATTCTCTACTTAAAGACGAGCCGGTTGTTCGGATTTCCCCGAATAACCGGCTTTGCTATTACGATTTAAACACCATTTAAATTTGGTAAAAGCATTTACAGAAGTGGTCTGGATATCCTTTCCAATCCACTGTTATATTCATCAATCATTCTGTCTATCACTTCTTTAGCCGTAGGTATATCGTCCACCATACATGCCACCTGACCTATTTCAAGTTCTCCCGCAGCAATATCCCCCTCGAATATACCTTTCCTTGCCCTGCCGGAGCCCAGTATCTCTGCCATCTCCTCAGCGCTAGCCCCTCTGTTCTCGGCTGCCTCAACCTCACGATAGAAATCATTCTTCACCAGACGCGTAGGCACCAGTTTCTTCAAAACAAGCATAGTATCACCTTCACCAAGACCTATACAAAACCTCTTAAATTCCTCGCTTGCCGAACTTTCCTCAGTAAGAGCAAAACGTGTTCCCACCTGCACCCCCTCGGCACCTAAAGCAAAAGCTGCAAGCATAGCATCACCTGTGGCTATACCCCCGGCCGCAATAAGTGGTACATCAAGATGCCTTTTCACCTGCGGAACAAGCACCATAGTAGTTGTTTCCTCTCTTCCATTGTGTCCACCAGCTTCAAATCCCTCGGCCACCACAGCATCCACCCCTGCCTCCTGACACTTCAATGCAAATTTCGTACTAGCCACTACATGTGCCACCTTTATACCCGCATCATGAAGTCGCGAAGTCCATATCCTAGGATTCCCAGCCGATGTAAAGACTACAGGGACATTCTCATTAATAACCACCTCCATCAATTCCTCGGAATATTTTGATATAAGAGGAATATTTACCCCGTACGGTTTGTCTGTAGCAGACTTACACTTACGGATATGCTCCCTAAGCACATCCGGGTACATTGAGCCTGCCCCTATCAGTCCCAGCCCTCCTGCATTACTCACAGCAGCAGCAAGTTTCCAGCCACTGCACCACACCATTCCACCCGAAATTATCGGATACTTTATTCCGAAAATATCTGTAATTCTGTTTCTCATTATCATAAATATTAGTTAGTTCGAAAAGCGAATATAATATTTTTTTCTTCACCGCATAGGGGTTTTCCCATAAGTCTGCGTTATACCAGTGAAAGAAACAAAGAAATAAACGAAAATTAAATACTAACTTAACTAAACTATTTGAATTATGAAACTGAAATTTTTAGCATTGTCACTAGTAATGGTAGCAGGTGTAAACATGGTTAATGCACAGAACACTACAAAAGATTTTGTATCCGAAGACAGAAAACATGATATCCGTCTTTCAGTAAGCGACGGACTTACACAGGGAACATCTGACATCCTGGGAATGGGTATCGCCGATGCAGTATTGGGCACAAAACGTTCCGACAGCAAGACAAGCCTCACCTACGGATTTGGCTACCGTTACAGCATCAACCGCTTCAGATTGGGTGCCGACCTCGGATTCGGAATGACAACCAGCAAACTTGCACTCACAGGTGAATCATCACCATCTATAAAAGAGAAAGACTTGCGCTTCCTGGTTCTCCCTACTGCTGAGTTTGTCTACTTCAAACGCAGACTCGTTGAACTCTACGGTTCGGCTGCTGCCGGTGTGAACTTATCAAGACACACAGAAACAGCTCTTACTAAAGGCGCCGCTGCAGGTAAGTCAAACTTCAGCACAGACTTTGCATACCAGGTAAACCCTATCGCACTCAGAGTTGGCAACGACCGTGTAGGCGGTTTCGTTGAAGCAGGTCTTGGTACTAAAGGCTTCCTTACAGCCGGTGTAAGCTTTAAATTCTAATAATACGACAGACTTACTTCAATCATTTAAGATTAGTTTTTTTCATACATTCTCTACTTAAAGATGAGCCGGTTGTTCGGATTTCCGAATGACCGGCTTTGCTATTTCAAACAGCATTTAAATACCATTTAAACATCGTTTAAACACTGTTCGAAGAATAAATCTGAAACACATTTTAATAGAGAAATCCCTCCTCCAATGCCAGAATTTCTTTTATCTCCACTTTACTCTTTACACTATTTGTAATGTACCTGCCGAAAACGGAGCATCCCCACCCACTCTGAACGGCTTAATCCATCCAGTTTTACCGCTAAATTGGCCTTGAAAAG
>CALUPA010000102.1 GCA_944322395.1 uncultured Phocaeicola sp.
AGGTGGATATATTCATATACGTCCTGCCACGTTCGATGACGAATGGTATGTTCCGGAAAGATATGTCAAGATGCTTCCCGATTCTACAAGTTTTCATCATGTAATTTTTGTGGATCGTGGGGACCAGAATATAACAACCCTTGAGAGAGTTGCAAAAGCAGAATGGAAGGTGAGAAGTATTAATCCTGCTACTACCGGACGGCATTACCCTCCATATGCTCAGGAAACACCGCTTGGCATGTATCTCATTCAGGAAAGGAAGCAGAAAATGATTTTCCTTAAGGACGGTTCTAGTGCCGTGGGCGGATATGCACCGTATGCAAGCCGTTTCACTAATGGGGCATATATCCACGGAGTGCCTGTAAATGTTCCTGACACAAAGATGATAGAATACAGTTGGAGTTTAGGTACCACTCCACGTTCTCATATGTGTGTTCGTAATGCTACTTCGCACGCTAAATTCATTTACGACTGGGCACCGGTACAGGAGAGTCTTGTTATAGTTATCGAATAAAGATTCGATATAACATTTCATTGAGTTTTTTAACCTTCTGATTTTCAGATATATTAATATAAAGCGTTATCTTTGCACTCGAATTTTTCATTGATTTTTGATAATGCGCAATATATTAATATCTGTATTTCTTGTTTGTTCAGGCTTTGTAGTTCCTGCCATGGCACCGTCTTTTGCCAGTGGTATGCTTGTACATTCTCCTTCCGAAGTTGATGAATGTGCCAATCTTTATGCGTCTATGCAGCTTGAGGGAGTTGTCAATTATAAGGCTTTTCGTCAGGCCGTAGAAGGATACTGGAAAATCGAAAACCGTCATCGCGACATTCTTACCCTTATAGATTTCTCCAAGCCGTCGACAGAGAAGCGTCTCTATGTGTTCGACATGAAGAACCGCAAGATGCTTTTCAATTCTCTTGTATCGCATGGTAGAAACAGCGGGGAAAACTATGCCACATCATTCTCAAACGAATATGGTTCTTATAAAAGTTCTTTGGGATTCTATCTTACTGAGACTACATATAACGGAGGTAACGGGTATTCGCTTATCCTTAATGGACTGGAAAAGGGGATAAACGATAAGGCTAAGGAACGTGCCATTGTGGTTCATGGAGCATCGTATGCCAATCCTTCAGTAATAAAAGGTGGTGGTCGCTTGGGTAGGAGTCTTGGATGTCCGGCACTTCCTCAAAAGGTTTCAAAACCTATTATTGATGCAATAAAGGGTGGAAGTGTGATGTACATTTATGCAGAGAAACCTGAATACTTTGCACAGAGTGAGATTCTGTCTGATATGACTGACGGAAAGGAATCATGATTTTCCCATTATAATCGTAAATATTGTTCCGCAACCGATTTTTGATTCTACGTCTATAAATCCGTCGTGGAGGGTGATTATCTGTTTGCAGAGGCTCAAACCTATACCAGAACCGTTGGGCTTGGTGGTGAAGAACGGAACGAAGATTCTTTCTTTCACATCAGGGATAATTCCTTCTCCGTTATCGGATATAGTGAATTTTATAGAATCATTTTTGTGATATACGGCTGAAACCTCGATTTGAGGTTTTTCCGTTTTCCTGCATGCTTCAGTAGCATTTTTTATAATGTTCAGGAATACCTGTTCCAACTGTGCCCTGTCAGCTGATAGAGTCATATCATTATCTTCCAGATGAAAATGTATGTAGTCTGTAGCAGTAAGTCCTTCGATGTCTTTTAAGAAATCATAAACTCTTATTTCGCTTTTTACGGGTGCTGATATTCGTGTAAGTTTTCTGTAATTGTCTACAAACTCCATCAGGCCCTTGCAGCGGCGGTTTATTATTCCCAGTCCCTGTGAAATGTTTCTCTGCGTACTTTCGTTTATCGGGAATTCAGCGCTTCTTTCTTGCAAAGTGTCCGACAATGAAATGATAGGGGTAATGGAATTCATAATCTCATGAGTCAGCACTCTGATGAGTTTTTGCCATGCCTCCATTTCGTTCTTCTCCAATGCAGAATGGATATTGCTCATGCTCACTATGAACTGTTCCCGTCCGTGAACAGAAATCCTGGTACATGAAACAGATAGATCCAGTGTTGATTCCTGTTTCTTTCTGTGTACTATCTTCTCCTTGTTGTTCAGTGCATCCTGAATATCTTCAGGCAGTTTGAATACTTCCGGACCTAATATACTCTTTGCCGATTTGTTCATCCATATAATTCTTCCGTCCTTGTATGTAGAGATTACGGCGGTATCTACACTGTTCATCAGATTCTTGTAGTATTGGTATTTTGTCTCGTCTTCCATGGCAGAGTTTTTCAGGTCCTTTATGATGAATGTTAAAGTCTCTGCCAGTCCGGATATTTCCCTGTCCTTGAAAGGGGGAGTTATTATACTGCTTGTGTCTTTCGATTTCAGGCATTCTATGGCTTTCTTTATCATCTTTGTCTGTTTGTTCTGTAACCGGTATATGTTGACTATTACGAGCAGGCATAAAACAGAACAGAGCAGACATGAGAAAACGAGTTTAGTATGCATACAGTAAACCGTTCCTGCCATACACAGAAACAGCGCTACTGTATTTGTCAATATGTAGATATTGAATCTTCCCATACCTGATGAATTAAAGTTGTAGTTTGTCTATTTTTCTGTAAAGTGCGAATCTGCTTATACCTAATAGTTCGGCAGCCATAGTGTAATTGCCGTTTGTCACCTTTATGGCCTTTTCTATAGCTTTCCTTTCCAAAGCCTCTAGGTTCAGCTCTTCGTCCGGCAGGCTTTTCTGTTCCTTGGCGTTATGTGCGAAAATAAAGTCGTCTGTACGCAGCGAACTGTTGTCGCTCAATATCACAGCTCTTTCTATTACGTGCTGAAGTTCTCTCACATTTCCCGGCCATGAATATTTCATGAGTTTGTTTTTTGCATCCCTGTTGATGCTGGAGATTTCTTTTCTATACTTCCTGTTGTATATCTTCAGGAAATGTTCTGCCAGCAGGATGATGTCGTTTCCTCTTTCCCTGAGTGGCGGTATGTGCAGTTCTATGGTGTTTATGCGGTAGAGGAGGTCCTGACGGAACTTCCCTTCGTCTATCATAGCTTGAAGGTTTGAGTTGGTGGCAGATATCAGACGTATGTCTATCGGTGTATGTTCTACTCCTCCTAGCCTTGTGATATATCTTTTCTCCAATGCTGTGAGCAGTTTTGCCTGCATAGGCAATGACAGGTTTCCTATTTCATCAAGAAACAGTGTACCTCCCGATGCCATCTCCATTCTTCCCGGTTTTGACTTTCTTGCATCTGTAAACGCACCTTTCTCATATCCGAAAAGCTCACTCTCGAACAACTGTTCTGGTATGCTTCCCAGGTCTATGGTGATAAAGCTTTCTCCGGCACGTGGCGAAAGGCTCTTCACCATGCGTGCCACCATGTCCTTACCAGTACCATTCTCGCCTAAAATCAATATGTTGGCGTCAGTTTCTGACAGTCTGTATATCGTATCCTTCAGCTTTCTTACAGCTGGAGATTCTCCTATGAAATCCGATATCGGCGATTCGTTTCCCATAGCCGATACCTGTTCGCGCAATCTGTTGATTTCTTTGTTCGATTTGCTAAGTTTTATTGCAGACGACAGTGTGGCAAGCAGTTTCTCCTTTTCCCAGGGTTTTGATATAAAGTCGGTTGCACCTGCCTTTATAGCCCTTACAGCCTTTTCTGTGTCTGCGTATGCTGTCATGAACACCACTACAGCCTTAGGGTCAATGCTCAATATTTGCTCTAGATATTCAAATCCCTCATTACCGCTTATTGCGTCGCGACAGAAATTCATGTCCAAAAGTATTACATCCGGACTGAAAGTCTCCATGAAGTGCTTTATCCTCGATGGCTGGGTAGTCACTTTAATCTTTTCCATATATGGCTCCAGCAGGAGGTTTAATGCAAACAGCACATCTTCATTGTCGTCTATAATAAGTATTTTTCCTTTGTCTTCCATGTAATTATCGTGTTTTTGCAAATATAATACTTTAAACAATGTGTTGTATGTGCGTTATCGCACGTTTTTTGTGCGTATACGCACGATGTAGTTAATGGCTTATTTTTTCTAAGTGCTTGAATAATAATGATATAGCGTAATGGCATAGTTTTTGATTTTAGTTTACCGGATAAATTATTTTCGTTTAACTTCATTGACTTACAGTTGCCATGAAACTAATAAGAATATTTCTGATTTTGGTTTTAACAGTTTGTACCGCAGGCATTGCTTATCCAGGTGATGCAAACAGGAAACTTACGCTCACTCTTGAGGACGCCATATCGCTGGCACACGATAATTCGCCGGAGGTGCAGGCTGCAAGGCATACATACCGTGCCGCCTATTGGAATTACCGTTCTTTCCGTGCCAACTATCTGCCGTCGGTCAGTCTGATTTCTAATCCATACCTTAACAGGCAGATTAACAAGATTACCCAGCCGGACGGTACAGAGCAGTTCATCCGTCAGAATAAATTGAGCACCGACCTGGGATTGCAGATTAGCCAGAATGTATCTTTCACTGGTGGAAATTTTTTCGTACAGACCTCTACACAGAGGATTGACGAATTTGGAGGTAATGGAAGGGCGTATAACACCCAACCGTTTTCCATCGGTTACAGCCAGTCACTATTCGGATATAACTATCTGAAATGGGACAAGCGCATCGAGCCGGTAAAATATCGTGAGGCATACAAGACTTATGCAGAGACTATGGAACTTATCGCATCAAGAACCTGTCAGCTTTTCTATGCCCTTGCTTCGGCACAGACCAATCTTAATATAGCACGTTCCAATTATGCTTCTGCCGATACATTGTACAGATATGCGCGCGGAAGATATAACATAGGCAGTATCACCGAAAATGAGATGCTTCAACTGGAGGTGAACAAACTGAATGAGGAAACAAACATGATGAATGCCGGAATAGAGGTTGAAAATGCCATGCTTACGTTGCGTTCTTTTCTCGGTATAAATGATGATGCGGAAATAGAAGTAGTTCCTGCCGACAGCATATACTATTTTGATGTACCGCTTGATGAGGCTCTCAGACAGGCGTACGAGAACAGTCCGGACATTGACCTGTATAAAAGGCAGGAACTTGAAAGCCGCAGTCAGCTTGCATCTGCAAAGGCGTCAAGAGGATTGAAGGCAGATTTGTATCTGCAGTTCGGTCTGTCGCAGACGGCAGATATTTTTAAGGATTCTTATAGTAACCCACTCGACCAGCAGTATGTGAGTCTTTCCATTGCAATACCGATATTGGACTGGGGACGAGGCAAGGGAAAGGTGAGAGTGGCGAAATCGCGTGTTGAACTGGTAGAGACACAGGTGGCTCAGGCTATGACAGACTTCGAACTGAATGTACGGAAAATGGTACGCCAGTTCAACCTCCAGTCGCAGCAGGTAAGTGTGGCGCGTAAGACAGAACGGACTGCCACTAAACGTTACGAAGTAGCTCTCAAACTTTATCTTATGGGTAAATCCTCAGTTCTGGACCTTAATGCTGCGACAACAGAAAAGGACTCTGCACTTCGGAACTACATATCAGCCATGCAGACATACTGGACTCTATACTACGGGCTGCGCAGTATAACACAGTATGATTTTATGAATAAATGCCCGATATGGCATAATCTTGAATTCTGACGATAAAAAAACATTACACTTATGGATATAAAATTAAAGAAGAAACCCTGGTACATACGCTACAAGTACATGATAGCAGGCGGGGCAGTAATCCTTGCCGGAATAGTTTATGTGATAGTTCTTGCGTCCGGTCCTCGACGGTTACGGATAGACATTGACAAGATACAGACGTCGGAAGTCACAGATTCGGATTTTATGGAGTACGTTGATGTAGAAGGCATAGTACAGCCTATTATGACAATACTGGTTAACACCCGTGAGGCCGGGAATGTGAGCAGCATCGTAGCCGAAGAGGGTAGACTGATGAAGAAAGGAGATACGATACTGATACTTTCCAATCCAAATCTGATGAGAGATATCGACGACCAGCGCGATGATTGGGAAAAACAGATGATAACTTACCGCGAGAAAGAGCTTGAGATGGAGCAGAAAACTCTTGTTCTGAAACAGCAGACACTGGAAGCCGAATATGAACTTAATAAAATCAGAAAAAGTTTCGCTCTCGAAAAAGAAGAGTACGAAATGGGAATACGCAGTAAGGCACAGCTTGATGTGTCGCGCGACGAGTATGAGTATAAGACTGAATCCACACGCCTTAAATTGCGAAGTCTTCGTAGCGATTCTGCCATGACAGTTATCCGAAAAGAGCTTCTGAAGAATGATCACGACAGAGAACTGAAGAAACTGCAGCGCGGTCTGGAAAGGATGAATGACCTGGTGGTACGGGCACCGGTGGACGGACAATTGAGTTTTGTCAGGGTAACTTTGGGTCAGCAGGTGGGAGCAGGCGAGAACATCGCAGAAGTAAAAGTCCTTGACCAGTTTAAGGTGCACACTTCGCTAAGCGAGTATTACATCGACAGGATAACAACCGGACTACCGGCTACGGTATCAAATCAGGGAGAGAAATATTCTTTAAAGGTAACCAAGGTAGTTCCTGAAGTTAAGGACCGCACGTTTGATGTCGATTTGGTCTTTACCGGAGATATGCCGGACAATGTCCGTTTGGGTAAAAGCTTCAGAGTACAGATAGAGTTGGGACAGCCGGAGCAGGCAGTTGTTATTTCGCGCGGTAATTTCTACCAGCATACAGGTGGCAGATGGATTTACAAGCTCAGTGAAGACAAGACACGAGCATATAAAGTACCAATAACCATTGGCCGTCAGAATCCGCGGCAATATGAAATTACCGAAGGTTTACAGCCTGGAGATTGTGTGATTACGTCAGGATATGATAATTTTGGCGACGCGGAGGAATTGGTGTTTTAGACATTCGGAAAAAACGCTTTGTCGTTTTTGTAATACTGTTTTTTAAAAGGAAATTGAAGTATGGAAACTATAATTTATGCATGGCATTTTCTGGTACGCCTTAAATCTTACACAATAATAAATCTTATAGGTCTGTCGTTAAGTCTGGCATGCTGTATTATACTACTGCGGTATATTAACAGCGAGCTTTCTGTTGACAGTAACTGTGTGGACAGAAACTCCGTATATTGAGTCTCAGTTATGTGGGATGGTGATAACCCGGTATTATCCATTGCAGAGATGGATCAGCGTGACAGTATGTACATTGACAGTAGATATATTATCGCACGTGCCCGGCTCACCATTCTCGAACAGGACTATGTAGAGTACGGGGGCGAGCGCTATATCATGAACGGAATTGTGGCGGATAATGAGTTCTTTAAAATCTTCAGATACGAGCCTGCCCAAGGAAACCTCTCACTTGATGCACCAGATGCCGCATTGCTTACGGAAGAGTTTGCTGCAAGGATATTCGGCAATGAGAACCCTATAGGCCGAAAGCTTAGATATGCCAATGGTAAGGATGTGGTGGTTTCCGGTGTATTGAGACTGCCAGATTGCAAGAGGACTCTTGATTTCGACATAGTGTTGTCGTCTGCCATGTCCAACGCGTGGGAGCGTATGCCAATGGAGTTCGTACATATAGAGTCTGAGGCGGCTGTCGAGGCGGCAAATGCGATGGGACGTGTTTCGCGCTATATCAATCCGCACGCCTTGCAGTATGACACACGCAAATATACATTCTCACTCATTCCTGTAAAGGAAATTTACTGGTCGCAGGCTTTGATGTATAACTCCGCTCCATATTCGGGAAACAGCGGTAACCGGATGCAGCTGTACGTATTCATCGGAATGTGCGTTATGATATTCTTAGCAGGAGTGATAAACTTTGTAAATCTCTATATGGTGGTGATGGTGAAGCGCGGGCGTCTGCATACACTGCGTAAAGTGTTCGGAGCATCTGCGAAAACACTTTTTATGCAGATATATGTAGAAAATGCCTTACTCATTATCCTTTCTATGTTTGTGGCATGGCTTCTGATAGAGGTGACACAAAGCTTTGTAAACGGCATTTTCGGGACAGCTTTGTCGTATAGCTGGTTCGATTTATGGATATCTTTAGCTTTCCTCATACTTTTGCCTCTGTCTGTGACGTCATATTTCTATTACCGATGCCGGAAGATGATGCCCGCACTTTCGTTGCGTACATTGGGAAATACATTTACCGGTTCGATGAGTTCGCGTATGACATTCCTTTTTGTACAGTATCTTCTCACATTCATACTTATAATGTTGGCATTCTATTTTAACAGCCAGCTCCGCTTTATGCTGAATACTCCTCCCGGATTCGAAACAAAAGACATAATACATGCCGAACTGGTTTACGAGTCGAGAGACTATAGTTTTTATTCACCGGAGAATATTCAGTTACGTCTGCAGCACGTTAAGGCGATAGACAAAGCCTTGGATGAATGTCCTGATATACGTTCGTGGACTGCGTCGCCATACTATATCGTAGGATTTACATATTATATGACATTTACTGATAACAAGAACCGGACAGTATCGGCTGTGCCCTATATGGTGACACCTCAGTTCTTTAATATATACAGGCTGAAATTTATCGAGGGAGGATTGCCCGAAAATATTGACGGGCAGGTATGTCTGCTTACACAGTCGGCAATGAAAGCTTTCGGATATACTTCGACAGACGGAGCCACTGTATTCTGTAATCTCATCAATGACACTCCTATACCTGTTGTCGGTGTGGTAAATGATTATTATCCGGGGCATATAAGCGGCGGGCCTGCTCCTACGGTGTTCATAATCTCAGATAAGGATCGTGGTGACAGATACGAGATAGCTTGTCGTGAGGGTAGGGCGAACGAAGTGATAGAGTATCTTCGACAGATCCAGAAAGATGTATATGGAGTAGAATCTTTCAAGTATTCCATGCTTGAAGATAAGGTAAAAGATTTGTACAAAAACGATGAACGACTGGCAAATGTATATCTCCTGTTTTCGGGAGTGGCTGTGTTCGTGGCATGTCTCGGACTTTTGGGAATATCATTATACGATATACGTCGTCGTTATCGTGAAATAGCCATAAGAAAGGTGAACGGAGCGAGAATGAAGGATTTATATCTCCTTTTGGAACGTAAATATATAGCTACGTTTTTACTGGCATTTATAATTGCTACACCGGTTTCGTGGTATATCATAAGCGTGTACTCGGCTAATTTTGTGGTGAAAGCACCTGTTGGTATTTCTGTATTCTTATTCTCATTCCTGCTTGTGGCTTTTGTATCCTTGACAACTATTTTGTTCCAGCTTAATAAGGCAGTACGTATCAATCCAAGTGATGTGATGAAAAGTGAGTAGCGGAAAAAATAATACCTTTATTCAAGTCTGAAAAAACGTGGGCAAGTTCAAGGTAAAACTTGCCCACGTTTTGATTAAAATTTGCCCACGTTTATTTTAACAGTTTCTAACGCTTCTTTTGCTTTAATTTATCTTATATTCATTTGTCGCTCCACATTCCATTGTGTATC
>CALUPA010000103.1 GCA_944322395.1 uncultured Phocaeicola sp.
ATGATAGACTTTCAGAGGTCATGAAAACGGATAGTAAAATGAAAGTTGGCGATATGGTTGTTTTCACAAATGATGCCGGCCTTGTATTTGGTCCTTATGAGGTATTGGCATTCGAGAAACCGAACAATATCAAAGACAGATGCGTATTTATTGACCATGATAGTTATTGGCTCTCAGAACGCCCCGAAAAATTGTTGCTTGTTCAGATAGGAGGTGAGTTATGACAAAGGATGATAAGTACCTATGGCGTTTATGTAAAAACATTATTGCAGGGCGTTTCAATTGGCGCAGATACTGCAGCCAGCAGAGTTATTACGGTCGGGAAATCTGTGTGACACCGCTTTTCTGTTCATATGGACAGATTGGTTACACAGTAAACTTCCCTTATTCAAGAATGTCAGATGTGGAATATGATTGGGAACTTGACGAACTGACCATTGATGAAATGGACTATCGGAAGTATTTTAAGCAAGACCAGGATTGAGAAGTGATAAGAACTTCGAAAGTTTTTTGTCTAACTTTCGGAGTTCTACAATATCTTTATAAAAAAGAAAATAAAAACACAATATGACTTACTGTCTTATCTGCAGAAGTTCGAAGATGTGTATCCTTTTATATGTTATGCTGATGACGAAATTCTGTAAATCTAAACATAGAGATCAACATGTTAAGGAATCAATTATAGGGCCTATTTTGAGTGAGAGTTACTAAAAAATAGACAGCCGTATGCCGAAAGACATATACTATGATGTCAAAGATTGAAAACGAGAGTCGAAAAATGTAATTAGTTTTTCTCTTAGTAGTCAAACTCCTTATAAAACTTTGCTTCTATCTTTAAAGAATACATTTTTATTTATAAAATAATCATAAAAAACATTCTCTCGCACAATAAATCCTAACTTTTTTCGTTGTACCTGGAAAAGAACCTTTAAATGTACCTATTATGAAGAAAAAATTAACCATGCTGCTTATTTGTGCTATGCCTTATATTGCATCTGCACAAAGTGTCAAATATAGTTATGACAACGCAGGCAATCGCATTAAGAGAGAAATTGTAATGAAAACAAAGGCTCCTTATGAGGAGGTATCTACAACAACAGAATACTTTTCTGAAAAACTCTCGGAAAAAGATATTCGGATATACCCCAATCCGACTAAAGGAAGATTAAAAATTGAAATTGTAGGTTATGAAAATTCCGATAGATGCACTCTCCGCATTTTAAATGTATCTGGGCAACAAATACTTTCAGCACATGCAAATTCTCCTTGTACAGAATTGGATATTAGTTCCAAGGCAAATGGAGTCTACATTCTATACATTTCCTTAAACAATAAGGAAACTACTTGGAAAATAATCAAAACTAATTAAAGATAAAAAGCCATGAAACGAATAATATGTATTGCTGGTATCCTATCTATATTGAACACAAGTATAGGTTTGGCAAATGAATTTTCTATTCCAGAGCAGACAGTCTCTCATCATATTCAAATAAAACCACAAGTGAATACACCGGATGATGACAAGTTTAAAAATTGGACTGAAGAACAGTATAAACACTATGAAGATTCTATTCGAGCAAGGTTATACCCACCGGTGATAGCACAAAAGGCTGATAGTACTTACTTTGGCAAGGAAAGCAGTAGACTTGAACGGATATCTCAATCTCGTATCGCTAATTCGCATGTGCCCAATTCTATCAGTTTGAGTCAGTCTAAAGAAGTCGGGCAAATCGTTATTAATTCTGGAACATCATCTACTGGGGCAAGAACTTATGAAGTCCCGATTGAAGTATATCCGGGTATGAGAGGCTTTAATCCCCAATTATCCCTAACTTACAATAGCCAACAAGGAAACTCCGTCATGGGTATCGGCTGGTCTGTTTCAGGGGTGCCTATGATAACTCGCAGTGGAAAAACTATGTATTATGATGGAAAGCCACAAGGTATTATCATGGACAATAGTGATGCTTTTATTCTTAATGGTATCCGTTTGATAAAAACATCAACTTCAAGCGGCTATATCTTATACGAATCCGAGCAAGGAAATATCAAGGTGAAAGGCTATATTTCCGGGAATATAATGAAATATTTCGAAGTCTTCTATCCAGATGGAAACAAAGGAGTTTTCGGATATACGAGCGGTTCTCAAAATTATCTGCACTATCCACTTACGTTGCTTACTGATTTGAAAGGGAACAAAATAAGTTATTCGTATTCTTTTTCAAATAACCATTACAGCATTGCCAAGATTTCATACAATGGTGCTTCTGTAGAATTTAAGTACAAGACCTCACGTCCGGATCCTATTATTTATTTTGCAGGTGGCCTCAAAGTAAACGAACCACAACTTTTACAAAGCATTACCTGTAAATTTGGTTCTACTACCTTAGGTACTTATACATTGGCATACACCACACAAAACGACAAATCCCTCCTCACACAGATTGATTATACAGCTTCTGGAAAATCATACAATCCCTTACTGTTCTATTATGGCAAAGGTTATATTGCATCAAATTATACTAAAAGTACAACTCAGCTATATGAATGGTATGTGGCGGATAATCCTAGTATGATAAAGGTCGCTAAAGGAAAATTTGATTATGATAGCGGTGCGGACGGATTAATAGCCCTTCCTAATTTGAATCCATATTGGAAACATTATCGTAAATCAGGTTTGTTTCGTCATTCTCAAAACCGTTTTGACAACATGTATACGGGTGAAGAAAAGATTTTTCTTTATGCTGGTCTGAAGGACAATTGGGCATCCCCCATGCCCAATTTGTTTACAGAAAAAGGTTTTGTAGACATTATATGTGCTGATTTGGAAGGAAAACAGGAAGAATATGTTATTAAAATAAACAATTCTGTAGTTAATAACAATGATCAAGTAATATTCAATGTTTATAGGTCTAATTTATACTCAGGCCTTTCAAGGTTATACACAAGGACGTTTAATTTCCCAACAGTGTATACAGATGCAGATGGTGGGAAAAGTATTCAACCCAAATTCTATTATACTGGTGATTTCAACGGTGATGGTAAAATGGAAGTTCTGGCCGTTTCCGTACATCAGCCGTTTGGAGATACTGGCAAACCTTCAAAATGCTATATATTTGATTTAGTCAATAATAGGATTATCTATCAAAACCATGTGCTGCCATATAATGTTGAGTTTGTGGGAACACAACAAAGTGATCCAAAGGCTGCGAACAACAATACCGACAAATTATTTGTTATGGACTATGATGGCGATGGAAAGACTGATATTTGTCATATTAATGAAAGTGGAGTCAATATTTATACTTTTGATGTTTCAGGCAGTACCCTTACGCCACGAAAAGTAGCTACCTATACAGGGTTGAAAAAATCCGGATTGGCAAATCGTGATGTTTTGCTTGGAGAATTCAACGGGGATGGTTTAATGGATTTATTGGTTTCTCCTACAGGATCATCAACTACTTGGACAGTATATAACTCCAAAGGAAATGGCCAGTTTGAAAGTTCAACTTTTAATGGAACAACCAGAATTTCGGCAGATAATAACGGTTTTATCATACAGGATATCAATGGTGACGGAGTTACAGATTTAATCAAGTATGACACTAGCGGTTTCTTCACTTATTTGGCTAAGAATAATAATGTTGGTTCTTCAACTTTATATTCCAGTTATCCGTCAACAAAATCTGTTTTGGTACCGACCAATATCAATACCCGTAATTGTTTCACGCAGTTGATAAGTTTGAAAAATGGAATCGCTACAAAGTTTTCATTTTCACGAAATGACAGTGAAGAAGCTATGGCTACGGGAATGGCCAACAGTTTGGGTATCGTTGAAAAGAATGATTATAGGATGATTAATGAAGAAGGTGTGTCTTCCGGGCTATATACGAAAGGATATGGAGCAACCTATCCTTATGTGAATATTCAAGAACCTTTGCCGGTAATTGCATCATCGGAAATTTACATGAATGGTTCTCAGATCGACAATAATTCTTTTATTTATAATAATGCGGTTATTCATCGGCAAGGATTGGGCTTTCGTGGATTTGAAAAAATTACAATTTACAACAAAAGGGGACAAAGTCTTGTTCGGACTTATGAACCTTATCGTTATAGTTTGCTGAAAAGTGAAATCTCACCTACTTTTGAAAACTTATATACTTACACAGTCAGTACACAGGCCAATAAAATCGCTAAGATTCGTTTGACCAATAAAGTGGAAAAGGATTTACTTAAAGGTATTTCTGCTACTACATCTTATGTATACGACGCTTATGGTTATCCTACAGAAGAATCCATATCCTATACAGGAGATATAACTGTGAAAAAAACGAATACTTATTCTTCAAAAACGACAGTAGCGGATGGATATAATCTTGGTTTCTTGACCAATCAACTTGTTACGGTTACTCGCAATGGAGCCTCTTATACGGAACGGATGTATATTCCAGCTTATTCTTCACGATTACCTAATGTGAAGGTTTATTACAAAGATGGGAATCAGGTCAAACAATATACGTATACATACGACAACTATGGTAACCCTATTACAGAAACTATAAAACTATATACATCGTCAAATACTCAAAAGACATCTTATGAGTATGATTCTTATGGACGATTATCCAAAGTGACCAGTCCGATGGGATTAAGTAACACATTTACTTATAATACTATGGGACAAGTCGCAACTATAAAAGATTATAAAGGAGGAAGTACGACTTTTACATATGATGCTTTCGGACGTGAAATTTCTACCAGTTATCCGGATAATACAAATAAAACAATTCAGTATGCATGGTCTTCAACAGCAACTAACGGACTTTATTCTGTTACCACTACAAATACAGGAAAACCTACTGTGATAGAAGTCTATGATGCGCTGAATCGGGAGGTCCGTAAGGGGGAGAAACGATTTGACGGAACCGTCAGAAACATTGATAAGTTATATGATTCCTATGGTAATTTGCAAAAGGAATCTTTGCCTTTTACAGGAAGTGCAGCTTCTCTATGGAATACGTATGCTTATGATAGTTATGACCGTATACTATCTTATACAGAAAGTTCCGGCAAGAATACAACATATAGTTACAATAAGAATAATGTAACAGTGGTATCTGATAAGGTTTCAACGACCAAATCTTATGATGCACAAGGTAATTTGCTTTCGGTCACAGATCCGGTAGGTACGGTTGTGTATAATCTGGCAGCGGATGGACAGCCATCTTCTGTAGTCGCTCCAGGCAATGTCATTACTACTTTCGGTTACGATAAATATAGAAGACAGACCAGCTTGAATGATCCCAGTCGGGGAACAACAGCTTATGAATATGATGCGGCTGGAAATGTGGCGAAAGAAACAAATGCGAATGGAGAAGTTACTCAAAATGAATATGATTTATACAATAGGTTGATAAAAACGACTACTCCTGAATTTGTAACATCTTTCACTTATAATTCAAAAGATGAGCTTATAGGCATATCCACTAACAACGGGACATCGAAATCCTTTGCTTATGACAGCTATGGCAGATTGACGACGTGGAAAGAAAATGGTATTGATGGCAAATGGTTGCAAAAGGATTATACCTATTCTAATGGAAATATTAGCTCAATTAAATACACATCACAATCAGGTGTGTTGGCGACTGAAAATTATATCTATTCAAATGGGCATTTAAATGAAGCCAAACTGGATGGAACAACTGTTTTCAAATTGACTAAAGAAAACAGTTTTGGCCAGCCTACAGAAATTGTCACTGGGGGTATAACACGCAAATACGATTTTACAGCTTATGGCTTGCCGTCTGGTAGAAGTGCAAGTGGTACGTCAAAGACTTATCAGAATTTTTCATATGTTTTTGATGCAACAACATCCAATCTAACGTCTAGAAAAGATAATACTAGGAACATCACGGAAAATTTCGGTTATGATAATTTGAATAGATTGACTTCTTTTGCCAATAAAAACGTGGCATATGACGTGAAAGGTAACATTATTAATAAAAGCGACGTAGGAACTTTAGAATACTCGCTTACTCAAAAACCCTATGCGGTGTCTGGTATGAATTTAACAGGGAATGGAATACCTATAGACACTCAAGAAATTACCTATACTTCATTTGGGCGTCCTAAGTCTATAGCAGAAAATGGTTATATGGCAACATTTAACTATAATGGCGAATATGACAGAGTTAAAATGAATATTTCCCAAAATGGGAATAATATTTTGACACGTTATTATTTGGGCGATTGCTATGAACTGGATCAGACTTCCTCTTCTTCAAAAGAAAAACTCTATCTGTTTAGTGATTTTTATGGTGCGGGAGCAGTTTATATAAAAGACGGATCTTCAAAGAAGATATATTATATTCTTCGTGATTATTTAGGTAGTATAACCCACATAGTGGATTCAAATGGAACATTAGTTCAAGAATTGAGTTATGATGCTTGGGGACGATTGCGTAATCCTGCTACACAACAAGTATATGAATCAGGAAAAGAACCTGTTCTATTCTTGGGAAGAGGATACACAGGACATGAACATCTTGCTCAATTTGGACTTATTAATATGAATGCTCGATTGTATGATCCGGCATTAGGACGTTTCTTGTCACCTGACCCATTTGTGCAGGCACCTGACTTGACTCAGAATTTCAATAGATATGCTTATGCAATGAATAATCCTCTTTGTTATGTGGATAAAGATGGAGAATCAGTTTTGGCGATTATAGGAATTATTGTAGGAGCTTATGTCGGTGGTGCCTTAGCCAATAATGGAGAATTGAATCCTGTCAAATGGAATTATAGGTCAGCAAGCACTTATTTAGGCATTGGTTTTGGAGCCTTAACTGGGGGAGTTGTAGGATATGGTATTGCAGTACCTGGAAGCATTGCATTTGCAGGCGGGATTAGCACTCCATACTTATCTGCAGGATTGGCAGTGGGAGCTGTTGGACAAGGTAGTAATTGGAAATTTGATTTCCATTGGAGCACCGCTGCAGGTGGTGGAGGTGGCATATCTAATACTGTATATGATTCCAAAACTGCTACGGATAAGGCTATAAGAAAAGCTCAATGGGATTATAGTGCATTTCAATATGCAACAGCTATTTCTGCTGTGTTAATGGCTGATGACCCTACAATAATAGGCGTGGCTGATGATATTTTAATTCCTGCTGTTTATGGTTATGCGGCATGTGTATTTGCAACAGATTATTTGCTCAAGAGACAAGAACAGCAGATTACTAGATTGGCTCAAAAAAACAGACCTGGAGATGGCTTTGTGTATAAGTTAGAGGTAAAAAAAGATGGTTTTTATAGGAATGTAAGAACAAATTCAATGGTATATATGAAACAAGGTGATGTATGGAAGTATGGAGAAACGACACAAGGAGATAAACGTTATGATAAAAATTCATATGAAAATATGAATTTTGGAATGGTTAGATTATTTTATGGAACAAAGACAGAAATCTTGATAAGAGAAAAAATAATGTTGTATGGGTATTTTTTTGAACATGGCCAGTTGCCTCCAGGTAATAAACGTTTTCAATAAACTATCTTTTGTATATTAAGAAAAAACGATTATATTTGTATATATTAAAATAATGAAGTATGAAAACATCGTTAGCAATAGTAACTTCTATAGAACTTTCAAGTTTTAGCTTCTATAAAGATGCACTCTATGCATTTGAGAGCATACTATCAAAAGGATTACTTGGATTTAACTCTGATTTAGTGGAAGAAATATGTATAAGGCTTGAATGTGAGTCACCGATGTTCGCCCAATTCTTTCAAGCACAACGCCCTAAATACTATGAGGATAAAACTTTTAAATATAGAGGTTCTGTAACACCTGAGGTAAGGTTGTATAAATGTCTCACGGCAGATTTTGTGGTGGATTTCGAAGGTTATTTTAAGTTGACGACGAAAGAAGAATGCCTCAAATATCTGGCCCTTTCATTCATAGATTTTTTAAGTAACTTAAAATATCCTGGCAAGTTGAAGAAATTCGAAAAAGATAAACTGCTTCAGGCTGTAAAAGATATTTTCATAGAAAATTCCATCATATCAGAGAATGACGGTATTTAGGTTCAATACAATGCTTGATTTCTTTTTCTTGTTTTAGGAAATTTAGTACATTGTATTAACATACAACGGTAAAGTTGTTTTTAGCCTTTAGTTTCCAACTTGATGGCTAAAAACAACTTTTGTTATTTACGGAATAATGTAGAATTTATTTTCCGTTAAGAGTCAATCCCTAATAATGTAGCACAGTCTATTATGCTTTTTGTTGTTATTGTCTATACAAAGTGCAGTTCATGGTATAGATAAGACGTATTTTTTATTCTCAATATATACAAGTAATTTATCTGTGATAACTTCCATTTCGTCCCATTTCTTCCTCACGGTATTCTTCCATATTTTCCAGTTTTTCATTTACCTCCGTCAGGTTGTCATCCAGTGCCTTATCATGGTTGTACTCGAAGCTGTGCTGCACTGCCAGTCCCACATTGGTTGCAGAGCCTACGTCCAATGTGTCTTTTTCCCTGTTATAGCTGATATACAGCACTTCGCCATTGGGCATTGTTCTGCTACCATATTTTTTGCCACCTCTTTCACGTCATTGCTGGCTCTGCCTATACCGTACCTGCGGATATGATCTCGAACTTCCTGTTCTGTGTATTTCAGCATCACGTCAAAGGTTCCGCCTACACTGCCATTATAAACTACAGCAAAATTCTCGTCCTCAATCAGCAGGTCATCGCCACGATTCTGTAATGGTGAGGCATAAGTGTACTGTTCATCCATGCCGTTACCGTCATAATACTCTTTGGCGAGAGCAAGCAGACCATTATAGTCGCCCTTGTCCTTCAGCTCTTCCAATTGCCTGGTATCATCGGACATTTGCAGATAGGCTACAGATGCGTAATACATCTTTTCTTTTGGTGCTTCAGCTTGTTGCTCCTTTTCGGCTTTTTCAATTTCTATATCCCTGGCAATCTGGTCTATCTTCTGCGTAATCATGGATGATGCTTTCTTCACATCCATAAGCACGGTCTTAATGTACTGGGGGGACTCCTTCAGGTTGTCCAGCCACGATTTCAGGTACGGACAGCTGTCTTCCTTGATATGCTTTGTCATACCGTATCGTTGGGCAGTCAGAGCTCCGCATAATTCAGCAACAAGTTCCTCGTCGCTGTACTCCTTTGATCCAAATGCGGTCGGTTTGAATCGGTTTAATACACCTTCAGCGCCCGTCGAGTGTCCCATTTCATGGAACAGAGTTCCATAAAATGATTCCCCGCTCTTGAACTGAACTTTCTCCGGTATGGTGATTTCATTCTTGCTTATTGAATAAAAGGCATCATCCTGATGTTTCACATTGATGGGGCAGATCCACAGATTGTCGCGTATCATCCTGTCCGCCGGTTCGAAGCTGAACATTTCGCCTTCATGAAC
>CALUPA010000104.1 GCA_944322395.1 uncultured Phocaeicola sp.
CACGCCAAATGCAAATATATGTTTTTTAAATACATTCAGATAGAAAATAAGACATTTTTTTCTTACTTTTGCAACACAAATTTCACAATATATAAACTTCTGTATAATATTACTGTTATGTTTGAAACCTTAACATATCAAAAAAGACGCCAAGCCCTGAGAGAAAGAATGAGCAACGGTCTTATTCTTATTCTTGGAAACAATGAGGTCCCGGCAAACTATCCTGACAATACATACAAATTCAGACAGGACAGTTCATTCCTATATTTTTTCGGACATTCTCATCCAGGATATGCCGGAGTCATTGATATTGACAATAACGAAGAGTATTTCTTCGGCAATGATGTCGATATGGATGACATTATATGGATGGGACCACAGCCTAGCATAAAAGAGTTGGCAGAAAGAGTTGGAGTAAGCAAAAGTTTCCCATTCGACAAACTTAAAGACGTTATCGGAAAAGCTTTATCACAACGCAGGAAAATACATTTCCTGCCTCCATACCGTTATGACAACATGATGCTTCTGGAAGACCTGACAGGCATAAAGGCATCAATGGTAAAGACCCACGCTTCTGTAGAATTAATCAAAGCGGTTGTATCGCTTAGAGCAGTTAAAGAACAATGTGAAATAGACGAAATTGACAAGGCATGCAACATTGGCTATGAAATGCACACCACTGCTATGCGCCTATGCAAACCGGGAGTATCGGAACAATACATTGCTGGTATCCTTGAAGGTATAGCGGCGTCATACGGCAGCATGACTTCATTCGCTACTATCCTAACCCAGAACGGACAGACACTCCATAACCACGACCACAGCCACATTCTGCAGGAAGGCAGACTTATGCTTACAGATGCCGGTGCAGAGAATATAAACAACTATTGTTCCGACCATACACGCACAGTTCCTGTAGGAGGAAAGTTCACTCAACGTCAGAAAGATATTTACAATATTGTTTATGCATGTCATGAAAAAGCTCTTGAACTGGCAAAACCTGGAATAACATACAAGTCCGTACATCTTGATGTATGTAAGGTTCTTGCTCAGGGACTGAAAGATCTTGGACTGATGAAGGGAGATGTAAATGAAGCTGTTGCAGCAGGTGCGCACGCGCTGTTTATGCCTCACGGACTTGGACACATGATGGGGCTCGACGTTCACGATATGGAAGACCTTGGACAGATATACGTAGGCTATGACGATGAAGTTCGTCCTTCATACCAGTTTGGACTGGCATCTTTGCGTATGGGACGCCGTTTGCAGCCTGGATTTGTCATGACAGATGAACCTGGATGTTATTTCATTCCGGCACTGGTTGACAAATGGAGAGCAGAAGGCATGCATACAGACTTCCTAAACTACGACGTTATAGAAAAGTATAAAGATTTTGGCGGTATTCGTCTGGAAGATGACATTCTAATCACTCCTGACGGTTCAAGATTTACAGGAGAAAAACGTATTCCTATCAGAGTGGAAGACGTAGAGGAGATAATGAAGAATTAAATATTTAAAAACTCAAAATAACATGAACAAATTTATCACACTGGCTGCACTTGGACTTTGTTTCAGCAGCATCAACGCTCAGGAAGCGAAAGAGGACAAAAAGGCTGAAGAAGGCTTTGTGTTTACAACTATCAAGGAAAATCCTATTACATCTATCAAGAACCAAAACCGTTCCAGCACTTGCTGGTCGTTCTCGTCTGTTGCATTCTTCGAATCAGAATTGCTTCGTCAGGGTAAAGGAGAATTCGACCTTTCAGAAATGTTCATCGTACACCACACTATGGAAGAACGTGCTGTGAACTATGTACGTTATCACGGCGATGCTTCATTCTCTCCTGGTGGTAGTTTCGAAGATATAGTAGCATGTTACAGACAGCACGGTCTTGTTCCACAGGAAGCTATGCCTGGTATCATGTATGGCGATTCACTCCCTGTACACAATGAACTTGACGCCGTAGCTGAAGCATATGTACAGGCCATCGGTAAAGGTAAATTCTCAAAACTAACTCCAGTATGGAAAGAAGGTCTGCGTTCAATATATGATACATACCTTGGCGAATGTCCAAAAGAATTCACTTACAATGGCAAGACTTACACTCCGAGAACATTTGCTGATGAAGTTCTGAAACTGAACATGGATGACTATATTTCTTTGACTTCATATACTCACCATCCTTTCTATACTCAGTTCTACGTAGAGGTACAGGATAACTGGCGTAATGCCCTTTCTTACAACCTCCCTATCGAAGAGTTGATGGAAGTTATGGACAACGCTGTAAGAAAAGGATATACATTCGCTTGGGGTTCTGACGTAAGCGAACAGGGATTCACACGTGACGGTATCGCTGTATTCCCAGATGCTTCTAAGGGTGCGGAACTTACAGGTTCAGACATGGCACACTGGTTAAGTCTTAGCGCAGCAGACAAGCGTAAGGAACTTACAAGCAAACCTCTTCCTGAAGTAACCGTAACACAGGAAATGCGTCAAAAAGCTTTCGACAACTGGGAAACTACCGATGACCACGGTATGCTCATCTACGGTTTGGCTAAGGACCAGAACGGAAAAGAATACTTCATGGTTAAGAACTCATGGGGTGAAGCAGGAAAATACAAAGGTATATGGTATGCTTCTAAGGCATTCGTTGCTTACAAAACAATGAACATACTTGTACACAAAGATGCCATCCCTTCAAAAATCGCCAAGAAATTAGGCTTGAAATAATCGTAATATAGACTGATTACAAATAAATATGATGCCGGTTTAGTTATTTTTTATACTAAACCGGCATTTTTATTCTTTCTTTTTCCTAACTTTACAAATTGAATTGAACAGGCATCAAAAGCTATGCCACACAAAAAGAACGGAACATAATGTTCCCTCCCCATCATACTTAGGAAAAAAGAAAAAAAATATATAATGAAATACAAATGGAATTATCAACCTCCCACTCTAGAGCAAAGAGAAGAAGCCAGAGCCTTGGCCAAGGAAATAGGAATTAGTCCTATTCTCTGCCACTTGTTGCAACAGAGGGGCATAAAAACAGCCGATGCTGTAAAGAAGTTTTTCCGCCCCCAACTGCATGACCTGCATGATCCGTTCCTGATGAACGACATGGATGCAGCAGTAAAAAGGCTCAACAAGGCAATGGGCAGGAAAGAACGTATCCTGATATATGGCGACTATGATGTAGACGGCACTACTGCCGTAGCTCTGGTCTACAAGTTTCTCCAGCAATTCTACTCGAATATAGACTACTACATCCCTGACAGATACAACGAGGGATATGGAGTGACAACCAAAGGAGTGGACTATGCTTACGAAACAGGTGTTAAACTTGTAATTGTTCTCGACTGCGGAATAAAGGCCGTAGAGGAAATTGCTTATGCAAAAGAGAAAGGAATAGACTTCATTATCTGCGACCATCACGTACCTGATGATGTCCTGCCTGATGCAGCCGCAATACTTAATCCCAAAAGAGCTGATTCCACCTACCCTTACGAACATCTTTCAGGATGTGGAGTAGGATTCAAATTCATGCAGGCATTTGCATTAAACAACGGTATCGAATTTCACCAGCTTACTCCATTGCTTGACCTGGTAGCCGTAAGTATAGCATCGGACATAGTTCCCATAATGGGCGAAAACAGAATCCTGGCATACCACGGACTGAGACAGCTTAATGCCAACCCCTGCATGGGACTGAAAGCAATAATCGATGTGTGCGGACTTACCGAAAAGGAAATAAACATGAGCGACATCGTGTTCAAGATAGGTCCTAGAATCAACGCTTCGGGAAGAATACAGAAAGGTAAAGAAGCTGTAGACCTGCTAATAGAAAAAGACTATAAACAGGCTCACGAAAAAGGCAATCTTATCAATGGCTACAATGAACTCCGCAAAGATCTTGACAAGACTATGACAGAAGAGGCTAACAAGATTGTCGATTCTCTTGAAAACCTTTCGGAAAGAAGGAGTATAGTGATATACAACGAGGAATGGCACAAAGGTGTAATAGGTATCGTCGCTTCCCGACTGACAGAGATTTACTACCGTCCGGCAGTGGTACTTACCCGTACCGAAGGGCTTGCCACAGGATCTGCACGTTCCGTTTCCGGTTTCGATGTCTACAGTGCCATAGAACATTGCCGTGACCTTCTGGAAAACTTCGGCGGACACACATATGCTGCCGGACTGTCAATGAAGGTGGAGAATGTAGAGGAGTTCACCAGACGTTTCGAGGAATATGTAACAAACCATATATTGCCTGAACAGACCAGTGCAACTATAGATATTGACGCCCAGATTGATTTCCGTGACATCACTCCGAAATTCTTCTTCGACTTGAAAAAGTTCAACCCGTTCGGACCGGAGAACCATAAACCGGTATTTGCCACACTCAATGTGTACGACTATGGTACAAGCAAGGTGGTAGGACGCGAACAGGAACACATCAAGATGGAGCTGGTGGACAACAAATCGAACAACGTTATGAACGGAATAGCCTTTGGACAAAGCTCGCAAGTGAGATATATCAAGACAAAGCAATCGTTCAATATCTGCTACACGATAGAAGAAAACTCACACAAGCGAGGTGACATTCAGTTACAGATAGAGGACATTAAGCCAAGCGGATTTTAAATGATAGAGGAATACCGTAAAATACTTAAGGACTATTGGGGATATGACAATTTCCGCGGAATACAGGAAGATATTATCCAGAGTATAGGAAGCGGACGCGACACACTTGGACTGATGCCTACGGGAGGTGGAAAATCCATAACATTCCAGGTTCCCGCCATGGCAAAAGACGGACTGTGCATTGTCATAACTCCACTGATAGCCTTGATGAAAGACCAGGTGAGAAATCTCCGCGACCGTGGCATCAAAGCCATTGCCATATATTCCGGTATGACTCGCGAAGAAATAATCATATCACTTGAAAACTGTATTTTCGGCAATTACAAGTTCCTGTATATCTCACCGGAAAGGCTCGACACTGAGATTTTCCGCATCAAACTCCGCAGCATGAAAGTCAGCATGATAACTGTTGACGAATCGCACTGCATCTCGCAATGGGGCTACGATTTCCGCCCTGCATATCTCAAAATATCAGAAATAAGAAACCTTCTGCCTGACGTTCCCGTTCTGGCACTGACAGCCACAGCCACTCCCGAAGTGGTGAAGGACATACAGCAGCGCCTTGCCTTCAAGGAAGAGAATGTGTTCCGCATGAGTTTCGAACGAAAAAACCTTGCTTATATTGTACGCCGAACTGAAAGCAAGCAAGAGGAACTTCTACACATACTGAAACACGTCCAAGGTTCAGCAATAGTATATGCCCACAACCGTAAACGAACAAAAGAGTATGCTCAGCTATTGAACGAAAACGGAATTACAGCAACATTCTATCATGCAGGACTAAGCAATGACACAAAGGACCAACGCCAAAAATCATGGGTGAAAGGAGAAACCAGAGTCATGGTTGCCACCAACGCCTTCGGTATGGGTATAGACAAACCGGATGTAAGACTAGTGGTACACGTCGACATACCAGATTCTACTGAGGCTTATTTTCAGGAAGCCGGTCGTGGCGGACGTGATGGTAAAAAAGCATATGCAGTATTGCTATATGCCCGAAGTGATAAAGCCACACTGAAGAAAAGAATATCAGACACATTCCCCGAAAAAGACTATATACGCACAGTCTACGAACATCTTAACTATTACTATCAGATGGCAATGGGCGACGGACTGGGTTGCACCAGAGAATTCAATATAGATGAGTTCTGCCGTAACTTCAAGCACTTCCCTATCCAGGTGGACAGTGCTCTGAAAATACTTACACGTGCAGGATATCTGGAATACACAGACGAGCAAGATAACAATTCGCGCCTGATGTTTACACTGACAAAAGAAGAACTCTACCGCATACATGAAACAAGTCCGGAAACCGAGAAACTGATAAACGTAATACTACGCTCATATACAGGACTTTTCACAGAGTATGCCTATATAAACGAAGAAACTCTGTCCCTACGTACCGGTATGTCACGCCAGCAAGTGTACGACACACTGATTTCGCTTACCCGCCGGCGCATTCTTCACTATATCCCTGGCAAAAAGACTCCTTATATAATATATACGCGCGAAAGGCAGGAAGCCAACCGTCTGATATTCTCAAAAGAAGTATATGAAGACAGAAAAGAAAGCTTCATCCACCGCATAGAGGCAATGACTGAATATGCCGAAACTGATGACAAATGCCGAAGCCGTATGCTGTTACTCTATTTTGGCGAAAAGAACGAGCATAACTGCGGACAATGCGATGTATGCCTTTCGTCGCACTCTTCCGGTATCAAACAGGGAGTGTTCGACGAGATATCAAGAGCCATAGAAAAAGCCCTTAAAGGAAAGGATATGACAACATCAGAAATGATGGAATATATGGAGCCATACGAAAGAGAAAATGTCATGAAAGTATTGTCATATCTACTGGCAGAGGAAATCATACATCAGAAAAACGGCATGTTTTCGCTGCCAAAATAATCTTATCAAACATTTTAAAGCTACAAAAAGTAAGAAAAATCCATCAAGTTATAAAATTTTGATTATATTTGCGCATACATACATATAAATCAAAACTTTTTTACCATGGATTACACTAACATCATCGGCGAGAAAATCAAATCGCTCAGAAACATAAAAGAAATCAGTATAGAAGAATTGGCAGAAAGCACAGGTTTGACAACCGATCAGATTACACGTATTGAAGAAAACATCGACATCCCGTCGCTGGCACCACTTATCAAGATTGCACGCGCACTGGGTGTACGGCTCGGTACATTCCTTGACGATCAGGACAGCGAATCAGGTCCGGTAGTTTGCCGCAAAGGGGAAGCCGACGACACGATCAGCTTCTCAAACAATGCTACCGACTCCCGCCAGCACATGCACTATCACTCACTTTCGCGCAGCAAGACCGACCGTCACATGGAACCTTTCATCATTGATATAGATGAGAATAAGGAAACAGTATTCAACCAGTCGGCTCATGAAGGAGAAGAATTCATAATGGTGCTGAAAGGTATGGTGGAAATCACTTACGGAAAGAACACTTACGTTCTTGAAGAAGGAGATACCATTTATTACGACTCAATCGTACCTCATCATGTACATGCCTACGAAGGCCAGGCTGCACGCATTCTTGCAGTAATCTATACACCAATCTAATTTAAAAGCCGGAAACCATGTTACAGTTATCAGAAAGAACACTTGGTGACTGGCTCGAACATTGGGCCGAAGTCACCCCAGACAAAGAATATATAGTTTACTCCGACCGCAACTTGCGCTTCACATGGAGCCAGTTCAACAAACGTGTGGACAATATGGCTAAAGGTCTGCTTGCCATCGGAGTGGAGAAAGGAACCCACGTAGGTATTTGGGCAGGAAATGTGCCGGACTGGCTGACATTCCTGTATGCCTGTGCCAAGATTGGTGCAGTGGCAGTCACAGTAAACACCAACTACAAGCAGGCCGAGCTGGAATATCTGTGCCAGAACTCTGACATGCATACCCTCTGTATTGTGAACGGTGAGAAGGACAGCGATTTCGTGCAGATGACATACAACATGCTACCGGAACTGAAAACTTTCAGCCGCGGACACATGAAGAGCAAACGCTTTCCATGTATGCGCAACGTAGTCTACATCGGTCAGGAGAAATTCAGAGGAATGTATAACACTCCGGAAATCCTTCTTCTCGGAAACAACATAGACGATGAAGTTCTTGAAAATGCAAAAAAGCAGGTAAACTGCCACGACACAGTAAATATGCAATATACCTCCGGAACAACAGGTTTCCCTAAGGGAGTAATGCTGAGTCACTACAACATTGCCAACAACGGATTCCTGACAGGCGAACATATGAAGTTTACCTCTGATGACAAGCTATGCGTGTGCGTGCCGCTGTTCCACTGTTTCGGTGTAGTGCTTGCCACAATGAACTGCCTCACCCACGGATGTACACAGGTCATGCTGGAACGTTTCGACCCACTGCTCGTACTCGCATCTGTACATAAGGAACGTTGTACGGCACTCTACGGTGTACCTACAATGTTCATCGCCGAGCTCCACCACCCTATGTTCGATATGTTCGACCTCAGCAGTCTGCGCACTGGTATTATGGCTGGTTCGCTCTGCCCTGTGGAACTGATGCGTCAGGTTGAAGAGAAAATGTTCATGCGTGTCACAAGTGTTTATGGACTGACAGAAGCATCACCTGGTATGACTCACACCCGTATAGACGACTCATTCGAAGTACGTTGCACAACTGTAGGACGTGATTTCGAATTCACAGAAGTGAAAGTTCTAGACCCTGAAACAGGCGAAGAATGTCCTGTAGGTGTTCAGGGAGAAATGTGTAACCGTGGATATAACACTATGCAGGGTTACTACAAGAATCCGGAAGCCACTGCTGAAGTTATCGACAAAAACGGCTTCCTCCATTCGGGCGACCTTGGTGTGAAAGACGAAAATGGCAACTACCGCATAACAGGACGTATCAAGGATATGATTATCCGTGGCGGTGAGAATATCTATCCGCGCGAAATTGAGGAATTCCTATATCAGATGCCTGGAATAAAGGACGTACAAGTAGCTGGTATACCATCAAAGAAATACGGCGAGGCTGTAGGAGCATTCATCATACTGCACGAAGGATGCGAAATAAACGAATTCGATGTGCGCGAATTCTGCCAGGGTAAGATAGCAAGATATAAGATACCGAAATATATCTTCTTCGTAGACGGTTTCCCACTGACAGGAAGCGGAAAGATACAGAAGTTCAAACTGAAAGATATAGGTCTTGAACTCTGCAAACAAAAAGGTATAGAAATAATCTGACCTCACACATTATTATATATGTATGGCGGAGTTACATGAAGCCATAAGAAAAAGTCAGGAAAACGAGATTAAATCGCGGGCAAGTTTGAATTAAAATGCGGGCAAGTTTCAGTTCAAACTTGCCCGCATTTTTTTTAACATCCTATTAACAGTTAATTAAAGAAGGTTACACTAAGAAACTTCAATAAAAAATTAATGACAAAAATATAGTTCTGTCAGTACAACAAAACCCTTTTTCAGCCAAATTGTCAGTTTTTGTCTGTGCCAAAACATTTTTTCGCAGTGGCACACGGTTTGTTTATAATACAGCGTAACGCAAAAGTTACAGAAATAACTTAATTAGATAATAATAAAAAACAGATAAAATTATGGGAAAGATTATTGGTATTGACTTAGGTACAACAAACTCATGTGTATCAGTGTTCGAAGGTAACGAACCAGTTGTAATCGCTAACAGCGAAGGTAAGCGTACTACTCCATCAGTAGTAGGTTT
>CALUPA010000105.1 GCA_944322395.1 uncultured Phocaeicola sp.
GCGGAGTCATTACGTTATGCTGTATTTCGATAACCTTACCATTTTCTGTACGTATCAAAGTTGTAGTATGATCACCATTTCTGAAATTCTCGCATACTGAATCTGCAGATGCTTCAACCCATGCTTTACCATTCACAGATTTAGTATCCATTGCCACCAGAGTCTTCATTCTGTCGCCACGATGAATATCAAGAGCCTGAGCTACTGGACCTAGACCGTGAGTGGCATACACATCACCACGATGACGCATATTATAATCAAGACGCCATCCCAACTTATCTGATTCACCATTTTTCCAGTAATGCTTCCAGAATGGACTTAAATCGTGGATATAGGCACCCTGAGCACGTATAACTTCACCGAATACACCATGTTGAGCCATATTAAGAGTGTTCATTTCAAACCAATCGTAACAGCAGTTTTCAAGAATCATACAGTGTTTCTGATACTTTTCACTCAAGTTTACCAAAGTCCAACATTCATTCAAATTCATTGCTGAAGGAACTTCTATAGCTACATGCTTACCATTTTCAAGAGCGCACTTGGCTACTGGGAAATGATGCAGCCAGTCGGTAGCAATATAGACTAAATCTATATCATCTCTTTTACATAACTCCTCATATCCTTTTTCACCTGAATATATATCTGCCTTAGGCAAAGAAGCATTCTTCAGATATTTTTGGCAAGCCTCTGCACGCGAAGCTTCATAATCGCATAAGGCTACAATGTGTGTACCCGGTATATAAGTGAAACGTTCTACGGCACCAGGACCACGCATACCCAAACCGACAAAACCAACCCTGACTACTTCCATCTTAGGGACAGTAAGTCCTAACACGCTTTTCTGTCCGTCCTCACGTTCGGGGCTGTTTACCACAATAGTACCGCCGTTCCATTTCCACTCTGTTCCATGTTCATTGACATTCACTTTATCTGTTTCAACAGTACAAGCATAAAAAAACACACAAAAAATAAAGAATAAAATTTTTTTCATCGTATTATAATTTAACCCTCACATTAATAAATAAGAAAAATTTCTGCAAGGTTAATGAGGGATTCACCTACAGAAATAAAATCATGCGTAAAGATAGGAATATTTATGAAATACAATCTATATTTTCACTTTTTAAAAGCAACAAGAATCTAAATATTATAGAAACATAGTTATCAAAAACATGCTATTTCATTACATCATGATAAAAAAACGTAGGAATGAAGTTACAACGTATTAAAAAATATTGTATATTTGGAAAAAGTGAGAAGTTTATTCTTATTGGACTATAAGCGAAAACTGTATTTCTTAACCTAAATAATTAAAGATATGGATGTACAAAGTATAGGAAAAAATGCAGGTGTCATATGGCAATTACTGAATTGCGAACACCGCAAATGGTCTTATAGCGAGATCAAGAAAACGTCCGGATTGTCAGACCGCGAATTAAATGCCGCCATAGGATGGTTGGCAAGAGAAGGAAAACTCAATATTGAGGAAACTCAAGTAGGTAAAAGAAACATACTATACGTAGAACTTAATTTTTTTATTGGATAATATGGATAAACACGTCATCGGAGAAAATGCCGGCATAATATGGAGACTCCTGAATAACGGCGAAAGATGGGAGTACGAGAAGCTTAAAGACGCTTCCGGACTTTCAGATAGAGATTTGAACCTAGCTATCGGATGGTTGGCTAGAGAAAACAAGATTTTCTTTGAAAGGAATAAAGAGCAGGACAAAGAGTACATGTATTTATCAATAGATTTATACTTCTAAAAATAAAATCTGCCTTATTATATAGGAAACGCACGAATAACATTTTGATTAATGAAATTCGTGCGTTTATTATTATATAAAAAACTCCTGCCAAGATAACCCGACAGGAGCTTTACATCAATATTTTATGTGATTAAAAGGGGAAGATTACATCATGCCACCCATGCCGCCCATTCCTGGAGCACCCATTGGCATTTCAGGTTTATCTTCCTTCTTTTCTACTATTACACATTCAGTAGTCAAGAACATACCTGCTATAGAAGCTGCATTTTCAAGAGCTACACGAGTAACCTTAGCAGGATCTACAACACCAGCAGCGTGCAAGTGTTCGTAAACGTCTGTACGTGCATTGTAACCAAAGTCACCTTCGCCTTCGCGTACTTTCTGAACTACTACAGCACCTTCTTTACCAGCGTTAGCTACAATCTGACGAAGAGGTTCTTCAATAGCACGCTTGATGATTTCAATACCAGTTGTTTCATCAGCATTATCACCCTTCATGCCTTCCAATGCATCAATAGCACGGATATAAGTTACACCACCTCCAGGTACGATACCTTCTTCGATAGCTGCACGAGTTGCACACAAAGCATCGTCAACACGGTCTTTCTTTTCCTTCATTTCCACCTCACTGGCAGCACCTACGTAAAGTACAGCTACACCGCCTGACAATTTAGCAAGACGTTCCTGAAGTTTTTCCTTATCGTAATCAGAAGTAGAGTTCTTGATTTCAGCCTTAATCTGATTGATACGTTCCTGGATGAGTTCTTTCTGACCTGCACCGTTTACGATAGTAGTATTTTCCTTAGAAACTGTAATCTTATCGCAAGTACCAAGCATTTCAAGAGTAGCCTGTTCAAGTTTCAAGCCCTTTTCTTCGCTTATCACGATACCACCTGTCAATACAGCGATATCTTCAAGCATAGCCTTACGACGGTCGCCGAAACCTGGAGCCTTAACAGCACAAATCTTCAACTGTCCGCGCAAACGGTTGACTACAAGTGTAGTCAATGCTTCGCTGTCAACATCTTCTGCAATAACCAACAAAGGACGTCCGCTCTGAACTGCAGGTTCAAGTATAGGCAAGAAATCTTTCAAGTTAGAAATCTTCTTATCGTAGATCAACACGTATGGGTGTTCCATTACGCATTCCATCTTTTCTGTGTCTGTTACGAAATAAGCAGACAAGTAACCACGATCGAACTGCATACCTTCTACTACACCGATTGTAGTGTCAGTACCCTTAGCTTCTTCGATAGTGATAACACCGTCTTTAGAAACTTTACGCATAGCATCTGCAATAAGTTTACCGATAACAGGGTCATTGTTTGCAGAAATAGTAGCAACCTGTTCAATCTTGTCATAGTTGTCACCAACTGTTTCAGCCTGTGACTTGATAGATTCTACAACTTTAGCAACAGCTTTGTCGATGCCACGTTTCAAGTCCATTGGGTTTGCACCAGCAGTAACGTTCTTCAAACCTACACCAACGATAGCTTGAGCCAATACAGTTGCAGTAGTAGTACCGTCACCTGCATCATCACCAGTTTTCGAAGCTACAGATTTTACAAGCTGTGCACCTGTGTTCTGGAATGCGTCAGCCAATTCTATTTCTTTAGCTACAGTCACACCATCTTTAGTGATGTGAGGAGCACCGAATTTCTTTTCTATATTTACGTTACGTCCTTTAGGACCAAGTGTTACTTTCACTGCGTTAGCAAGTTCGTCTACACCTTTTTTCAACTGATCGCGAGCGTCAATGTTGAAGAGAATATCTTTTGCCATAATTGTCTAAGTTTTTAAAATTGTTGATTATTAATATTATTCCACTACAGCCAAAACGTCACTCTGACGCATCATCAAGTATTTCACGCCTTCGTGTTCTATTTCAGTACCAGAATACTTTCCGTACAAAACAGTATCGTTAACTTTCAATACCATTTCTTCATCCTTAGTACCGTTACCAACTGCTATTACTTTACCCTGCAATGGTTTTTCTTTCGCTGTATCAGGAATGATGATACCACCTATAGTTTTTTCTTCTGCCGGAGCAGGAAGGATCAGAACTCTGTCTGCTAATGGTTTAATAGTCATAATCGTATATTTTTAGTTTGTTATTATCTGTTTATCTTGTCATATACTGACGTCAAACATTATAACCAAAAGTGTGCCAATCTAACAATATGACATTATGGCATCTATTAAAATCCAACTTCTATTTTTCAACTGACAAATATTCATAAAGGATAGCCTTCAAACAAATTCCGCTTGTTTTATAATTCCTTTATACTTATAGCCACACCACCACCAGCAGCGAGTTTCTGTTTCAAAACGGTCTTACTGCTTACCTTCTTCGTAGAAATTACATAATCTTTCGGATTATTCTTCCAGTCAGCTTTCTTTCCATCTGCATAAATGGTTGCCTGATATTTCTTTCCTTTAGGCAAGAAATCCAGATTGATAGTGGCTTCACGGCTGTTCTCATCGGTTATACCTCCTATAAACCATTCATTTTTTCCTCGCGCTTTACGTGCTATCGTAATATAATCTCCAGGTTCAGCTTCCAGAATATATGTATTGTCCCAATCAACAGCAACATCTTTAATAAACTGGAATGCATCCATGTGCTTCTCATAATTCTGATATAAATCTGCAGCCATCTGAAGTGGACTATACATTGTTACATAAAGGGCAAGCTGTTTTACAAGTGTAGTACCCACCTTTGCCTTATTATTACCATAAACTGATAAATCCCCTTCAAAAATTCCAGGAGTATAATCCATAGGTCCTCCCATAAGGCGAGTAAATGGCAATATCGTCTGATGGTCCTGACGAATACCATTGAACGACTCAAACTCTGTACCTCGCGCTGACTCCTGAGCAATCCAGTTTGGATAAGTACGATACATTCCAGTAGGACGTACTGCTTCATGCGAGTTTATCATAATTTTATACTTGGCAGCCTCTTCTACAACTCTATTATAATGATTTACCATCCACTGACCATCGTGGTGTTCGCTACGCGGAATGATAGGACCCACATATCCTGTCTTAACAGCATCATATCCATATTCTTTCATAAAGCGGAAAGCATCATGCATCTGACGTTCATAATCTATCACAGAAGACGTCGTTTCATGATGCATTATAATTTTAACTCCCTTGGAAGATGCATAATTCTGAAGTTCCTTAACATCGAAATCCGGATATGGTTTTGTGAAACTATACATATATTCTTTGGCATAAGCATAGTTATCTTCCCAGCCTTCGTTCCATCCTTCAACCAAGACTGCGTCAAAACCATGTTTCGAAGCAAAATCAATGTATTCTTTTACGTGAGATGTATTGGCGCCATGATGTCCATGAGGTTTCAACTTGGTATAGTCAGTCTTTCCTATAACAATATCCTGACAGTCTGTATACGACCATGTTGAACCTCCTCCTGTGAAATATTCCCACCACACTCCAACATATTTCGTAGGTTTAATCCAGGAAGTATCCTCTATCTTACAAGGTTCATTCAGGTTTATTATTAAGTTCGATGCCAATATATCGCGTGCATCATCGCTCACAATTATAGTACGCCATGGTGTAACACTTCCGGTCTGTATATATCCTTTCACGCCATTCTTGTCTGGTGTTAAATGCGCACTCATCAAGAAAGTTTCGGCATCCAGATTCAAATGCATTGCCGGATAATTCACCAATGCAGCTTCGTGTATATTAATATACAGCCCGTCTTCCGACTTCAGCATCAAAGGTGTCTGTACTGCAAGATTTGGTGTTGGAGATTTACAGGCAAGTGCTTCATTACGAGCCTCATCAATAAGCGACGGCACCTCTGACAATTTAGAAGTAGTTATCTGAAACTCATTGGTGTCATAGTCGGCAGGAATCCAAAAAGCTTTATGATTACCGGCCAAATGGAATTCGGTAACCTCCTCATTTAAAGAAAAATGACGTAGTTCCTTCTGTACAGGAAATTCATAACGGAATCCCAGTCCATCGTCAAATATACGAAAACGTATATTAAACTTCCAACCTGTTTTTTCCTGTTCAAGAGCCACAAAAAGTTCTTTATGATTATCACGAACTTCACTATTCTGCCCCCATACCGTATTCCATGTAGTATCAGAAGCATCTTCTTTCGTTTCAATTATACGGAAATTTTTACTAAAGTCATACGAAGGACGTACAAGGAATCCCATACGACTCTCCTTTATTACTGTTTTTCCTTTATACGTTAGCGAGTAAACCGGTGCTTTATCGGCAGTAAGATGAAAATCCATTGACAAATTTCCATCAGGTGAACTCATCGTCTGGGCCATTACCGAAAATGATAGCCCTAATAACTCAATGAATAATAATGCTCTTTTTTTCATTTTAGTACGATTTAATGTTTTATTTTTATAACTTTCTTCTCAATTCCAACACCTTTTATAGTAAGAGATTTCCATTCCTTCGGGAGACATGGAGAAACAGTTTCAACTCCTTTATCTGATAAATCTAAACCTGCAAAGCCGCACAATACAGCCTGCAACAATCCTCCTGCACCAGTTGCAAAATACGGATTATTCGATGAAGGCGACTCGGATAAAACTCCAAACGGTGGACGTTTGTTAGGAAGGTAACTTTCCTTAAATAACCTATAGGCCTGTCTGGAATCCCCAATACGAGCATATAGAACAGAGAGTATGGCATTGCTCATAGCAGGACCGTTCACTTTATCTATTTTATCCTCATAATAGAGTAAATCCCTCTTTATATCTTCTTCATTCTTAATTAATCCCAAAGGATATGCCAGCAGGTTGACATCAGCCTGTTTAATCATTTCACCTTTATAATGTGCATGCTCTTTCATTGTACCATCCGGCATGTAATGGAAATTAATACCGGCTGCAACTTCCTTCCATCTAGCATCAGGTTTAATACCAAGTAGATTTGCTGCTTTTACCGCATTTTGTAATGCCACCTTTGCCGCTCCATTGGTGAAAGCATTGTCATCCACATTGTGTGCATACTCATTGGCTCCTACAACATTCTTTATCGAGTAACTCATATCATCATTCCTTGAAGCCCGCGAAACCCAAAAATCGGCAACAGCTTTCATTACCGGAAAGCCTTCATTAGCCAACCATTTCTTATCTCTTGTCACCCTATAATAGTTCCAGAAAGCTATTCCGATGTCTGCCGTTACATGATGTTCAAATGTACCTGTAAGACACCATGTAGGAGTAGATTCTTCACCAGTATCATCACTCTCCCACGGAAACATTGCTCCACGATATCCAAACATTTCGGCACGTTGCATGGCCTTTCCAAGTCTGTCTGCACGATAATCTATATGTGCCCTAGCCAAATCCTGGTTCAACAAAAGAACAGGAGGAAACATCCATAGTTCCGAATCCCAAAACACATGACCGTTATATCCAGAAGATGAGGAAAGACCCATAGGAGAAATACTTAACCTCGACCCTTTACGCTGAAATGAATATAAATGATATAAGGCCAATCGTACGTCACGTTGGTCTTCTTCACAACCTTCTATGATTATATCACTTGTCCACAATTCACCCCAACGTGATTTATGACCATCTATAATATTCTTCATATCACTGCGTAACGCAAACACTACCATACGTTCAGCCTCACTTTTTGGATCGACAAAGTCACGAGTTGAACAAGCTGCACCGACTAAAGCCATACGATAGGTTTTACCTTTCACAAGTTTTTTGGAGAATGAAATAGAATGTTCATTTCCTTTTACCAGCTTTATACAATCATTTCCCAAATCCTCGGAATCAAAGAGGAAAGAAGTACATGTAGCAAGTTTATGCATTCCTGTAAGGGTATTGGCTTCGGACACAAATACAGGCATATAAGCTTCCATATCCCTCATTATTTTATAGTGTGATGAAGTGTTTTGCTGCTCTTCATGAAAAAAAGTGGTATTCATCACTTCTATTTCAATATCTTTATTGGGAGTCATTTCTATAACCCCTAAAGCCATATATGGCAAATTGCGCAAAGCCATCAATGTGTAAGTAATATTTGTTCCTTTATAATTCACAGATGTTTTCAAATATGCTTCACGCATGTTTAAGGTTTGGCTCCAGGCATCAGTATTTGACGGTGAAACAAGAATCCCGTCTATCCTTAATTCTAACTCTGTGAATTTTGGTGCTCTAACCATCTTGCTTACACCACCCGTATACTCCTTGTCATAGACACCGCCCAATACTATTTCCGACACAGAAAAAAGCTCAGGACCACTTACTAAACCAATGCGCCCGTTAGCCAGGGTTACACCATTGTAATTCTCTTTTGAGGATGTATCTATGTACCATCCGGATTCATTATCAGCCATACTCACTCCAATGGACGCCAAATAAGAAAACAGAAAAATCAGGATAAGTATTCTTTTCATGTTATTTATAATTTTAAAGTTAAAAGGCAATATAGTATAATCATACATAAAAAGTGACCACATACAATCAATCTTTGTATGCGGTCACTCCCATATATTACAAAGAATTAATTTCTTCTTCACTCAATCCTATTGCTTCCGCTATAATATTCAACGGAACACCAAGTTTTTTAAGATTTTTGGCATTCTCCGTCTTGGCTTTGGTTATACCTTCCGAGCGGCCAATTTCCAAACCTTCCTCAAGTCCTTCGGCTCGACCTTCTGCACGACCCTCGGCACGTTCCATATTTATATTATCACGCAAAATTACTATATTATCCAAATGGCGATAGTATGCTTTAAGCTCCTCCTTAGTCATACGTTCAAGTTTCAGGAATTGTCTTACTTCCTCAAGACCAGGCGCTATAGCCGTTTCCGGTACCGTACCTGTGTTGAGATAATAAATCCACTCTTCCAAAGGAGTTGTAGCTACATCATTGAAATCGTTTACTTTCAGTATATAATATTCCGGATATAGCTGGCTGACTTCATCAACTTTGAAAGTCTGCTTCTGAAAAGGTGACAACTCCAATAAATCGCCGTCATGTATACCTCGAAACTCAGTCTTGCCATGATATACATAATCTTTGCCATGTCCCAATGAGAAATATACTATATTCACACTATAGACTTTGCGTACATTATCATAGCTTTCACCTCTATTTATATATTCCGTAACCAACTTTGAGACACCGAAAAGCATACGTTGGAAATACGCATACTCATTATTGTTCTGAACCTCTATCAGAACAAGTTCACCACGTGAGTTCTCTGCAAGAATATCAACACGATTATACTTATCATATTCGTCTTCCTGATTACTCTCGCTTTCCAATAGCTTTTGTATTACAATCTTTTCATTCAGGAGTGTAGTAAGCAATCCTTCCAAAACTCCGAAATTCGCCTTATTGCGGAGCAAGCGCTTCATTGCCCAATCGAACCGAATATAATTATCTGCCATATTCTTTCCTTTAAATTAGTTATGTAGGTCGGCGGCATTGCTGCCGCTTTCCCCATTAAGAACTGTACGTGCGACTTTCACCGCATACAGCT
>CALUPA010000106.1 GCA_944322395.1 uncultured Phocaeicola sp.
TAATCTTATCCAACCATTCCTGTGTGCTTACGGAAGGGAAATCGGAAAAGAGTTTTTCTTTACTATCTGCCATAGTCGATTAGGTTTATATAAATAGGTTATATTTTAAAATATGTACTTTATGTTTTCAGTACCGCTGTAGGCAAAGATACAAATTAATTGCAATCTCAGGCATTTTCTGTCATGAAATACACTCTTCATAAACATTTATTTTATAAATCATGTCTGTTTTTTATATTATTGTAAAGTCTATGTGGCAAAAAAACTTTCATTATAACTACTTTTGAGGCTTATAATTTGACACCTTATTATTTTTTAACTACTTTTGCCGGAAATTATTTATGTGTTATTTTATAAACTATGAATTGGCTAAGTGATTTGTTATTCAATCCCGATTCTATAGCCCACATTGTTGCTCTTTATGCCTTTGTTATTGCTGTGGGAGTATTATTGGGAAAAATCAAAATCTTCGGTATTTCACTGGGGGTTACATTTGTCTTGTTCGTTGGTATATTGGTTGGTCATTTCGGGTTTACCGGAAATACATCAATTCTTAATTTCGTACAAGATTTCGGGTTAATTTTATTTGTGTTCTGTATCGGACTTCAGGTGGGACCTTCTTTCTTTTCATCGTTCAAGAAAGGTGGTGTAGCCATGAATATGGTTGCAGTGGGTATTGTAGCTTTGAACATTACTGTTGCCTTAATCATGTATTTTGCTCTTCAGGGAAGGGTAGATATACCAATGATGGTAGGTATACTGTGTGGGGCGGTAACTAATACTCCAGGTCTTGGTGCTGCTAATGAGGCTCTCAGTCAGATAAACTATACTGGTCCTCAGATTGCTAATGGATATGCTTGTGCTTATCCGCTGGGAGTTATGGGTATTATATTGTCTATGATTCTGATACGTTTGATTTGCAGAATCGATTTGAGCAAGGAAGAGGAAGAAATCAAGCGCGGTGAGGAAGCAAATCCGCATCTGAAACCTTTTTTCCTTAATCTTGAAGTACATAATGAGGCATTGCTTGGTAAGACAGTATTACAGGTTCGTAATTTCCTTGCCCGTGATTTCGTTTGTTCCCGAATAATGAAGAGTGACGGATGTGTGTATATTCCTACCGCAAATACAGTGCTTGAACTGAATGACAAAATGTTCATAGTATGTGCGGAAGATGACTCAGAGGCCATTATTGCATTTATTGGTCCGGAGGTTCAGAATGTAAACTGGGAAGCTCAAGGAAAAACAGACAAGCCAATGGTTTCCCGACGTATTCTTGTCACTCAGTCAAATATTAACGGAAAAACACTCGGCGAGTTGCATTTTAACAGTATGTATGGAGTGAATGTAACTCGTGTAAACCGTTCTGGTATGGACCTGTTTGCATCGCGTCAGCTCACTCTTCAGGTGGGTGACCGTGTGATGGTAGTTGGTCCGCAGGATGCAGTAGAACGTGTGGCCGGTTTGCTTGGTAACCAGTTGAAACGTCTTGACCATCCTAATATAGTTACAATTTTCGTCGGTATTCTTTGCGGTATTCTGTTCGGTAGTCTTCCATTGGCTATTCCAGGAATACCTACACCAGTCAAATTAGGTTTAGCAGGTGGTCCTCTTATCATTTCTATACTTATAGGTCGTTTCGGACATAAGGTAAAACTGGTTACTTACACTACCATGAGTGCCAATCTTATGCTTCGTGAAGTAGGTTTGGCTTTGTTCCTTGCCAGTGTGGGTATCAAAGCCGGTGGAAGTTTCGTGCAGACAGTAGTCGAAGGAGACGGACTTCTTTACGTGGGTATCGGCTTCCTTATAACAATAATACCTCTTATTATAATGGGTATAGTGGCAAGGTGGAGACATAAACTCAATTATTATACACTGATGGGACTTATTGCGGGTAGTAATACAGACCCACCGGCACTGGCATATGCAAATCAGGTTTCAAGTAACGATGCTCCGGCTGTAGGCTATTCTACAGTTTATCCTTTGAGTATGTTCTTGCGTATTCTTACGGCTCAGTTGCTGATATTGCTGATGGCATAATTATAATTTTATATGAAATGTGTGTTGGCAAGTGGATAAGGAACAATATCCCCGTCTGCTTGCCAATTGTTTTGTAATGGAGATTCAATTCAAAACTTACGATTTCAATATATATTAAGACAAAAGAACATAAGAACTCATAAGCTAACAACTAAGAACTAACAACTAAAAACTCTAAAAAAATATGATTTCAGTAGATGGATTGACCGTCGAGTTTGGCGGTACCACCTTGTTTAGCGACATTAGTTTCCAAATCAATGAAAAAGACCGTATAGCCCTGATGGGAAAAAACGGTGCCGGTAAGTCTACTCTTTTGAAGATTCTTGCAGGAGTCAGACAGCCTACCCGTGGAAAAGTCACTACACCTAAAGATTGCGTTGTGGCTTATCTTCCACAGCATCTGATGACCGAAGATGGCAGAACCGTTTTCGAGGAAGCATCGCAGGCTTTTGCCCACCTTCAGGAGATGGAAAAGGAGATAGAGGCGATGAACAACGAACTGGCTACAAGAACTGACTATGAAAGTGATTCATATATGGCACTCATAGAGAAAGTGGCTGCCATGAGCGAGAAGTTCTATGCCATAGATATGACTCATTTTGAAGAAGATGTGGAAAAGGCACTTCTCGGTCTTGGTTTTATGAGAGAAGATTTCAACCGTCCTACGAGCGATTTCAGCGGTGGATGGCGTATGCGTATAGAGTTGGCAAAACTCCTTCTTCAGAACCCGGATGTATTGTTGCTTGACGAGCCTACAAACCATCTTGACATTGAGTCTATTCAGTGGCTTGAGGAGTTTCTTATTAACAGTGCGAAGGCTGTAATCGTCATTAGCCACGACCGTAAGTTTGTCGATAATATCACTACACGTACCATAGAAGTTACTATGGGTCGTATATACGATTATAAGGTGAACTACTCCCAATATCTTGTTCTCCGTAAGGAACGTCGCGAACAGCAGATGAAGCAGTACGAAGAACAGCAGAAGATGATTCAGGAAACTAAGGATTTCATCGAGCGTTTCAAGGGTACATACAGTAAGACACTTCAGGTTCAAAGCCGCGTGAAGATGCTGGAGAAACTTCAGATTATTGAGGTTGACGAAGAGGATACTTCGGCGTTGAGGCTTAAATTCCCCCCTTCACCACGCAGTGGAAGCTATCCTGTGATAATGGATGGAGTAGGAAAGACGTATGGCGATCATGTGGTGTTCCGTAATGCCAGTCTGACGATAGGGCGTGGCGATAAAGTAGCTTTCGTTGGAAAGAACGGTGAGGGTAAGTCAACACTTGTGAAATGTATAATGAACGAGATAGACCATGAAGGTACTCTCACTCTTGGTCATAACGTACAGATAGGCTATTTTGCACAGAATCAGGCTTCGCTTCTTGACGAAAATCTTACAGTGTTCCAAACTATAGACGATGTGGCTAAAGGAGAAATCAGAAATAAAATCAGAGACTTGCTTGGCGCGTTTATGTTTGGCGGTCCGGAAGAATCAATGAAGAAAGTCAAGGTTTTGTCCGGTGGTGAACGTACCCGTCTGGCAATGATAAAACTCCTGTTAGAACCTGTGAATTTGCTTATATTGGACGAGCCAACCAATCACCTTGATATGAAAACCAAGGATATATTGAAACAGGCTCTTATGGATTTTGATGGTACTCTGATTGTGGTGTCTCATGACCGTGACTTCCTGGACGGACTTGTAACCAAGGTTTATGAGTTCGGCAATAAGAAAGTTAAGGAACATCTTTGCGGTATATATGAATTCCTTGAGACCAAGAAAATGGAAAGTCTTCAGGAACTTGAAAAGAAGAAATAATAGTTTTTTCCTGACATAAAAAACAGAAAAACGGCATAACCCGAAAAAAGGATATGCCGTTTTTTTACTTTCTAAATTTATGATTGTCAGAATTTTGAATATCCTGGATTCTGTTCCATATCAGGATTGAATACAAACTGGTCTTCAGGTATAGGCAGAACGCATTTCTCGTAGTTCCAGTCAATTTCTTTAACAGCATTTTCCAAATGCATGCTTCCTGTTCTTGTGATTTTCATTCCATTTCTCAGAACATCAAAGAAACGGTGGCCTTCGCCTACCAGTTCTTTTCTTCTTTCTTCCAATACTCTGTCCAGAGTATATTCGTTGATACTAACACTGTTGTCCGGATTACCTCTGGACACTATTTCATTCAGATACTCTAATCCTTTGTCCTTCTTTTCGCCGGATAATGTAAGGGCTGCTTCTGCTGCAATCAGATACAGTTCCGATAGTCGGAATATTACATAGTTGTTGTATGAAGAAGGTGTATTGTCATCACTTCCCGGCCATTTCTTAAGCCAATATCTTTTTTCGTCATTGTATTTCACTTCACCTATCAGTTTGTATCTTACGTCATTTCTGTCCTTATCCATAAGTTCCATGAAACTTTCTGTAAGAAACATTTCCTCATAACCGTTAGGGTGCATCAGATAAGCAAGTGAGCTTCTGCCCTCGTTGTCGTCCGATGCATAAGCTATTTCAAACAATGATTCCGAGCCGAATTTTTCATCAAGATTCCATGATTTCAGGTATTCCTGGTTTGTATAAAGTTTGTATTCGTTTGTATTTTTCAGTTCCTCAATCAGTTCGCTTGATACGTTATATGCTTCTTCCTCATTGCCCATATACAGATATACCCTTGACAAAATCAGGCGTGCTGCATATTGGTTCATTCTGCCGTTCATTTTGTCTGTAGTCATAAGAGGTATGGCTGTATTCAGTGTTCTTATGATGAAATCATAGTCTTCTGCTACAGTCTTTCTGTCCGGGTTTTCATCCAGACCTATTGCCTTTTCCACAATAGGAGCTCCCCATGAAGCACCATTGTCTTTGGTGTATGGATAACCGAAACATCTTGTTAGGTCGAAATGACAAAGTGCAATTACTGCCAGTGCTTCACCTTTCAGATAAGCCAGGTCATCTGCAGTAGCATCTTTAATCTTGTTGTTGTCTATAGCGCTGACTATGTTCCATCCCTGACGGATAACGTAGTATGGTCTTCCCCAAAGATACCCGGCACCTAGATTGTTTGCTCTATGATTGTAAAGATAGCAGTTGTTGCAGTCTCGTCCGCTGTTGTATGAACTCTGTATGTCATCTCCCTTCATATCCCCATAGAAGAACATTGTTGCTCCGTAGTATCCGTAAGACGACATCAGGTCGTAGAGACCATTTACTGCATTTTCTGTAGAACTGAATGAATCGAAAGCATTTTCTGTAGGTACTTTATTGCTTGGAACTGTGTCAAGGAAACTTCCGGAACATGCAGTTATTCCTAATGACAGTATAAAAAATCCTGTCAGTTTTGATATGTATTTAAATCTTGTCATAATCAGTCATTATTAAGTTATAGTTTGATGTCTATTCCAAATGAGAACGTTCTTAATGGTGGAGTGAAGAAAGAAACTACCCCTGTGAGTTCTGGGTCATATTGGTCGTATGCAGCCCATGTCAGCAGATTGGTTCCTGAGAAGAATACTCTTAAATTGCTTACTCCTAAATTCTTCAGCCATTCTTTTGGAGCAGAGATACCGAAAGTAAAGTTTTTCAGTCTCAGATGGTCTGTGCTGTGTATTCCTCTGGATGAATGCCAGTATCCTCCATACTCCTGACCATAGACAAATCTAGGCACGTCTGTAATGTCACCCGGTTTCTGCCATCTGTCACGGAGTTCAGTACTTTTGTTGTATTGATAATAATATCCGTCATCCTGTATGGCATACATTCCGTCATCGTATGAATGACCTCCGAGACTATAGGACAGATTGAAGGACAAATCAATGAACTTATAGTTGAAAGTATTCATCAATCCACCTGTTACTTTAGGATATATGTCTACCAATGGAATCGGGTTGGCATCATTGGGGTCGTAAACAATATTTTTTGAAAGATTTCCGTTTTCATCCTCTACATTGTCGTAATACATAGGTTTTCCATTGTCAGGGTCAACTCCGGCATATTCTCTCAGATAGATTGTACCGTATGAAAGTCCCTCTTTTCTGATAAATCTTCCGTCGGTGTACCATGAAAGGTCAGCCAGTTTCAGAATTTTGTTTTTATTGTGGCTCAGATTGAAAGAAGTATTCCACGAGAAATCACGTTTTTGTATGTTGTTTGTTCTGATTTCAAGTTCTACTCCTTTATTCTGCATTTTTCCTATATTGTCTATTACTGAACCGAAACCGCTTATTGAATTAAGTTGCTTGTTCATCAGCAGGTCTTTGGTTATTCTGTTATACCAGTCAATAGATACCGATATTCTGTTCAGGAAGCTTATGTCCAGACCTAAGTTTAGTGAATAGTTCTTTTCCCATGAAAGATTATTGTTGGCGATGTTGTCTTCCCAAGGTGCCGGCAGACCATTATAGAACGAACCGGTATTGTATGTTCCCATGTAACCGTAGTATGTACTTGGAAGATTTCCGTTTACACCATACGACACTCTCAGTTTGAGGTCGTTTATGACATTGCTTATTCCACCCATGAATTTCTCCTGAGAGACTCTCCATGATCCTGATACAGCCCAAAAGTTACCCCATCGTTTTTCTGGTGCCAGGCGTGACGAACCGTCGCGTCTGAAACTTAGGCTGGCATAATACTTATCTGCGTAGCTGTAGTTTGCACTGGCAATGTAAGAAAGCAGTGCGTCCTGTTGGATAATCTGGGCTGCAGCTACCGGTATAGCTCCATTGCTCAGACTTCCGTTTGGTGATTGTCCATATCCTTCTGCTTCACCGTACAGGTCATTATAGTTATATTTCATGATTTCGTAGGCCAGGACTGCGCTGACATTATGTTTGCCGAAAGTCTTGTTGTAACTAAGATTGTTTTGCGAAGTATATCTTAGTCTGTCTGTCATTTGCATAAGTCCTTTACCATTGTATAATTTACCGTCAGTACCTTCCGGCGAGTAAAAGTAGAAATCTTTTGTCAGCGAGAAGTCTACAGAAAACACTGTTGAGATTTTCAAACCTTCGATTATGTTGTATGCAGCTCTTCCTGATATCATGTTTCTGATAATGTTCGTGTAATAATCATTAACAGAGTTTTCATACAGTGGGTTAAGCCCTCCATTAACCTGAAAACCTGTGTAATATGTACCATCTTCATTATAAATAGGAATGCTTGGATTTAGTTCTACCTTTGACGAATATATAGCACTGGCATAATAATAACCTTCTGGAGTCTGCTTGCTTTTAGCCCATGAAAATGATGCATTGGCGCCAAATTCAAAGTTGTTCCATTTGCTGTTGGCATCAATACGTCCTGTCAGTCTGTCCATTTCCGAGTTTACTGAGACTCCTGTCTGGTTAGTATACCCAACGCTGGCAATAATATTGGACTTTTCTGTTCCACTGCTGATGGATACGTTGTAATCTTGCTGATAACCTTTCTTCATCAGTGCGCTGTTCCAGTCGGAATATCCATTCGCTGGTCTGGCAGCATATTTATCTATTTCGGCATCTGCATAAGCAGTGGCAGTCTGTTGGTCCGCTCCGTTTACCAATTTGAAGTTAACCAGTCCTTCATAAAGAAGATCCCTCCATTCCTCTCCGCCCATCAATGGTCTGTAGTTATATGCTAGGTCTGTCACACCGAAAGATGCCTGCATGTTGATTCTAGGTTTACCCTGGCTTCCTTTCTTTGTTTTGATGAGTATAACTCCGTTGGCTCCTTTTGCACCATACAGTGATGCCGATGCCGCATCTTTAAGTACTGTTATACTTTCCACGTCTGCTGGATTTATTGTTTCCAGGATACCCATACCTCCTGTACTTGCCTCAGAAGTGAATGCACTGAAGTCATCCGATGATACAGGCACACCGTCTATTACATATAGTGGCTCTGTCGATGCATTCATTGAGGCTATACCGCGTATTCTGAGAGTGGATTTTGAACCCGGCTGTGATGAAGAACCGGATACGATACTCACTCCAGGCATGTTCGATTCTATCATTTGTGCTACAGATGTAACCGGAAGTGATTCAAGCTTCTCTGTATTTAATACTGATGCAGAACCTGTATATGTGGCTTTCTTGAAATCGCCGTATCCAGTAACAACAATTTCATCCATCATTTTCGAATCTTCCTGCATTACTATATGCAGCGGCTTGTTGTTTTTGATTACGACACTGATGCTTTTCATTCCCACGTAGCTTAGTATCAAAGTACTGTTGACGTCGGCATCAATACTGAATTTTCCGTCAATGTCTGTCGTTACCCCTTTTGATGTTCCTTTTATAATTATTGATACACCTATTAGAGGCATTCCGTTAGTGTCAACTACTACTCCGGTTACTCCTTGTTGTCTGACTGATGCAAAAACAAGATTTTCCGAAATGTTTTCTGCTGCCATATTTCCGGGAATGAGCAAACAACTTATCAATCCCAGACAGATATTTTTCCTCTTTTGTGGGAATTTAAACTCATCTAATCCTTTCATAAATTCTCTCTTTAAAGTGTCTGTTTGCAAAAATAGTAAATATTTGCAAATATTCAATATTACGTTTGATATAATTTCAAATATATGTAAAAGACCTTTTATTTATATCGTATTGATGTACAATTATTGATATATGTATCATATTGTATTCGTGTTTTCGATATTTATATATTTTATTACGATGTTGTTTATGTGGTATTACAATTCGAAATGTGGGTTTTTGTCTCATTGAAGAGAATGGGTTTGCGTTTTTAATACACAGAGATGTGTTGTCAATATAAAGTTTGTATAAAATTTAAACATGGAAGATTATAGATGTAATTTGTTTTATCTATTTGTCCTGTATATATTGAATATGATTTACAAATGATAGTATTTAGGTGTTTTCTTATAACAGATGATGTTTGGAGAATTTATGAAATAGAAATTAATTGTTAAATTATGCGTATGCATAGTGCTGTTTAGTTTCTGTTTTGTGAATAAAAAATCTTTGTAATGTAAATTTAAACTGATATGTTAACGGTCTATATGTGCTGCAAATATAATAAGGCAGTCAATAAGCAGGAAAAAACAACTCCGTCTTTTGATTAAAACGAACGTAAGTTTCAATTAAAATGATTTGAAGTTTTTGTGTGGCTTACAATTTAGTATGAGGTGTACTGAATTTAGTTGACAGGTTAATAATTAAAATCATATATAGGTTTACACCTTTTACATGTTAAGACC
>CALUPA010000107.1 GCA_944322395.1 uncultured Phocaeicola sp.
GGTAAAGTACGTCGTGCTAAATTGTACTACTTGCGTGCTCTTACTGGTAAGAAGGCTAGAATTCAGGAAAAACGCGTTAACGCATAATCTTGAAAACTATTTTCCTTACATAAAAAAAGGTCTGCTTATGCAGGCCTTTTTTTATGCTGTATAATTTTCTACTACCGCAATCAAAAAAAACAGGGCAGTTTTCCAAAGAAAACCACCCTATAAACATATAATTAACACGAAACTATTTTCTCACAATATTTCGGATTCATCAATTATCTGAAATCCTTAAGTTCTTCCTGAAGTTTCTGCCTTGTAAAAAATATCCTGCTCTTCACTGTTCCCAAAGGCAAGTTAAGTTTTTCAGCAATCTCACGATACTTGAATCCTGCTACAAACATTGAGAAAGGAACTCTATACTCACTAGGCAAAGAATTTACTATACGTCTCATTTCCTTCAAATCGTACGCACCTTCAGTAGAGTCACCTTCCAAATCAAATCCCTTATTTATAAAATAAGAATTGTCTGTCTGATCCACATAAGTCTGATCGCGTAATGTCTTTCTATAATTATTTATAAATATATTACGCATTATCGTGTAAACCCATCCTTTAAAGTTCGTCTCTTCAGTATATTTTTCTTCGTTATCAAGTGCCTTCAATGAAGTTTCCTGTAACAAGTCATTTGCATCTTCGTAATCTGCAGTTAGTTTATATGCAAAGTTTAAAAGGTCAGACTGTAAATTAAGTAAGTTCTGTGCAAAAGTAACTGTTTTCATATTCTTGTTGGTTAGTTTGTTTCTATAACTGTTTGATTTTCACAATACAAAATTATAGATAACACTCCAACACCACCCCCTTAATTCAGACATATAATGGGGTGAAAACAGTTTTTACCCCCTAATTTGATAGTTTTTATCCACTATTTCCACTGTTTGAACGGACATTTCATCAGAAAAGAGTTATAATACTTTACTTGTCCGGTTACTTCTTCACCTAAAAAAGGAGGAATCTCATACTCCTCATCCACACTTCCAAGTTCAACTTCCGCCACTATCAGACCTTCATTTTCTCCATAAAACTCATCCACCTCAAATGTATGCTTTCCAAATTCCACCAGATATCTTGTTTTGTCAATCATTCCTGGTTGACAAAGTTTCATAAGTTCTTGTGCCTCATCCAATGGTATTTCATGTTCCCATTCATATCGGCTCAGTCCATTGTCTTCAGACGCACCCTTGATAGTGAGGAAGCCTTTATTATTTCTTATCCTCACCCTCACAGTCCTTCCTCTATCACTACATATATATCCCTGTACAATTCTTGATGATGAAACAGCCATATCCTTATACGATAAATCCTTAACCAAGAATTTTCTTTCTATCTCCTGCGACATATTATTATTTTTATACACTGATATTAAATAGAACAAAGGCTGCCGGATAATGTTCATACCCGACAGCCTTTATTTATACTTTAGAAAAGTCAGACAGCCACACTATATGCAACAGCCAACAGCACTCCCAATACTAATAGAGATATGCATACTATTTTAAAAACTTTGTCAGCTTTTTGTTCTTGACGTTTCTCGTAATTCTGTTTCTTGATGTTATGTTTCTGGCTCATAGCAATTTTTTTTATATTAACTTACCCCAAAATTACTATTTAATTAATAAAAACCAAAAACAGAACAAAAAAAAATATCATAAATCAAGCCTCACCGTCCGAGAATTCCATCAGATAAGCCTTAATAAATCCGTCTATCTTACCGTCCATCACACCATTAACATCAGATGTCTGGAAGTTAGTACGATGATCTTTCACACGACGGTCATCAAACACATAGCTTCGTATCTGCGAACCCCATTCAATCTTCTTCTTTCCAGCCTCAACCTTAGCCTGTTCTTCCATACGATGCTGAAGTTCTTTATCATAAAGAATAGAACGTAACTGACGCATTGCATTTTCCTTATTCTTTGGCTGGTCTCGTGTTTCGGTGTTTTCGATAAGGATTTCTTCTTCTTCTCCTGTATACGGATCCTTATACTGATAACGCAGACGTACACCTGATTCAACTTTATTTACGTTCTGACCTCCGGCTCCACCGCTTCTGAAAGTATCCCACGAAATTCTTGCAGGCTCTATAGTAACCTCTATAGAATCATCAACTAAAGGAGTTACGAAAACAGAAGCAAACGAAGTCATACGTTTTCCCTGAGCATTATAAGGCGACACACGTACCAAACGGTGTACGCCATTCTCCCCCTTCAGATAACCATAGGCATAAGGTCCTTCAATATTCATCGTAACAGTCTTGATTCCTGCCTCATCACCTTCCTGCAGATTGGCTACAGAAAGTTTATATCCATTACTTTCAGCCCAACGCATATACATACGCATCAGCATGGACGACCAGTCCTGACTTTCAGTTCCACCGGCACCCGAATTAATCTTCAGTACGCAGTCCATCTGATCGGCTTCCGAACGAAGCATATTCTTAAGTTCCAGTTCTTCCACTGCAACTTGTGCCTTGCCGTAAGCCTCATCCACTTCCTGCTCTGTCACTAATTCATCCTTGAAGAAATCGAACGACAATTCCAGTTCGTCTACCAAAGTCTTCACTTCTTTATATCCGTCAATCCAGGACTGAAGACCTTTCACCTTTTTCATCTGGGCTTCAGCCTTCTTTGCATCATCCCAAAATCCCGGTGCCTGAGTGCGGAGCTGTTCTTCCTCCACCTGTACCAACTTGTTTTCAATATCCAGATAGCGGTAAAGTGCCTCTGTACGTTCCTTTAAATCCTTAAGCTGTTCTATTGTAATCATCTTATTCCATTTTTGCGGCTACAAAGTTAGTCAAAAATCACAAAATGACCAAGTTACTCTTCATACATCTTCTCAATCTGCTCTGCATAGTTTTTCATCAGTACAGGTCTCTTTATTTTCAGTGTATTTGTCAGCTCACCTTTTTCCATACTGAAAGGTTCAGGCAGCAAAGTAAATTTCTTTATCTGTTCATAATGCGCAAATTCCTGCTGCAATGTATCTATACGCATACTGAAGAGTTCCTGAATTTCCGGTTTTTCGAGCAAGTCTTTCATATCAGAATATTTTATGCCCTTACTCTCAGCATACAATTTCACTTGCGAATATTCCGGTACTATCAGAGCCGATACATACTTTCTCTGGTCGGCTATGATTGAAATCTGATCTATATATTTATCTACTACCAACTTTGTTTCTATAGCCTGAGGAGCTATATATTTACCGTTTGAAGTCTTGAACAAATCTTTAATACGGTCTGTCAGATACAGACGTCCATCTTCTATATATCCTGCATCGCCTGTATGGAACCATCCGTCAGCAGTAAACGAATCTTTAGTTATAGCTTCTTTTTTATAATATCCTTTGGTAACAGTTTCACCTTTTACCAGCACTTCATTATTATCGCCAATTTTAATTTCCACTCCTGGCAATACTCTTCCCACTGAACCAATCTTGAAGTCATCAATCCACTGGCAAGTTACTGTAGCTGTAGTTTCCGTCAGTCCATATCCGGCTATCATGTTTATACCTACCGATCTTACAAATTCTTCCACTTTCGGCGGTATGGCAGCACCTGCCGTTGGGAAAAAGTTTCCATTTTCTATACCAATAGTCTTTTTCAGCAGGCTATAAATAGTTTTTTCGTAGAATTTGTATTTCATTTTAAGTATTGCCGACGGTTCCTTGCCGTTCATAAGGCAATCTATATTGTATTCCTTACCAACCTTGAGAGCATCTAGCATAAGTTTCTTTTTTATTCCGGTAGTTTCGTTTATCTTTTCCATTACTCCAGAATATACTTTCTCCCAAAAACGCGGAACACTACACATTGCCGTCGGGCGTATTTCCTTTATGGTCTTCTGTATATCGGTAGGTCTTAAGTTCACACACAAAGTACATCCCCTGTCTATACACAAATACGACCATGCACGTTCAAAAATATGAGTAAACGGAAGGAAGTTCATCACAACATCCTTATCAGAAAGAGTTTTCAATCGTCCATAATGAGCCTTTATGCCGAATTCGAAACATGAATGATGAAGCATAACTCCTTTAGATTCACCTGTAGTACCTGATGTATACAGAATATTGGCCAAATCCTCAGGCTTGGAAGCTTCTGTACGCCTGTCAACTTCCTGTTGCAGACCTTCATCTTCTCCCATTTTCAGTAAATCATCAAAATAAATAGAATTTGTATCACCCGGAAGTTTCTTAACACTAGGGTCAAATATTACTATCTGTTTCAGCGATTTGCATAATCCCTGCACACGTCGTGCTACCTCGTACTGATATTGTTCTCCAACGAATATATAACGTATAGATGCATCTTGAACAATATAGTGCACTTGAGCCTCGGAACTTGTGGCATATAGCGGAATAGTCACTACCCTAGTGGCATAGGCACCAAAATCCACATAAAAACATTCCGGCATATTCTGAGAAAAAACTCCCACATTTTCCTGCTCTTTTATTCCAAGAGCAACCATAGCGCGAGATACACACTTTACCTTATCTGCAAATTTATTCCACGAAACAGAAATCCAAGAAGATACAGAATAGTCACGATACTTTATAGCTACTCTTTCACCATATTTTTTTGCTTGACGGAAAACAAGGTCCGACAAAAATGATTTGCCCATTTTATATACTTATTTAGAATTCTTAATACGCAAAGTTAATTATATTTTTCTATTTTACCACAATTTTGTTACTATATACTAAAATAAAACATATCTTTGCCATAAAATATCAGAATTAATATGATGACAGATACAAGTTATTACACATCGGAGGCTATAACACTGCTTCAAGCTCTGATAGGAATACCGTCCATAAGCAGGGAAGAAGACGCAGCAGCCGATTTCCTGCAAACCTATATTGAAGAATCCGGCATAATGACCGGACGTATGGGAAACAACGTATGGTGCATAAGTCCAATGTTCGACACATCAAAGCCCACCATTCTTCTGAATTCCCATATAGATACAGTAAAGCCTGTCAACGGATGGCGCAAACAACCTTTCACTCCTAAAATAGACAATGGAAAGCTATTCGGTCTGGGCAGCAACGACGCAGGAGCCTCATTGGTTTCATTATTTCAGGTATACAAACATTTAAGTGCAACCGAGCAGAAATATAATCTAATATTCCTGGCCTCATGCGAAGAAGAAGTTTCGGGTAAAAACGGTATAGAAAGTGTACTTCCACAATTACCACCAATAACACTTGGAATTGTGGGTGAACCCACAGAAATGAATCCGGCTATCGCAGAAAAAGGACTTATGGTACTAGACGTTACATCACAAGGACGTTCAGGTCACGCAGCACGCGAAGAAGGAGATAATGCTATATATAAAATACTTCCGGACATAGAATGGTTCAGGACACACAAATTCGAAAAGGAATCAAGCATACTCGGTCCGGTAAAAATGACAGTAACACAGATTAATGCCGGTACACAACATAATGTCATACCAGACACATGTAATATTGTGGTAGATATACGTAGTAACGAATTCTATTCAAACGAGGCTCTTTTCGAAGAAATAAAAAAGAATATCAGCAGCGAAGTAAAAGCCAGATCTTTCAGGCTCAATTCTTCAAGTATATCTTCGGACCACCCTATAGTAAAACGTGCCATAGCATTAGGTAAAGTTCCATTTGGTTCACCTACCCTTTCAGACCAGGCACTAATGCCATTCACATCAGTAAAAATAGGACCGGGCAAATCTTCGCGTTCGCACACTGCCGATGAATATATAATGATAAATGAAATAGAAGAGGCCATAGGTCTTTATATAAAACTTCTTGACGGGTTGGAGCTATAAAGCTCCAGCCCGTTTTATTTCAGGTCAGTCAGACTCTATTTCCATCAGTTCTCCTGTTACTGAATTCATAATGAATCCTCTCACTTTAATACCCTCGGCCGGCATCAACGGATGATGACGTACTATATGTACACTTTTACGAACTGCATCCTCAGTATCATCAAAACCGCTCAGCCACGAACGCAAGTCTACATCACAGTATTCCATCATCTCGATATGATCCTGCGAAACTCCACGCGAACGCATGTGCGAAAGCATCTCATCGCTATCCATATGCTGCACACCACAGTCTGTGTGACCTATAATCATTATTTCCTCTACGCCCAATTCATAGATTGCTACAAGCAGACTTCGCATTGCACTCCCAAAAGGGTGAGTAATTGTTCCACCTGCGTTCTTTATAATCTTTACATCACCGTTTTTAAGTCCTAATGCGGCCGGCAACAACTCTATGAGGCGTGTATCCATACACGTCACAATAGCAATTTTCTTGTCAGGATATTTAGTTGTAAGAAATTTCTCATATCCCTTTGTTTCAACAAAAGATTTGTTGAATTCAATCAATTCGTCTATCATAATCCTCTTTTAATAAAATTCATATTGCAAAAATACATCAAAAAAACATCAGAAATAAAAAGCAAGAGTAAATATCTGCACTATACAGCATTTACTCTTGCCTTCATTAAAATATTATTTCATCACATACGTTCTATTATATCATATATTCCTCTCCAGCACTGGTATCTATATCATATTATGATGTAGCACCCATCCGCTACATCAATACATTTTTTCGGCTGTCTCCTGTCCAGACTCCGAGAGTTCCTGCAACATCTTGAATAGCGGCTCATAACATTCACTAAGATTGGTCACCTCTGCAGGCCATTGTTAGTTGCCGATGATATATATATATATTTTGTTACATAATCTGCATTCTCTATCTTAAGCTTGTTATAGCCGAAAGACAATTTTCCCCCTTTGTTTATACCTTAACCAATGCTCATCAAAAAGCTTTCCTTGAACACCCTCATGGTCATTACCCTTAGCCCTAAGATAAAGGGATTTGTTCTTGACAGAGACCTGATGTTCTAAAGGACAGTTAAAAGACAAATTACATGACAGTTTGCCCAGTTCCGAACTTGATATCCTCATTATTATCACATTGTCTGCAATAGAAGAGAACAATTCACGAGTATATGTCACTCCATCTGCTTTATAGCTCACTGTAATAATAGCTTTCCCCAAATCCAGTTCACGATAATAATCCGTAACATTACCATGATCGGGAAAATTTATCATCAGACTGCCTATAGTCTGGTACGGCATACCGTTTCTTGGAGTCAGGAAATTTCTGTTTACCATCTCCTGTGCCTCACCATACTTACCTTCAAAGACTAGTTTTCTTACTTCGGCAAAACTTTCAATGCATCAGAATTATCATTTCTATACGGCGAACCTCCCCAGACTGTTTCTTCATTCAATTGTAATGCTTCCATTTCTGTACTGCCAAACACCATTGCTCCCAACCAGGAGTTTCCCATCGGTAATGCCTCAGTCCATTCCGAAGCAGGTTTATTATACCATAATCTTAAATTCTCAGCAGATATGCACAACGACAATATCAGAAATACAGACAAAACACAATACTTCATATTATTACTATCTCAAAATTCATCAAAAGCTTTTTATACTTTAGATTTCTATTTCAGAATTACAAAAAATTCAAAACCGTATAGGAAAACAGCGGACAAAAATGTATTTTTGTAACAGAATTCATAAACAATAAAAATTATGGCTAAAGAACTTGAACTGAAATACGGATGCAATCCTAACCAAAAGCCTGCACGTATTTTCATGAAAGAGGGGGAACTGCCTATTGAAGTCCTGAACGGACGCCCCGGTTACATCAATTTCCTTGATGCACTGAACGGATGGCAGTTAGTAAAAGAACTGAAAGAAGCTACAGGAATGCCTGCTGCAACATCTTTCAAGCATGTCAGCCCTGCAGGTGCTGCCATCGGTCTTGAACTTGACGAAACTATGAAAAAAATTTATTTCGTCGATGGTCTTCCTCTTTCTCCGCTTGCTAATGCTTACGTACGTGCCCGTGGTGCCGACCGTATGTCTTCTTACGGCGACTTTATCGCACTGAGTGACATATGCGACGAAGAAACAGCACGTTTCATAAACCGCGAAGTATCTGACGGTGTTATAGCTCCGGGATATACAGATGCTGCTCTGGAAATACTGAAAGCAAAGCGTAAAGGTACTTACAACGTAATAAAGATTGACCCTAACTATGTTCCGGCTCCAATCGAAACAAAAGAAGTATTCGGTGTAACTTTCGAACAGGGAAGAAACGAAATCAAGCTGAACGGCGATGATTTGTTCCAAAACATTCCTACTCAAAACAAGAACTTCACAGATGCTGCAAAGCGTGACCTTATGATTGCGCTTATCACTCTGAAATACACTCAGTCAAACTCTGTATGCTACGTTAAGGACGGTCAGGCTATAGGTATAGGCGCCGGACAGCAGAGCCGTATCCACTGTACACGCCTTGCAGGAAACAAGGCCGACATCTGGTACTTGCGTCAGCATCCGAAGGTATTGAACTTGCCATGGGTTGAAAAAATCCGCCGTGCCGACCGCGACAATACTATCGACATCTACATCAGCGAAGACCATGATGATGTCCTTGCCGACGGAATATGGCAACAGTTCTTCACTGAAAAGCCTGAAGTTCTGACTCGCGAAGAAAAACGTGCTTGGCTTGATACTCTGAAAGGTGTGGCTCTTGGCTCAGATGCGTTCTTCCCATTCGGCGACAATATTGAACGTGCTCACAAGAGCGGTGTGGAATTCATAGCACAGGCAGGTGGTTCTGTACGTGATGACCATGTTATTGAAACTTGCGACAAATATGGCATTGCAATGGCATTCACAGGTATACGCTTGTTCCACCATTAATATTATGACATATACATAAAATATAAAACTCCTGACAGTTACTTTTCGATAGTTTCTGTCAGGAGTTTTTCTATTTAATCATTATCAGAATTTATATCCCACTGTGAAATACATTGCAAAATTATATGGAGATGGTCCTGAAGTAATCTTGCAAAATCCGAAATCGGCATCAAGACCTACTGTCCACTCCTTAACCCAAGTTTGATAGTAAATTTATGCTTTTCTTTGCTACTCAGTATTTTGCAATTTTCATTTGCTCCTCTGT
>CALUPA010000108.1 GCA_944322395.1 uncultured Phocaeicola sp.
ACGACCGAAACCGTTAATACCTACTTTAATCATTTTGTTTAAATTTTTAATGGTTTTATAATAAAGTTTGAAAACTATTCGATATATATAATATACTTACTTTGTATAATCAATCTCAAGTTTTACGATGCAAAAGTAATGATTTCTTTTAAAACACAACAATTGGATAGTCCTTTTTTAGTAAAAAAAACACTTATTTTTCGCACTTAGAAGAAGTTTATTTTATTGTTGTTACATATAATCCCGTTTTTGCAATCTGTAGTATACAAAATCGGTATTTAACAAAGCAATGACATTTTTTTATCTCATTCCCCTAGCCTTGTATATACGTTCTTTGGCATTATTGATATCCTGAAGTTTTTCTTCTGCCGCCTTTCTTATATCCTCTCCTAATGTAGCCACCCTGTCAGGATGATGTTTCAAAACCATCTTCTTATAAGCAGCACGAATTTCTTCATCAGTTGCGTTTGGCGAGATTTCAAGAACCTTATATGCTTCATCCAGAGATTTGCCTCTCATGTTAAGCATTGATTCCACTTCCTGATATGACAATCCCATAGCCTGAGCCACTTCCTTCAATGCCTCGATTTCCTCCACACATACATTACCATCGCTTTGGGCTATCTGCGTAAGGAAACGCAACAACTGAAGACGTTCCTCATACGACATATTTGAAGCAATCTGTACCCCACATTCATGTATGGTGTTTTTAAAAGCCATTGGATTAGATTTATCCATCTGTTTTCTTTGCTCAAACAGATTAAGCAGTATCTGCTCTCCTTCGGAAACAGCCACCTCACCAAAATTGTTTCTAAGGAATTTTCTCACAAACTCCATTTCACTGTGCATAATTCTGCCATCTGCACGTATAATATACGATGCCATTACAAGCATAGAAAACAGGAAACTGTTTCTTTGTCCGGCATATTCATTCTGGACATCAGCCCCCTCTATAGTATTTTCGTTTGCATTGTCAAATAATGATCCGATGGTAAATCCTGCCAAAGCTCCCAAAGGTCCCATAGTAACAAAACCCATAAGACCACCAATCCATTTTCCGTATCCCATATTATTCTATATTTTTACATTTCGAGACAAAGTTATAAAAAAACTTCATATCCACAACAATACAGAAAAAGCTGCCCCAATAAGATTGAGACAGCTTTAAGTATAAATCAGTATTAAAATATTAAGCAGTGATAGCAGACCCCATCAAGAATGTTGCAGCAAGAGCAACGATAGCATACAACTCTGGGAATACGGCAAGAATCAAAGTATTACCGAACACATTATGTCCCTGGCCGATGGCTGCAATACCATTTGCACATACCTGTCCCTGACGGATAGCAGAGAAAAGGGCAACCAATCCTAAGCCGATACCTGAGCCAAGAACTGCACAAGCCTGAAGTGTTGAAATTTCAGGAGTAAGTACTCCGAAAATATTCTGGAACATAAAATAACCTGCAAAACCATAAAGTCCCTGAGTACCTGGGAGAGCTGTCAATACAAGGAAATTACCAAAAGCACTATCGTTTTTCTTAAGAGCTCCGATTGATGCATTACCTGCAATTGTTACTCCGTATGCACTACCGATACCAGACAAACCAACCATAACAGCGATGCCAATATAGGCAATCAAAAAATTCATTTCCATAATTCAAAAGTTTTTTATTTATTATTTTTTCAATTTATATACACGAAATACTTTTATTTTTTAAATGGAGAGTATTCCTTTCCTCCACCTTCATAACCGGAATTCTTGAAAAATTCCACAAAAGTCAAACGCATAGGGTGAACCATTGCTCCAAGTACATTCATAAATATATTGATTGAATGACCTATCACAAATATCAGAACCATAACGATTGGACCTGCAATTACATTATCAGGACTCATACCCGAAGCAAGGCTATTAAATACACTTGCCAGAATTCCGCCTGACAATCCCAATGCAAACAGACGAACATATGACAGGATATCACCTAATAATCCGGTAGCCATATTATAACTGTCCCAAAGTCCAAGGCCTATATTTACAAATACATTCTTACCTGGACTATTGTAAAGATATGCCATAAGCAATCCTGCTACTACGAATACCATGTGAACAGTTCCACCCATTTCCATTGCACCAGCAAATGCTATTGCAGAACTCAGAATAACAAATATCCATCCTATTGTTCCGATAGCATATTTGAATCCTAACTGTATAGTCTGGTTTACAGCCTTAAGCATCATACCGAAGATTATCTGTACACCACCTAATATAAGCGACAGATTAAACATCTGCTGATTATCCAATGCGATAGTTTCTTTCATCTTCTGCAAGAAAGGAACCTGGATATCATAAAGATTAAATCCAAAGCATGTACCAGTCAATAGACCACAAACCATGGTAGACGCACCAAGAATCTGCACTAACGTTAAAATCGGTTTCATACCCGAACTGATATTCTTAGTCATCAGCCTATAGACAGTCACTGCCAATACCATAAATGCACCATACCCTGTATCTCCAAGACACAAGCCGAAAAACAGCATGAAGAAAGGTGCAAAGAACGGAGTAAGATCCAATTCATTATACTTAGGCAGCATATACAATCTGATAATAGGTTCAAACAGACGTGAGAACTTATCATTCTTGAATAGTATAGGCACATTATCCTCAGGCGCAGGAGTAGAGATCTCATAATAAGCTCCCTGATTATCCATGAATGACTTGACGTCTGCACTTTTAACCTCAGGAACCCAACCTTCCAATAATACAAGTTTATTATCTGCCAAAGAATCACCTGTCAATACAACCTTGGAGAACTCTATTTCAGAATAAACCTTTTTCAGAGCGGCCTCAAGATCAGATATTGACGTTTTTGCCAGTTCATTAATATTACCTTCTATATTAGTAATATCAGTTATCAGAACTTCAACTGTAGATTTCAATCCACTTAAAGATTTTTCCGGCAGTTTGGCATACTCTACCTCCAGTTCAGGAACCTCCTTATCCGATGTTATAGTAACAAAATAAACTTTAGAGCCTATTTTATTAATAACAGTCGCATTATAATCAGAAATCCATTCATCTTTGAACTGTTTTTCAGAACATATGTAGAAGTTCACCACATAGCCTGCAGCTTTAAGACGCTCTATATTTTCCGCTTCAAAATCTCCCCAAGGCTCCAATGAAGCAATTTCTTTCTCCAAAGCCTGCCTTTTGTGAGCCAGTTGTTGCTGTTTGTTTTGCAGTTCGGTCAATAATTCAAGTGCCTTTTCTCCACTTTTAGCCTCACCCTCATGTTTGTCAGCCACTACATTCAACCCCTGAAGGAATTTTATGGCAGCCGCATATCTTCCGGCAAGTCTGATACGGTTCTGAAGTTCCTGATTTTCTGCTACTCCCTGTGATTTAGTGAAAATATGTACCACACCAAGTTCTCGCAGTCTTTCAAGGAACTGTTCATATTCCTTATAATATACAAGGAAAGTCAGCTTTTTCATTTTAGCAATCATTGTTCAGCCTCCTTTCTCTTTTCCTGGATAGACTTCAGAATCTTCTGTGATGATTTCGACAGATTCTCTTCATCCTCCATGAAACGTTTAATTTTTCTCAAAGCATCCTGATAGCCAGGTATCTGAACCTTCTCAAACAGGTTTACTTTCTGAGTAGTTTTTTTACGCGCATGTTCCAGCAAGCCCAATTTGGCGAGTGTAAATTCTCTTTCAATGGCTGTTTGAGCCAAAGTCTTCAGGATATGCAATCCGTCTGCATACCATTTAGGGGCAGAGAACATACTATAATTGCGGATATCAAAATCCACTTGTTCAAGTAGTGGTACCCTGACACCGGCAATCTTTCTAACGCCCAAATGAACATCCTTCACTTTTATTAATGAAGCATCAAATTCATTCCAGAGTGCGAACATGGCTTCGTACGCCTGAATCTGACGTTCAAGGCGATCCTCAAGCTCAGCAGCCTCAGTCTTGCAACGTTTCACTTCAAGTCGCAATGCACTTTCCTTGTTCTTAATGATAGGAAGTGTACGAACTCGAACCTTCAGTTGCTTTTCCAACTGCTGCAGCGAGGTCTTGTTATATTGAAATTTAATAGCCATTTCTCTGTTTGTTTATTGAATTTGATTACTTCTTCCAGTATTGATCTACGAATTCTTTCTTTATATTTACTTCTTCTGGCTTGAAATACTTACTGAACAATCCCCAAGTAACATCAAGCATCTCTGTTGTATTAAGGTTTACGTCAATAGCAAGAAGCTGGTTTGCATAATCCTTGGCAAACGCCAGAGTACGTTCGTCGTAATTCGTAAGGTCGAAACCGTTTTCCATCTTGGTCTTTGCATTAGCTGCATCGGCATACAGACGTACTGCAGCGTTCATAACCTGTGGATGGTCTTTACGAGTCTTCTTACCGCTGACCAACTGTTTCAGACGAGAAAGTGAACGGAACGGATCGACAATAACCTTACCGATATCACTGTCACGACGCAGGAACAACTGTCCTTCCGTGATATAACCGGTATTATCAGGCACTGCATGAGTGATATCTCCGCCAGAAAGTGTAGTCACCGCAATAATTGTTATAGAACCACCGCTTGGGAACTGTACTGCCTTTTCGTAAATCTTTGCAAGGTCTGAATACAGAGAACCAGGCATAGAGTCCTTCGAAGGAATCTGGTCCATACGGTTTGACACGATAGCCAACGCATCGGCATACGATGTCATATCTGTAAGCAATACAAGAACTTTCTGATTATGCTCTACTGCAAAATATTCTGCAGCAGTCAATGCCATATCAGGAATAAGCAATCGTTCCACAGGAGGATTTTCAGTTGTATTCACGAAACTGATGATACGGTCCAACGCACCTGCATTGGAGAACACATTCTTGAAATAAAGATAGTCATCGTTAGTCATACCCATACCACCAAGAATGATTTTATCTGTCTCTGCACGAAGAGCCACATTAGCCATCACCTGGTTAAAAGGCTGGTCAGGGTCTGCAAAGAACGGAATTTTCTGTCCTGATACCAGAGTATTGTTCAAGTCGATACCCGCAATACCGGTAGCAATAAGTTCAGAAGGCTGTTTACGACGTACCGGGTTCACAGAAGGTCCTCCAATTTCCACTTCAGTACCTTCTATTTCAGGACCACCGTCAATAGGGTCACCGAATGCGTTGAAGAAACGTCCAGCAAGCTGTTCGCTCACTTTCAGTGTAGGCGACTTACCCAAGAACACAACCTCTGCATTTGTCGGGATACCTTCTGTTCCCTCAAACACCTGCAAAGTAACATCATCTCCGGCAATCTTAACTACCTGCGCAAGTTTGCCATTAACCATAGCCAGTTCGTCATAGCCTACCCCTGTTGCCTTAAGCGAACAAGTAGCCTTATTTACCTGGCTAATCTTGGTATATATCTTTTGAAATGCTTTTGTTGCCATTTTTTAGTTTTTGATTAATGAAATAAATTAATTGGCACGTCTTTCTGCAAGCAATTCCTGCAATTGTTTTCCAAACTCAACATACTGTTCTGATTTATATTTGGAATAGTTCATCTGTTTGCAGATATTGATCATTTTCTTGAAATAGTCCATAACTTCAACGAAGTTGTCAAACTCGAATTCAGTGTGACAAACATCTATTACCATATTTACTATTTCTTCCTGACGTTCCATAGGAGTAACAGAATCAACTTCATCGAATGCATCCTGTTGAAGGATTACAAAGTCTATAAGCTCTGATTTCCAGAAAATCACGTGATATTCTACTGGTACACCATCATCACCAAGAATGTTAATCTGTTCAGCAATTTCCTTACCGCGAAGCAAACGAGTCTTCAATTCGTTGACTTTTCCAATCCACTCGCCATTAATTCTATCAGCAATATACTGTTCAAATTCAGGATATTCCAGATATTTAGAGTAAGAATCAATAGGGTTAACAGCCGGATAACGTTTACGGTCAGCACGTTCCTGTTCCAATGCATAGAAGCAGCGTGCCACCTTCTTGGTATTCTCAGTAACAGGTTCCTTCAAGTTACCACCGGCCGGTGATACAGTTCCGATGAATGTGATAGAACCGGTTGCCCCATTATTAAGATAAACATATCCTGCACGGCCATAGAAGTTAGATATGATAGAAGATATATCCATAGGGAACGCATCAGGACCAGGCAATTCCTCCATACGGTTAGACATCTCACGAAGAGCCTGTGCCCATCGAGAAGTAGAGTCTGCCATAAGCAACACTTTAAGTCCCTGCGCACGATAGAACTCTGCCATAGTCATAGCTGTATACACAGAAGCTTCACGTGCTGCAACAGGCATGTTTGATGTATTTGCCACGATGATAGTACGTTCCATCAGTTTTCTTCCTGTATGAGGGTCTACCAGTTCTGGGAACTCTGTAAAGATTTCCACAACTTCATTTGCACGTTCACCACAGGCAGCGATGATAACGATATCAGCTTCAGCCTGTTTTGAGATAGCATGCTGAAGAACAGTCTTACCAGTACCGAAAGGACCAGGAATAAATCCAGTACCTCCTTCTACAATAGGATTAACAGTATCTATCACACGCACACCTGTTTCCAGCAGACGGAATGGACGTGGTTTTTCCTTATAGTTAGTCATAGCCTTTTTAACCGGCCATTTCTGTATCATGTTCACAGGAATATCATTTCCATCCTTATCTGTAAGTACAGCAACAGTATCTTCTATTGTATACTCACCTTCAGCCGCTATTGATTTTACCTTATAAGTTCCAGTAAGCTGGAAAGGTACCATAATCTTCAAAGGCTGATGATTTTCTTCCACTTCTCCCAGCCAGGCAGAAGGGCCTACCTCATCTCCAACTTTGACTATAGGTTTGAAAAACCATTTAGCTTCTTTATCCAAAGGATAAGTATATTGTCCGCGTTTCAGGAAAACGCCATCCATTTTATCAAGGTCATTCTGCAAGCCATCGTAATTTTTCGACAGCATACCTGGTCCTAAAGTTACCTCAAGCATATGGCCTGTAAATTCAGCTTCAGCACCCACCTTCAGTCCACGTGTACTTTCAAACACCTGAACATAAACATTAGTGCCAACTATCTTAATAACCTCGGCCATAAGTCGGTCACCACCTGTAGAAATGTAGCAGATTTCATTCTGTGCCACCGGACCATCTACAGTAAGAGTCACCATATTGGCTATAACGCCAACAACACTACCTTTTGTTGCCATTTTATTACATTTAAACTAATTTCTAAATTCCTCCGGTATCTGAACTTCATTTTTCAGACTCTGTATAAGAGCTCTGAACAGTTCATTACCTTTATCTTTATCCAATGAAATCCATCTTTCAATCATTTCTAATTGAAGAAGGAAAACAAATAAACGTTCAATTGTGAAATAATCAAAGAAAGATTCAATTTCCAGCCAATTCCATTTCAACTGGTCTATTTTCTTTTCTCTTTCCACCAAATCATCTATTTCAGAAATTCTCTGAATGCTGTCCAAATATGACAATGTATCTCCTAACCCAAAATCACGTGCATTAGAAGTACGCAACATTTCACACACTTCTGTATCTCCTACGATTACCGAAGGGACATCAAGTTTATATTTTCTGGCTGAAATCGCTGACTGAATATTATTGAGGTTCAAATTGAATTCAAACCATGCCGATACGAAACTGTTTTTAGTTTTCATAGCATACGAATAATAATCAGAGGTCAACATATCACTTGCTCTATATATCTCTTCAGAAGCAAGTGTGAAATATTCAGATATAAATTTACTGAAATAAGATGGGTACTTTTTGTCAGGAGCATCACCTTCCTTTACTGTATCTATTAAAGAAAGTATTTCATCCGCACTAAACAGACCTTGTGCCTTTACAGCATAATCCTTATCTTTCAATAGATGTAAAAGATTATCATTATCAAATTTTAGATAGAACAAATCTATAATTTTCTTATCCTTATCAGATAATTCAGGGTAAATTTCCGACTTAAAACTATCGACTGTATAACTCAGCTTGCCATCCTCTAAAGAAATATCAGGCAATCCGGCTACAAGATAATAATAAGCATCCATAATAAAACCTTAAAACAACATTTGTACTAACTGCGGACGCAAGAATTCCTTAAAATAATTCTCAAATTCTTCTTCACCGAAGTTCACTTTATAAGATCCGTCTGCAGGAGATATACTGAACAAAACTTTTGTTCCTTTAACACTCTCAATTTTCACACCTTTATCCAATAATTCTTTTGCATTCTTCGAGAAATATTTCTTCAAATCTTCTCCATCTGCAACTGATATTACTATAGGTTCATTTTCAGACCATTGCTTTGCCAATGTCACCACAAATTTATTGAAATACTCCTTGTCCGAAGTAAAACCTTTCACAGCATCTGAAACTGTTTCATTAGTCAATAAATTCGTAACTTCAGTTTTCAAGGCATTCAAAGCCTGACCGGCAAATAATTTTAATTCCGATTTTGTATTCTCACTTAGCTCATCAGCTGATTTCTTAGCAGATGCTAAAATTTCTTCTGCCTGTTTTCTGGCATCTTCAATTAATTTTTCAGCTTTTGTCTGTGCCTCACTGACAATTCGTAGTGCTTCTTCATTACCTTTTTCCACACCCTCACGATAAATCTTATCAGTAAGTTCTTGAATTTTATTTTCCATAACTATACAAGTTAATAATAAGTTTATACAGCAACTCTACATCAGCTATTCCCAACTTCAATAAAAAGAGAGATAGCTTTTGTTATTGCGGCTCAAATATAAGAAATAAGGATGAAGAAAACGAATTTAACATCAAAGATTTTTTATATCGTTATCAATATTAAACACTAGATTAACATAAGGTCATTTATTTAATTACACTAAGATGCTATAAACGCAAAACTCCCCGAAGTATCTCTACCTCGGGGAGTCCTATCTAAAACGGCGACTACCTACTCTCCCACAT
>CALUPA010000109.1 GCA_944322395.1 uncultured Phocaeicola sp.
ATCTAAATGATCCCCTGATTCCGGGGCTTTTTGATTAATTGTTTAACTCGTCCCATTTTAACGGGACACTAATGAATTTAGGACTTAAATTAACAGAAGCTGTATATCTTTCATATTTAGAAGTAAGAAGTGTTCCTCTTTCATTATTATATCCTAAAGAAACTCTAAAAGGTAATATACCAGCCTTTCCTGCTACACTTATATTTTGGTCAGTAGCCAAACCTGTCTGATATATTGCATCCTGCCAGTTAGTTGACTGTTCTGGATAAGCATTAAGTATACCCATAACTTCCGACTCAAGTAAAGTTCCTTTATATTGATTTTCTACAACTTCTCTATATGTTGCCGCATCTAAAGTTTCAATACGTTTGTATGGGTCTTTTGCTGTATAAGTACTAGAATAACTTACTTTAATTTTATCTTGTGTACCTTTCTTTGTTTGAATGATGATGACACCATTTGATGCTCTTGAACCATAAATTGCTGTAGCGGAAGCATCTTTTAAAACAGTAAATGTTTCAATATCATTAGGATTAATTGTAGCCAAAGCATTTGGGGTACCAGGAGCTGCATCATTTGATACAGGGATTCCATCAATTACAATCAAAGGGTCGTTACTAGCATTAAGAGAAGCTCCACCACGAATTCTGATAGTTGAACCTGACCCAGGACCGCCATCACCTTGTGATACTGACAACCCAGGAATCTTTCCCATTATAAGCTCTTGAGGCGAAGTTACAGCACCTTTATTCATTTCCTCAGCTTTAATAGCCACTACAGAGCCGCTAAGGTCACTTTTCTTTACACTACCATAACCAATAACAACTACATCTTCCAATAGTTGCGCGTCATCTTCCAGGACAACATTCATCTGTTCTGCTACCGGAAGCTCTTGTGACTGATAGCCAATAAATGAAATTACAATAATCTCCCCTTTATTTGTCTGAAGGGTAAAAGCTCCATCAAAATCAGTTATTGTACCATTTGTAGTACCTTTTACAATAACGTTTGCACCAATAACGGCCTCTCCTGTTTTGTCTTTCACTACTCCATTGACTGTTATGCTTTGTGCAAAGCCTTGTACAGCCATAAGCATTCCTACCAAAAATAGCAGGAATTTGCCATTAGAATTTAAGATTTTACTTTTCATTTGTTATTAATTAAAATGTTAATAAATAGCCTATATAAAATATACCTATTGAAAACAGAACTTTTACCTTAATAAAAACATCTCTCTTTTAAATTTCTGTAATAATGGAAAAGTTATTCTAGAACTTTTCCATTATTACATTATAAAAACATACCTTAAAACCTATATAATTATTTTATTTCCTTAATTGAAACGGCATATCCGCCACCTACTCCAGCAGTAAGTTTAAGTTTAGACTTATTAGTCACTTTTTTCTTTGTAATAGTATATGCCTGAGGATTATTGTCCCAAGATGTTCCTTTGGCATCTGCATAAATTATAGCTTCATATTTCTTGCCAGGTGCAAGGAAATCAAGCTTAAGTTCAGATTTATGTCCATTATATCCTGCCGTACATCCCAAATACCAATCGTTTGTACCCTTCGCACGACGTGCTATAGTGATATATTCTCCTGGTTCTGCCTCCAGATATTTACTTTCATCCCAGTCTATAGCAACATCTTTAATGAACTGGAAGGCATCCATAAAACGCTCATAATTTTCAGGAATATCAGCAGCCATCTGGAGAGGACTGTACATAGTAACATATAAAGCCAACTGACGGGCAAGGGTACTTCTTACACGGGAATTGTTCGTTGGATTCATCTTGCTGCAATCCATTTCAAATATACCAGGTGTATAGTCCATAGGACCTCCAATAAGGCGAGTAAATGGAAGTATAGTAGTGTGATTTACATTATTTCCACCAAAAGATTCGTATTCTGTTCCTCTTGCCGATTCGTTACCTATCAAATTAGGATAAGTTCTACACAAACCTGTAGGACGTACTGCTTCATGTGCATTTACCATTATCTTATAGTCGGCAGCTTTTTTCAAAGCATAAAGGTAATGGTTTACCATCCACTGACCATAATGATGTTCTCCGCGAGGGATTATATCACCTACGTATCCACTTTTTACAGAGTTATATCCGTTATCAACCATAAACTGGTAAGCCTCGTCCATATGACGTTCATAATTTCTCACAGACGAAGATGTCTCATGATGCATCATCATTTTCACGCCTTTACTTGCAGCATAACTGTGCAGTTCTTTCACATCAAAGTCTGGATATGGTGTTACGAAATCAAACACATAATCTTTTGTCTTGCCAAACCAGTCTTCCCATCCTTCATTCCATCCTTCGACCAATACTGCATCAAAACCATGAGCAGCCGCAAAGTCAATATATTTCTTTACATTTTCTGTGTTGGCAGAATGCTTACCGTTAGGTTTTGTCTTTTTATAGTCAGTGATACCAAGTTTCACACTTGGAACATCATCTGTATATGCCCATGAGCCTTTTCCGGTAATCATATCCCACCATACTCCTACATACTTGACCGGATGAATCCAAGATGTATCCTCTATTTTACATGGCTCATTTAGATTCAAAGTAAGACGTGAAGCCAATATATTGCGTGCATCATCGCTTGCAATTACTGTACGCCAAGGCGACACACATGGTGTCTGCATATAACCCTTATCGCCTCTAACATCAGGTGTAAGCCATGATTCGAAAATCATATTCTTGTCATCAAGATTAAGATGCATACATGAATATTCCACCAAGGCTGCTTCATGCAGATTGATGTAAAGTCCGTCATCTGTCTTCATCATAAGAGCAGTCTGCACTCCTGTTGGCGAGAATACATACTGTGAAGAATTAGGAGTTATGGCAGTTTTCATCTTTTCACGGATTTCACTCAGACGTGATGTTGTATAATCATATTCCTGGGTGTCATAATCTCCCGGAATCCAAAAAGCTGTATGGTCGCCAGCCATTGCAAACTGAGAATGTTCTTCCTTAATTACAAAATAATTGAGGTTCTTCTGCTGCGGGAATTCATAACGGAAGCCTAAACCATCATTAAACAAACGGAAACGTATTATGATGTAACGATCGTTTTCAGCCTGGTCAAGTGTAACAGCCAATTCATTATAGTTGTTACGGATTTCTTTTTCCTCACCCCAAACAGGAGTCCATGTTTCATCGAACGTTGATGTTGATGTTTCTTTAACTGTAAAACCAGTCATAAGATTTGTTTTGGCATCAAGCTGATCTTTGTCTGTACGTTCTTTCCAATCGAAAGTTGTCCTTTTATTCGCATCTTCCTTCTTCAATTCAAGTCCCAATGTACTTGGTTTAATTACCGGTTTGTTTTTATATGTCAGTTCGTAAACCGGAGCCCCTTCGGGACTAAGACTGAAGTTCATAATAAAATTGCCATCCGGCGAAGTCAGTTTTTGGGCATTTACTGCCACTGCCAAACAGATACATGATGTAAATGAAAAAATACTTTTAAGGTTCATAGCTTTTCAGGTATTTCAGTTTAATAATTTCAGGTTAAAAAAACTCTCTGCTGCAAAAGTATGGTTCTTAGTAATGTTTTTCCTGTTTTAGAAATAAAATATAAACACCATAGCACTGATTATAAGTCATAACACTCTGTAAATATGGTATTTATATTTATTAGCCATATATCAATTTTATAAATGATTTTTAGAATGAAAGGAGTAATATTTCTCGCTCATCAAGGGCTATTTCATCACTTAAACTGATATTTCTACCGCTGATAAAATCTTCAGCCTCCTGCTTAGGCAATATTTCTTTATAAGGAGCAAGTTTTAATGTCTGCTTTTTGTCTGTTCCGTTCATGATTACCACAACAGAAGCATCTTTATATTTTCTTTCGTACACATACACTCCATTACTGATAGAGAAATGCTTCATGGAACCTTTACAGATAGCCTCATTGCTCTTTCTGAAATTCAGAAGTTTGCGTGTAAAATCAAAAGCCTCGTTCTGAAGTTCGGTTCTGCCTTCGCGTGTAAAGCAGTTTGTTTTATCACCTTCCCATCCACCAGGGAAATCACGACGCAGAAGTCCATCGCCTTCACTCTTTTCGGCAGCCATAAGAATCTCTGTTCCATAGTATATCTGTGGAATACCTCTTGTTGTGAGCAGATAAGTAATAGCTTGTTTATAGCGCGTAATATTCTGTGAATCCTTCTCATTTTTACAGAAACGTGATGTATCATGATTATCAAGGAATATTAACAAACTCATAGGATTGGCGTATACGAAATCCTGAGTATGATAATCATACAATCTGTAAAGGCCTCCTGCCCATTCAGTAGTCTCTTCATCAAAAGCCTTAGTCATCAAATCGGTAAGAGGGAAATCCATTACAGTAGGAAGATTGGAGTTCTTTGGAGCAGCAAGTTTACTGTCTTTCTGCCAATATGAAACCAGCACATTACTGTTAAGCCATGTTTCTCCCACTATATTGAAATGAGGATACTCTTCAAGAACCTCTTTACACCAATCTGACATAAAATCATAGTCCGCATAAGGATGAGTATCCTGACGTATTCCGTTTATTCCGGCATATTCTATCCACCATATACTGCTCTGAATAAGATAACGTGCCACATGACGGTTACGCTGATTCAAGTCAGGCATAACCTGTGTGAACCATCCGTCTGTAGCAATGGCCTTTTCATAATCAGACGCATGTATATCCATTACGCTTGCAGTCTTAAACGATGTTTGAACATAGTTAGAACGGAAGTTGAACCAATCATCCTGAGGTTTATCCTTGAACAGATAATTTTCGCTTCCGCAATGATTGAATATCATATCCATAACAACTTTCAATCCTTTTCCGTGAGCATCGTTCACCAATTGGAGGAATTCTTCGTTACTACCAAAACGACGGTCAATCTGATAATAATCAGTTATGGCATATCCATGATACGAACCATCCTTCATATCATTTTCCTGTGTAGGATTGAGCCATATGGCTGTTACGCCAAGATCAGAAATATAATCCAAGTGATTGGATATTCCTTTGAAGTCACCACCGTGACGGCCAAACTGTTCGTTTCGGTCCACCTTATTTTCCAACATGCCTGGCACTACATCATTCTCAGGATTGCCATTGGCAAATCTGTCTGGCATAATAAGATAGAGCACATCACTCGACGTAAATCCTTCAATGTCGGAACCTTTACGGGTACGTTCTTTAAGTTCGTAAGGGACTTTCGTTGTCTTCCTGCCTTTCTTAAGGATTATATCGAATTTTTGCGGTTTAGAATCTTTCAAATCCAGATAAAGAATAAGATAGTTGGGATTAGACTGCCGTACGGTTTCTTTCAGATAAATATCATTGACAGACAGTGTGACCTCTGAAGATGCTATATCTTCGCCATAAATCAAAATCTGCAGTTCTGTGTTATTCATACCAGCCCACCAATAAGTCGGGGCTACTTTCTTGATTGCAGCTTGCATAGGATTTGCAAACCCTAAAAATGACAATACAGCCATAATTGTTAACAGTGTTCGTTTCATGATATCGATTTATATTTAATTTAATATTGTGATGTTGCAAATATATTGTTTACGAAAGTCTGGAATAAAAAGTAAAATAAAAATATAAGTGCTATAGAATATTATACAATTGAATATCAACATATTAATAGTTTACTTATGTATAAAAAATATAAATAACTTATAGGGTAAAAACGGCGGATACTATATTATGATATTTGTATATTAATCATACATAGTATATTTTTGCAAGCACTTAACATCAAAAACCATGAAAAACTATTTTATCATTTTAACCATTATCGTCAATTTTCCATTCAACCTTTTTGCAGAATCCGAAAACGAGAAATTATTGCAAAAGCTTGATGATGTTATATCAAACAAAGAGATTTATCATAGCCTAAGGGAAAAAAAGATATTACAACTGAAAGACAGCTTGGAAAGGACAAAAGATATAACCAAGAAATACAACTTAAGTGGTGCACTTTTTTATGAATACCTGCATTATCAGGCAGATTCATCACTGTACTATATTAATATGAAACACAAATACATGCCTTTACTTAACATACCGGAGTTGGAAGATGAGATTCTAATAAACAAAGCCGAGGTTTTCGGAGTAATGGGAATGTATAATGAAGCAAAGGAAGAACTCGATAAAGCAAATAAGTCAGGTATAAAAAGTGAAGGACTAAAAGGGTATTATTTAAGGACACGCAGAGCATACTACGGATGGTTGGCAGATTATACCGCTGATAAAAAAGCAAGCCGATACTACTCTTCCATGACAGAATTATATAGAGATTCCATTTCGAAACAATGTATAAGAGACGTTGATTTTAAAATAAATTCGGCTGAAAGAATGATTTATAATGGTGATTATGAGAAAGCCATCGAAACGTTATTACCTCTGCTGTCAGATTCTATTGACTCAAAGCGTAAAGTATATGTAAACTATACACTATCAGAGGCATACAAAGCAATAGAAGACACTACGAACCAAATAAAATATCTTGTCTCAACTGCCATAATGGACATAAAAATGGCTGAAAGAGAATATGCTTCCCTCCAGAAACTTGCATTGCTTATGTATCATCAGAGAGACTTGGACAGAGCATACAGATACCTGTCATGTTCTATGGAGGACGCAGTGGCAGCTAATGCCAGATTACGTTTTCTTGAAGTTACCCAGATTTATCCCATCATAGACAACGCCTACAAAAAGAAAGAGGCAGAAAAACGGAATGCAACGAGAAGACTACTTATAGGGATTAGTATACTTGCTTTCCTACTCATCATAGCAACCTTCTATCTTTATTATTGGATGAAGAAACTGTCTGTAATGCGGAGCAATCTTTACAAAGCCAACAAAAAACTGGTGGAAGCTAACAGAAACCTTGCCCAAACAGGAAGGATAAAAGAAGTTTATATCGCCAAATATTTGGACAGATGCGTAGGATATCTGGAAAAGCTGGAACAATACAGACGCTCGCTCGAGAAACTTGCCATGGCATCCAAAATTGACCAGTTGTTCAAAGCGATAAAATCCGAGGAATTCCTAAGAGACGAAAGGAAAATGTTTTATGATGAATTCGACCGCTCTTTCCTCGATCTGTTTCCTAATTTCGTGGAAGACTTCAACAATCTCCTAACTGACGAAGCGAAAATATATCCCAAAAAAGACGAACACTTGAACACCGAATTACGAATATTCGCATTGATAAGGTTAGGTGTAACGGATGCAAACCGTATAGCACACTTCCTGGGATACTCTCTTGCCACTGTATACAACTATAGAAGCAAGATCAGGAATAAAGCCAAAGGTGACAAGGATAGTTTCGAAAAGGATGTAATGAACCTATAGAAAAGTATTCCGTAGGGAAATAACTGCAGAAAATCTTCAAACTATAAAATACATATATCATGAAAAAAATACCTGATTTGAGTTTCTGGAAGCTATGGAATATCAGCTTCGGATTCTTCGGTGTGCAAATTGCCTACGCACTACAGAGTGCAAACATCAGTAGAATATTCTCCACTTTAGGAGCGGACCCACACAGCCTGAGTTATTTCTGGATACTGCCACCATTGGCAGGAATCATAGTACAACCTATTATAGGGGCATTGAGCGACAAAACATGGTGCCGCTTCGGGCGAAGAATACCATATCTCTTTGTAGGTGCCATTATTGCAGTTCTCGTAATGTGTTTGCTACCAAATGCAGGAAGCTTCGGAATGTCCGTATCGGCAGCAATGATTTTCGGACTACTATCATTGATGTTTCTTGATACTTCTATAAACATAGCCATGCAACCATTCAAAATGATGGTGGGCGACATGGTGAATGAGAAACAAAAAGGATTGGCATATTCTATACAGAGTTTTCTCTGCAATGCAGGTAGTCTGGCCGGTTATCTGTTCCCGTTTATTTTTGCAGCTATCGGAATAAGCAATATCGCTCCTAAAGGAGTAATACCGGATTCTGTTATATATTCGTTCTACATAGGTGCGGCAATACTGATTATTTGTGTCATCTATACCTCTGTGAAAGTAAAGGAATATCCTCCACAACTATATGCCGAATACCACGGGATAAGCGATAATCCGAAAGAAGAAAAGGCTAATATTTTCACACTTCTAGCTAAAGCCCCTAAAGCTTTCTGGACAGTAGGACTGGTTCAGTTCTTCTGCTGGGCAGCATTCATGTTTATGTGGACATACACAAATGGTACCGTGGCTGCAGGAGTGTTCAACACCCCTTCGGTGGAGATAATAAAGGATGGAGTTTCGCATATGGTGCTCGACACCCAATCATTGCAATACCAGAATGCCGGCGACTGGGTGGGAATACTCTTTGCCGTACAGGCAATAGGTTCCGTAATATGGGCCACAATAATCCCAATGATAAAAAACAGGAAAACAGCATATGCACTTAGCCTGATATTGGGAGGTATCGGATTTATATCTATAATGTTCATCAATAACCAATACGGACTATTCATATCATTCCTTCTCGTGGGATGTGCATGGGCTGCAATGCTGGCATTACCGTTCACAATTCTGACTAATGCACTTACAGGCGGACATTTAGGAACTTACCTTGGTCTATTCAACTGCACTATTTGTGTTCCACAAATCATAGCTGCAATGGCCGGCGGATGGATTCTTAGTTCTTTCACTTCTGCAGGCGAAGTCCCACCTGAAGTCAACATGCTTATGCTTGCCGGAATATTCCTTATTATAGGAGCCCTCTGTGTTTACATAATAAAAGAAAAAGAGTAAACTTTTATAGTCACAAAAAAACTGTAGTGTACTAAATAAGTTGACACAAATTATTTAGTAACATGCGTGAATATAAAAAGTATTCAAAAGAAGAATG
>CALUPA010000110.1 GCA_944322395.1 uncultured Phocaeicola sp.
TTTTCAAGGCCAATTTAGCGGTAAAACTGGATGGATTAAGCCGTTCAGAGTGGGTGGGGATGCTCCGTTTTCGGCATCCTGAGAAAGTGGAAGGAATACCGTTTACCAGAAAAAAGCATATCCCTACACCTGAAAACAGCATCAGGAATATATTCAGATATGGGCTCAGCGACTCGTGGCATGCCCACAGCAATATCCCGCTAATGACGGAAAACATCAGATTGAACATTACGCCTCCAAGATTATAAAGCATAATTCCGAAATCCGAGTCCCCTTTTTCAGGTGGTAGAAGAAGGCATTGCCCTCCGGCACCGGCAAGTTTCATGGTGGAGATTCTGTAGTGTCCGTCACGCCTTGTCAGTATAAAACCGAATGCCATAAAGGAAATGAATTTCCATCCGCGCATCAGAGCTACGGTAAGGTGTCCCGTTTCATGTATTATTATTTGCAGGAAGATACATACAATCATTATCAGGAATGAAAGCAACAGATTCGTTATAAGAGAAATAAAACCTTGTTCCTTGCCGAAAAATATTATTAATGAATATCCGATGCATCCTCCAAAAATCAATGACAATACTATAAACAGTATTGCAGCGATATTTTTCTTGATAAAATCAGCCATATCAAATTTTACTTTTCAGCGACTCCTTACAAATACCGTTCAATCCACATTCCGCACATTTAGGCGAACGTGCAATGCAGACATATCTTCCGTGCAGTATCAGCCAGTGATGTGCCTTAGGAACAATATCCTTTGGAATATATTTCATCAGATAATTCTCTGTAGCAAGCGGAGTGGTGCATGATTTTGGAACCAGACCTATTCTGTGGCTTACGCGGAACACGTGTGTATCTACTGCCATTGCTGCTTTATTGAAAACCACGCTTTGTATTACATTGGCAGTCTTGCGGCCCACGCCCGGCAGTTTCACAAGCTTTTCCAGTGTGTCCGGCACAGTACTGTTATATTCGCTTACGAGCATCTTCGCCATTCCTACCAGATGCTTAGCCTTATTGTTGGGGTAGCTCACACTGCGGATATATTCGAATATCACTTCCGGAGTGCTGGCTGCAAGTGCTTCTGGAGTAGGGAAGTCGTGAAACAACGGTGGAGTTATCATGTTTACACGCTTGTCTGTACATTGTGCACTGAGTATCACAGCAATGAGCAGTTCAAAAGGGTTTGAGTAGTGAAGCTCGGTTTCTGCTACCGGCATTGCCTTCTCAAAATATACTATAACCTTGTTGTACAATTCCTGTTTACGCATAGTCTGTTACCATTTTTTGTGTCTGAAAAAGAAGAAAAGTGATATACCCATAGTCAACATCAGTGTCCATGCAAAAAGGTATCCGTATTCCCAGTGCAGTTCGGGCATCCATTCGAAGTTCATTCCCCATATTCCAGCAAGGAAAGTAAGAGGGATGAAGATTGTTGAGACTATGGTGAGCTGCTTCATTATATCGTTCAGTCGCTGGTCGTTTCTTGAAATGTAGAGGTCAACGATGGCAGTTATCAGGTCGCGACAGCTTTCCATCGTCTGGAGTACGAACTGAAGGTGGTCGTTCACATCGTTGAAGAACGGACGTTGCTGTTCGTTCAGCAGTTCGTTGTCGGCATGGAACAGCTTGTTGATATGTTCCTTCATCGGGAAGATACATTTCTTGATAATGCGATAGTTCTTGCGGTATTTCTGTATGTTCTCTATTCCCGGTGCGTTCGGATTGTGAGGAACGATTAAAGCTTCTTCCATATCCTCCAGCTCATCCTCCATTGTTGTCAGTACGGACATGAAGTTTGCCATTGAGCTGTTCAGGATTACACTTAGCAGATAGTCCGACTGGCGGTGACGAATCTTCAGAGTATTTTTGTTCAGTGCGGAGATAATATCATTGAAGAAATCTGTTTCTTTCTCTACGAATGTAAGGATGAATGATTTGCCCTGAATTATGCATAACTGCATAGGTTCATAATCATTGTCTTTATCCATAGTCAGAAGTTTGATGATTATTACATTGTAATCATCATGTTCCTCTATTTTTGTCAGATGGTTAGGGTTCAGTATGTCTTGGGTAGTCAGGAAGTCGACACAGAACATCTGGCATACGTTCTTTATTTTATCCGTATTCTGCATACCGGTAATCTGTATCCAGTTTATCTCGTCCTCGTTCATCAGTTCCCGAATATGCTCGAATTCTATGTCTTTGTGGAATGTTATAGAATCTTTCTTATATGAACAAAGATTTATTTTAGTTGGGAACTTGTTGTCACCTGTGTATCTCAGTTGTTCTGTAAGTAGGTTGTTTTTAGTCATGATGGAAACTCTTTTTAAATACAGCTTCAAAAGTAAAAATAATATGTGAGATTATAAATATTTGCTATTGGCTATTTGAATATTCCCATTAAAATTCAAACAATTATCAGTCAATATTTTTACTTGGTTTCTTTATTACTTTTTTTGCTGCAAGTTGAAAAATGTTGCTTTTTTTTGAAATAACCTCTATTTTTGTGTCATAGTAGCGGAATTCAGAAGAATCCTGAAGTATTGTAAGTATTATAAGAGAAGAACGGAAATGCAAAAACTGCGTTGTGTAGTAGAACGTATCACATACCAGAATCCTGAGAACGGATATTCGGTGATGAGGGTGAAGGTAAAAGGTTATGATGAATTGGTCACTCTGGTGGGAAATCTCCTGGAGGTACCGGCAGGAAGTGTGCTATTGTGTGAGGGCGACTGGAAGGTAGACAAACGCTATGGCAGTCAGTTCGTGGCTCAGATATGGGAAGAGGTTATGCCAGCCACTCTTTACGGCATAGAAAAGTATCTCGGAAGCGGACTTGTTAAAGGTATCGGACCTAAGTTTGCACAGCTTATCGTGAACCGTTTCGGTCTTGATACTATCGAAATCATAGAGACAGATATAGAACGTCTTTATGAGGTGCCGGGAATAGGCAGGAAGCGAGTAGAGAAAATAGCTGAGAGTTGGGAAAAACAGAAAGACATTAAAAATGTAATGCTCTTCCTGCAGGGATATGGAGTAAGTACCGCTTATGCCGCAAAGATTTACAGACAATATGGCAAGGAAAGTATTGACACCGTGAAAACCAATCCATATAAACTGGCGGATGATATTTGGGGAATAGGTTTCAAGACAGCCGACACTATTGCCTCAAAAATGGGTTATGAGAAGAATGACCTGCGCAGACTGAAAAGTGGAGTCACATACACACTGAGCCATATGGCTGAGGAAGGCAATTGAACTTCTGGATGCAGATGAGGCTCCCGTTCGTCAGGCTATATCCGAGATGTTACAGAGTGAAGACCTCATTGCTGATGCCGAAGCCATATATATGCCACCGTTCTATTATGCCGAAGTAGGTACAGCAAACCGCCTGAACAAATTGCTGGACTGTGTGGAAGGCAATCTGTTCAATATAATTCCTGATATTTCAGTTATATCAAAACAAACGGGTGTAGAGTATGACGAGGTACAGGCAGAAGCCATTCGTGAGGCTGTATCTTCTAAAGTGATGGTCCTTACAGGAGGTCCCGGAACAGGAAAAACTACTACCACACAAGGCATTATAGCAGCCTTAAAAGCTATGGGCCTACGCATTCTGCTCGCAGCTCCGACCGGTCGTGCAGCCAAACGTATGAGTGAGGCTACCGGTATGGAGGCCAAGACCATACACCGTCTGTTGGAGTACAATCCCCAAGATGGATATAAGCGTAATGACGATAATCCTTTGGAGGGAGATGTACTCATTGTAGATGAGTGTTCAATGATAGACCTCCTGCTGATGAACAATCTTATGAAGGCAATTCCGGCAGGCATGCGTCTGGTATTGGTAGGCGACATCGACCAGTTGCCGAGTGTGGGTGCTGGAAACGTGCTGCGTGATATCATCGACAGCAATAGAATACCCGTTATCCGTCTGACACGTATTTTCCGCCAGGCACAGGAAAGCCGTATCGTCATGAGTGCGCATGCCATAAATAAAGGTGTATTCCCTGATACAAGCAACGGTAAGCATACTGATTTCTTCTTTATCCAACAGGAGGACCCTGAACAGGCAGTAGAGACAATCGTCAAGTTGGTGAAAGAGCGTCTGCCTAATGCGTATAAACGTCCGACAAGCGATATACAGGTCCTTACACCCATGCAGAGAGGGGTAGTTGGGGCCGCCAATCTGAACATGGCATTACAGACTGTCTTGAATCCGGGGCAGGTGTCATTGAATCGCAGTGGATATTCATTCCGTCAAGGAGACCGCGTGATGCAGCTGCGTAATAATTATGATAAAGAGGTATTCAACGGTGATTTGGGCTATATCGAAAGAGTAGATATGGAAGACAGAACATTGTTTGTCTGTTTTGACGGAAGAACGGTGGAATATGATGTCTCTGAACTTGACGAGCTGACACTGGCTTATGCTACTACCATCCATAAGTCGCAAGGTTCCGAGTATCCCATTGTAGTAATGCCTGTGCTGATGACTCACTATGTAATGCTTCAGCGCAATCTGATTTATACCGGAATTACGCGTGCTAAAAAAATCTGTGTTCTGGTAGGTACGAAAAAAGCATTGAGCTTCGCCATACGTAATTTAACGGTACTCAAACGTAACACAAAGTTGAAGGAACGCTTGAATGCGCTTGAAAGTCAATCTGCAAAAGTATCTATGGCTGCTGAATCGGATACAAGGTATGGAAAGAAAACGTAACTGTTCAGGGGCAGGACACTGAACTGAAAGTCAACGAGACGAATTTTGAGGAAGTGAAATAATTATCGATAAACAACGATAAACATCCATAAGAAAAGAGGTGTAACTCAATGAGTTGCGCCTCTTTTCTTTTTTTTTATTTTTTCTATAGTTTTGCTTGTTTGTTGTTATTTTATTGTATATTTGTACCATATTTGTACCGACACTTAATGGTAGATAATGTGACACTTATTTTCTGATTAAGGCCGGTTTGATATAATTAAATATTTGATTTATAAATAGATACAACATATGCCAGCTGCAAAATTTCAAATACTGCGTAAATGTTCTGTTTGCGGGAATGAGTTTATAGCAAAAACTATAGAATCTTACTACTGTTCTTCAGCTTGTTCTAAAATCGCTTGGAAAAGACGTAAAGCTGAAGAAAAGAAACAGCAATTACTTGATGAAATCGTTAAGACAATTCCACAAGATAAGGAAATGATAACGATTTCTGAAGCTTTTGCATTGTTTGGTGTAAGCCGAGAAACCATATATAGACTAATCCGTAAAGGGATCTTGTCAAAATTTAATTCCGGAGTACGTAAAACTTATGTAAGCAAAACGGAACTGATGAAACTTTATCCTTTCCGGGAAAATCCTTTAACAAAATCTAGGTCTGTAACCAAACTGTATAATCTCGAACCAGAGAGCTGCTATACCATTGGTGAAATTGCAGAAAAATATCACTTAAATGATTCTACTGTATATTTACATATCCGTAAATACTCTATCCCTACGAGGCAAATAGGTAATTTCGTTTATGTGCCTAAGAAAGAAATTGATGAACTATATAAAGGAGCAAAGAAATGAAAAAAGCGATGGCAAATACAAGAGTCTCTGTTAAACTTAGAAAAACTGAATATCGGGATGAATGGTATCTTTACATTGAGGCATATCCAGTATTTCAGAAAGGCTCTTCTACTCCGCAAAGAGTACGCGAATATCTAAATCGTACAATTTCCACTCCAATATGGGACAAATCAAAAAAATCACGTACGAATGCGGATGGAAAAACTAATTATAAACCCAAACGCGATATGAATGGCGTTATACTGTGTAAATCGCAGTTGGATCAAGAAAATTGTATATATGCAGACAAGGTAAGAAGCATCCGGCAAAAGGAATACGACAATGCTGCCCTCTATTCAGACACTGATGCGCAGCAGGCGGAAATGTTAGAACGTTCTCGTTGTAATTTCATCGAATATTTTAATCATGTGCAACAGACTCGTCATGTCCGTGGATCTGAATCAATCATTGTTAACTGGAGACGTGTGCATGAACTGCTGAAAATATTTGCTGATGGTGATACTATTACTTTTGCCCAAATTGATATGCATTTGGTTGAGTCATTCCGTAATTTTATGATGACGGCACCACAAGGCGGTGGTAAAAGTGGTACAGTGTCACAGAATACGGCTGCAACTTATTTCTCAATCTTCAAGGCTGCATTAAAACAGGCATTTATAGATGGATATTTGACAGTTGATATTTCAGCAAAAGTTAAAGGCATCCAGGAAAAAGAAAGCCGACGTGAATTTCTTACCGTTGATGAGCTCAATCGTCTAGCCCAAACTCCATGTAGCCCAATACTCAAACGTGCAGCTCTATTCTCAGCCCTTACAGGAATTCGCCATTGCGATATTCAGAAAATGAAATGGTCTGAAATCGAAGAGTTTAATGGAAGTTATCGTGTCAATTTTACACAGCAGAAGACAAAAGGTGTTGAATATATGCCTATTTCCGAACAGGCTTATCAGCTCTGTGGTGAACGCCAAGATTCAAACTTGCTTGTTTTTGCCGGGCTTCCGGATCCGGCTTGGATAAGCCGGCCGTTAAAGAAATGGGTAGAAGCTGCTGGTATAAAAAAGCATATAACATTTCACTGCTTTCGCCATTCATACGCTACCCTACAACTTGCTGGAGGAACAGACATATATACTGTAAGTAAAATGCTTGGGCATACAAATGTTAAAACTACTCAGATATATACAAAGGTTATTGATGCAAAAAAGGAAAAGGCAACCGAAACCATTAAATTGGATTTGTCATCTACAGAATAGTAATAGCCTGGTTAAGCTATCTGTATAGTTGATATTCTGGCTGATATAATTTATGGTTTTTTATGTCTCTTAATTTATGGATGCTTTATGATTTTCTTATGATGTTATTCATGAATAAAAAAAAACGATAATGGACTGTTTCATTATATGTATTGACTATCAATTATGTGCATTTATGTCCCAAATGAATCGTTTATGCTTTTTTATGTGTTGCTCTACATTGATAAATCAGCAATAAAAACCTGTTTTTCTTTGCAGTCGTAATAACTGAAATAAGAAAGATATGGACGAGAAAAGCAACATTACATTTGAAGATTTGCCAAAAGCATTGTCATGGGTAATAGATAAGCTTATTCAGCTTGATTTGAAAATAGACAATCTAACAAGTACATCCCAGCTACCACCTGCTGAACAATGGATGAATTTAAAAGAATTGTGTGAGTACTTGCCAAGTCATCCAGCTGAACAAACAGTTTATGGATGGACTAGTTGTCACCTGATACCATTCCATAAAAAAGGAAAGCGGATCATGTTCTTGAAATCAGAGATTAACTTGTGGTTAAGAGAAAGCAAAATGAAATCATCGTATGAACTTGAAAAAGATGCAAAGCAATTTGTTCAGTCAAAAAACGTTCGAAAATTCTGATGTATTAGTTTTTTGTCGTTGTTGACGTTAGTATATATTGTTTCTACCGTGACTCATCCATTTTAATTTATACAGCCAGACATCGTAATCTGCTTATATGTGGTTTAGTTTAGTTTAGCATATATATAGCTAACAAATTAAACTAAACAGTTTTATTGAAGATGATGCAGCCAAAAGAGAAGATATTTTTTTCTTTTGGCTGCATTTTTTATTTTCTTTCTCCTCTTTTTTATAAGTCATTTATTTCCGCATATCGACTTTCGGGGCTTATGAATAAAATTGAGGTGCAAAGGTATATGTTATGGCAACTATTTAAGCAAGTTCTTGTCTTATGATTTTCGTACAAATCTCCACACTCCTTTCTGGAGGTTGTATTTGTACTCAAAAACTTGCATGAATAGCCATAACATCTTTCGGGCACCAGAATTTTAATCAACCCCGAAGTAGTTGATACTACATAAGGGAAATAATAACAATCAAAACAATAAAATTATGTTTGAATACGAAGAACAGACAGAAATCATTGGTGCAAGATGTACTTTGCATGAAGCGTACAAGGGCTATACAGAGGGAACGGTTGTTGGCGACTTCGGACTCAGAATTGTTGTCCGGCTCGATAACGGCAAAGAGATTGTCGAATACCGCGATGAAGTAACTATTTACGACTAAATAAATACTTTGATATATGGGAAATTTCAGATTTTATCAAGAATGTAAAGTTACGTGCTGGGAACGAGATTACTTTACCGTTGAAGCTGAGAATTATGAGGAAGCTGAAGCTATTGTACGTTCCTGGAAGTGTGATGACGTGACAAATATCACTGACAAACGTCTTCATCTGGAGAGAAATGAAGTCCTCCGAGATACTTCTGAACGTATGTTTCCTGACGAGAATGGTGGTTGCCCCACTATTGAGATATATAATGCTGATGGTTCGGCTGTTATAAATGACGCTCCGGATTGGGAGCATAATCTTAAACCCTAAAGCAGTAGTAGAAATGAATGTAATAATTGAACACATATTTTGCCAATATAGCGACGAAGCTACGGCTCTGTATTTACGGATTATCAATGTGATACTCCTGTCGTCTAATGAGGATGAACTTCGCGCCAGCATGGCAAAGCTTAAGCAAACAACCAATCTTGATAAATATTTCATTTACGGTTTTGGTAAGCATCATATTTGGGTGTGTCAGCGCAAACCAAGTGACAGAAATAAGGTATTTGAATATCGGGTTATAATGGCCCAGTTCTGAAATGTTCAGGTCTGGATTTCCTTTCCAGATCTGATTCCTTATTTTAAGCGGATTACGCTTAAATCCTGTTTTAACCC
>CALUPA010000111.1 GCA_944322395.1 uncultured Phocaeicola sp.
TTGTTTAAATGCAAGAACAAGACAGAATTATAAAAATTAACATCGAAGAGGAAATGAAGTCGTCGTACATCGATTATTCAATGTCGGTAATCGTGGCGCGTGCCCTTCCGGATGTAAGAGATGGTTTCAAACCCGTACATCGCCGTATACTTTACGGAATGATGGAGCTGGGAAATACTTCGGACAAACCTTATAAGAAATCTGCCAGAATAGTGGGTGAGGTACTTGGTAAATACCATCCTCATGGCGACTCGTCAGTATACGGTGCACTTGTACGTATGGCACAGGATTGGGCTATGCGTTATCCGTTGGTGGACGGACAGGGTAACTTCGGTTCAGTAGATGGTGACAGCCCTGCGGCAATGCGTTATACAGAGGCAAGACTTAAGAAGATCGGTGAGGAAATGATGCAGGACTTGTACAAGGAAACTGTAGATTTCCAGAACAACTTCGATGACACTCTTCAAGAACCTACTGTCATGCCGACACGTATCCCTAACCTTTTGGTGAACGGTGCATCTGGTATTGCTGTAGGTATGGCTACAAATATGCCGACACATAATCTTGCTGAGGTTATAGACGGCTGTGTGGCATATATAGATAATAATGATATTGATGTAGATGGCTTGATGCAGTACATCAAGGCTCCTGATTTCCCTACAGGAGGATATATATATGGTGTAAGTGGTGTGAGGGATGCGTACTTGACAGGCCGCGGACGAGTTGTAATGCGTGCTAAGACAGAAATCGAAACTCACACTAACCACGACAAGATTATTGTAAACGAGATTCCTTACAATGTAAATAAAAAGGAACTTATCGAACATATTGCTTCTCTAGTAAACGAGAAGAAGATTGAGGGTATCTCGTACGTAAACGATGAGTCAGACCGTGAGGGTATGCGTATCGTAATTGATGTGAAGCGTGATGCCAATGCAAGTGTAGTTCTGAATAAACTGTTCAAGATGACTGCACTGCAGACTTCTTTCGGTGTGAACAATATCGCTTTGGTTAAGGGACGTCCTCGTCTGCTCAACCTTAAGGATTTGATAAAATTGTTCGTCGAACACAGACATGAAGTCGTTATCCGCCGTACACAGTACGATTTGCGTAAGGCTCAGGAACGTGCACATATTCTTGAAGGTCTTATCATTGCTTCCGACAATATTGATGAAGTAATCAGAATTATTCGTGCTGCAAAAACTCCTAACGAAGCTGTCACAAACTTGATGAATCGTTTCGAACTCAGCGAGATTCAGGCTCGTGCCATCGTTGAAATGCGTCTCCGTCAGTTGACAGGTCTGTTGCAGGAACAGCTTCATGCAGAATACGAAGAGATAATGAAGCAAATTGCCTACTATCAGGAAATTCTTTCCAACGATGAGCTTTGTATGAAGGTTATCAAGGACGAACTGATAGAAGTTAAGGAAAAATACGGTGACAAGCGTCGCTCAGAAATCGTCTATGCTTCAGAAGAATTCAATCCTGAGGACTTCTATGCTGACGAACAGATGGTTATCACTATATCTCATATGGGATACATCAAGCGTACTCCATTGGCTGACTTCCATGCTCAGAACAGAGGTGGAGTAGGTTCTAAGGGTAGTGAAACTCGCGATGAAGACTTCATAGAACATATTTATCCTGCAACAATGCACAACACGATGTTGTTCTTCACTCAGAAAGGCAAGTGCTATTGGTTGAAGGTATACGAAATTCCTGAAGGTAACAAGACTTCTAAGGGACGTGCAATACAGAATCTGTTGAACATCGACAGCGATGATGCCGTAACAGCTTACTTGCGTGTCAAGAACCTTAATGATAAGGAATTCATAAACAGCCATTATGTATTGTTCTGTACAAAACAGGGTGTAATAAAGAAGACTCTCCTTGAACAATATTCGCGTCCTCGTCAGAACGGGGTTAATGCTATTACAATCCGTGAAGATGACAGGGTAATAGAGGTTCGTATGACTAACGGCAACAACGAAATAGTTATAGCAAACCGCAACGGACGTGCTATACGTTTCCACGAAAGTGCAGTTCGCGAAATGGGACGTACTGCTACAGGTGTACGTGGTATTACTCTTGATGAAGACGGTCAGGATGAAGTAATCGGAATGATATGCATTAAGGATCCTGAAAAGGAAACTATAATGGTAGTTTCTGAAAATGGTTATGGTAAACGCTCTGATATCGAGGATTATCGTAAGACAAACCGTGGTGGTAAGGGTGTGAAAACATTGAACATTACCGAAAAGACAGGTTCACTTGTTGCTATTAAATCTGTAACAGACGAGAATGACTTGATGATTATAAACAAGTCTGGTATAACAATTCGTGTTAAAGTAGCTGATTTCCGTATTATGGGGCGTGCAACACAAGGTGTTAAACTTATTGACCTTGAGAAACGAAATGACAGTATCGGTTCAGTATGTAAGGTAACTTCACAGGTTGAAGAAGAGGCTGTCCAAGAAGAAATTTCTCAAGAGGATGAGACAGAAAATAGTATAAATGAATCTCAAGAAGAAAATAATCAAAACAATTGACTTACTAAAATTTAAAACATTATGAAAAAAGTATTACTAACTGCTGCTGTGGTATTTGCCACTTGTGCAGTATCAGCACAGACAAGTGTTGTAAAACAAGCGAAGTCGGCAAAAAGCGATCCTGTAAAGGCTGCTCAGATTATTGAACCGGCTTTGAGTGATCCAACAACTGCCAATGAACCTGAAACATGGAAGCTTGCGGGTGATTTTCAGAAGGCTATCTACGATGATGAGAATATGAAACTCTATCTCCCTGGTGGAAAGGCTGACACTACTAAGCTGTATAACAGTTTGGCTAAGATGTTCGAATATTACATGAAATGTGATGAAGTAGAACAGGCAAAGGTAGCAAGTGGAGAACAGAAGAAACCTAAACTGAGAAAGAAATTGGCTAAGACTTTGGCTTCTGTACGTCCTAACTTGACAAATGCAGGATCTGATTCATATAATACAGGTAAATATGATGCTGCTTTGAAGTTTTTCGGCTTGTATTGTGATGCTGCTGTATCTCCTCTTTTTGCAGAAATGGACGAAGTTAAGAATGATACACTTGTTCCACTAATAGCAAACTATGCTGTATTGGCAGCTAATTCATTGAAAAACAATGCTGCTGTTATCAAGTATGCTGAAATGGGAAAGAATCATAAAGAAGAAGGATATAGAGCCTTGATGTGTCTTGCTGAAGTTTATAAGACAGAAGAATCTAAGGACTCAATCAAATGGCTGGCTACTATCAAAGAAGGTGTAGAGAAATTCCCTGCACAGGAATATTTCGTTGGTAACTTAATGGATAATTACATACAAAGTGGTAAGGTTAAGGAAGCTTTGGCTGAAATTGACGGTATAATTGCCAACAATCCTTCATCATATTTCTTATATGTAAAAGGTGTACTTCAGTATGAAAATAAAGACTATGAAGGAGCTTTGGCTACATTACAGCAGATTGTTGACAAGAATGATGGTTTCGTAGCGGAAGCATATTCTAAGATGGGTGATTGCTATTTCTTCCCAGGTCAGGATGTAGAAGAAGCAAACTCTAAGTTGGCTATGGACGATCCTAAATATGCTGAAGGTGAAGCTAAGATTAAAGAATTGTACGCAAAGGCATTGCCATATTACGAAAAGGCTAAGGAGTTGGCTCCTGACAATAAGGCCTTGTGGGGTCAGTTCTTGTTGAGAATATATTGGAAACTCAACAGAACTGAATATGAAGCCCTAGAAAAAGAACTTGGATATTAATTCTGTAGTTTGATATAAAAAATCCTGGTCTGTAAAAGATCAGGATTTTTTTATATAAGGTAATATAGGACCTAAATTTTAGAACTTGAAACTGATACTTCCGTAAGGAAGGCAATTTTTTGATAGATGTACTGAATAGAAGTCTATTATATCTTCTTCAGGCGGATTGCCGAGTAGATTATATAGTCCACATCTGAGAAGTAGTAATTTATCTCCGAAATCTTTCTTGAACGTATAGCCTACGTCTATTCTGTAATTAAACTCTCCACGTCTTTTTCTGAAGCCAAGATCCTTATCACTTTCAAACCAATTGTCAGAGACCTTGATTCTGCCAGATTTCATGATACATCCTATTGACAGGCTTGACGAGTTGTTTATCTTATACGATAAAGCACCTGCTCCATAGTGAGGCATATCGTATAGAGAAGGGAGTTTACCCAAACTTTTATATTCATCAAACCATTCACGGCTTCTTGAGTATGTATATGACATTTGCATAGTCCATCTCCTATACATATAATATAGAAACATCTTTATTCCGTAACTGTCACCGTTCCCTGCCATTATGTAATTGTTCCAGTTGTCGTCTTCCACTATGACATCGGGTCTTAGCGCTACGACGTTTCGCCTTGTTTTATAGTAAGCAGATGTTTCCAATTTACCTCTGTCATTGTCGAAGTTTCTTTTCCAACCAATTTCATAATGTTCTGATGAACGTGGCTTGAACCCTTCAATACTTGGCATTCTGAAATCAGTAGGAAGTGCAATACCATTGAAACTGATATAATGGTAAAATTGCTCCATTTTAGAGAAATTCAGATATATCAGATTGTTTTTACCCGGAGTAAAGTTCAATGCAAAACGCGGCTGAATACTGTAATAATTACGTGAATTTACTGGATTGTATGCTACGAAATGTACTCCCACGCGGGTAGAAACCTTGTCTGTTACGCGTATATAATTGTCGTAAAATAAAGAATACTGGTTTATTACTTCGTCTTGTCTCTTCATATTGTTTCCAAAGGCTGTCATCTCGTACAGTTCATGTGAGTATTTGAATCCCCAGCGAGTGGAATATATGTTTTCCGGACTATAGGTAAATTCCGTATTAAAGTTTAAGGTCTTTATTCCACTTCTTATTTCGTTGTTGCCTGAAATATGTTCATCATTTTTGTACATTTCGTTTTGAGAATTTTCATTGTCCCAGTTTTCATTCCATTCTTCATCCCAACTACTGTCCTGACCCATATCATCGTCGAAATCACTGTCGGTATCGGAACCGAAACCAAGTGCATCAGCATTTGCACGGCTCATATGCGATGAATAATATGCGGAGGTAGTGTTACCCAGTTTCCCCCACATCCCGCTATATGTAGCCTTGTATATCTGGTTGTTCCATTTCACTATAGGAATAGCCTCTTCTGTGTAAAGCGGCAGTCGGTATTCATCGAAAGTATTATAAGCTAAAAGCTTTACCGAACTAGTTTCCGACGGATAGTATGACAGTTTTGCCGTATAGTCGAACGAGTAGTGGTTCAGTCTGTTTTCTGCAGATAGAAGTTCGTCGAAGAAATCCATCCAGCTTCTCCTTACACTTACCAGATACGACAGTTTGTTCTTTATGATAGGACCTTCAAGGGTAAGAGATGCAGCGGGCATGTCTATGGAGAAAGTGCGCGTATGTCTGTTCTTGTTTCCGTCCTTAAGGTTGAATTCTGTTACAGACGAGAGTCCGCCTTCCAGCCGGGTAGGGAAGAAGCCTTTATGGAAGACGATGTTTTTTATTACATCGCCATTGAACTGTGGCAGCAGTGCATTAACGTGCCCCGGATGAAATACAGGCACACCGTCGAGAAGGATTATATTTTCGTCATAACTTCCGCCGTCTACCATAAAGTTGTTTCCCGTTGGAGTACCGGTTACTCCTGGCAGAATCCAAATTTGCGAAAACAGGTCGTTTCCGCTGAAAGACAGCATGCCGGATGGAGTTATCTCAGCCAGTTCCGCTTCATTTCTGATTGACCTGACGGTAACCTCGTCAACTTCGAACAGTGCGGGTTTAAGATTCATGTCAAGTTTTTTTCTACTGTAAAGATGCAGTGGTATAGAGAACTTTTCATATCCCATGTAGGATATTTCAATCGTGTAGTCGCCTTCTGTAAGGTTCAGTCTGTAGTTACCGTTCTCGTCGCTTGTGGAGTAAATCTTCTTGCCATCCGGACCGGAAGCCATTATGATTGCTCCATACAGTTTTTCAGATGTCGATTCATCCGTTATCGTTCCGTTTACAGAGAATTCCTTTTTTACGTCTATGCGTATGGCAATTTTCCTACCCGGCATTTCCGTAATGCTGTATCTGTAGTCTTTAAGAATAATGTCCAGCAGCTGGGCTACCGACATAGTGGCAGACTGTCTCACTGTGCAACTCTTTTCCATGTCCATAGACTGATTGAAAGAAATTGAAATCCCCTTTTGCTTCTCTATATAGCTGAACCACTGAAGCACAGAAGCCGATGAGGCTCTAACGAAGAGAACCTCATCGGTCAGTTTGTTGTCGTCTGATGAAAACCTGTTTTCCTTAATATTTCTTACTGCTGTACCGGTCGGCGTATCCCTTACAGATGTTTCCGTGTCAGGGAAAACATTTCCGGCATGAGTTATTGCCGACAACAGCAGCAGGACTTTCATTGATTGATGTATCATCCGGCTATAAATGCTTGGTTAATATAATCTGTAATGCTTTCCGGTTTCCAAAGTCTCGTACTTGCAGTTGCATAGGAAGGCTAGTTCCACTATGATTGCTTCCGTGTCGGCAGTGTCAATCTTGCTGGTTATTTTGTTCTTTTGAACTTTTTCGCTTACCTCAATTTTCACTCCCGTAGTTTGCTCTATCTTTTTCACCACTTCCATGATGTCTGCATTTTCGAAAGACAATACTTTAGGTCTTTCTTCGAATACTTCGTATGGATTCTCAATTTTTCCGGTCTTGAGAGTATTGTTGTCAAGTTCTGCTTTCTGATTAGCTTTTATTATAACCTTGCTGTTTTCCGATTCAACGCTTACAATACCGGTTTTGACGTACACGCTTGAGCTTTCAGCTTTTGTTGCATCAACCAGGAATGATGTTCCAAGCACTTCCACCATCAGGTTTTCCGATTGTACCTTGAAAGCCCTTCCATGCATCTTCCTCACATTGAAGAATGCTTTTCCATTGAGTTCTATTTCTCTTGGTGAGTTTATACCTCCTGTCTTGTAGCTCACGTTTGCGTTAGGATAAAGGATTACCGACGAACTGTCCGGCAGATATATCATCATCTTTTCGGCTGTGTTGTTGGCAAACAGTTGTTCCTTGTTATCCTTATTACTCATAAAGAATGAGATTGATATAACCAGTATTACTAAAACTGAAGCAGCTGCATAGAATACCGACATACCCAACGACCTGTTTTTGTTCTTGTTTATTGAGATATTCATTGCCGGTTTATTCTTCACCGATGTCTTGTTTATATGCTCTTCTATCCTGATCCATGCTTTTGCAGTCCCGAATTCCGGAGCCTTTTTGGGGGATATAAGTTTTACCAGTTTGTTGTATTCGTCGGCATGCGTAGCTATCCATTCCTGAATATCATTCTTTTCCGAGTCCGACATTACCTCGCCTGTAATATATTTAGCCAGTAATTCATTGATATATTCTTCTGTATGTTTCATCTCTAAATGTTGTTTGAAATGATTGAAATGATTAATGTGATAATAACCGCGATAGTGAACGAACATGTGGCTGCAAACTCTCTGAGCAATTTAATAGCTTTACCCATTTGATTCTCCACAGTTTTTTCTGATAAAGATAGCTGCTCTGCTATTTCTCTGTACTTCATACCCTTAAGCTTCGATAATAGGAAAATTTCCTTACATTTAGGTGGAAGTACAGCCAGGGCCTCCGATAAAAGTTCTTCAGGGGATTTTCTGTCAGTATCCAATGTATCTTCGTCCGGCAGGTGTGCTCCGGCAGATGGAGCATCCTCTATAGAAACCGTGTAAGAGCATTTTTTTCTAAGAAACGAGATACAGGCGTTTTTTACAGCTGTAGTGATGTAGGCTGCGAATTCTTTGTCCGGAAGTGAGTCCTTGCCTTTATCCCATATATTTATGAACAGTTCCTGAACGATGTCTTCCGAATCGTCAGCATCGGAAACATATTCGTATGCTATGCTGCATAGCCTGGGGTAGTGTTCGTTGAATCTGGACTTGAATATTTCTTTTCTGTCAGTTTTCATTACTGTTGTATTTAGTTTTTGTGGTTATTACTCAGGCATATATATTTTGATGTCATTTTTACAAATATACTGTTTCCGACCCTAAATAACAATTATTGGTATATGTTTTTTGTTATCTTCCTTGTGTATAGATATAAATATGGTTCTTTTTTACCGTTACACGAACGTGTTCCACTCGTTACACGTATGTGTTACTCGCGTTGCACGTAGGTGTTACATGCGTCACACGAACGTGTAACGGTAATTATGCTTGGGCGTTTTTGCAATTTGTTTCATAATCCAGTAAGTTTTGTAAGTTAATAATCTGTTTTCTTTGTTGTTTTCATTAGTGTCCCGTTAAAATGGGACGAGTTAAACAATTAATCAAAAAGCCCCGGAATCAGGGGATCATTTAGATC
>CALUPA010000112.1 GCA_944322395.1 uncultured Phocaeicola sp.
AATACCCAGAACCGTCGTCTTTTGGACATCCGCCTACGTATAGTTCTTTAATAACCACCGAACCGCCTTTTGACAATTCCAGATTTATTACAGCTTCTACATTTTCTGCACTGGCATTAACGTTGCTGTTTACTCCATTAAACAGACAAACCTCGGCATCGACCACTCTTTGTTCCGAAGCAGAAGCTTCATATATACCTTTAGGCACCTCAAACTGAGCAGTACCTTCTACGCCGGTCTTTTCGGTAAACACTGCTCCGGTAGAAGTATTCTTCAATGAAACTTCCACACCTTCTGATGTGTTATACCCCTCTGGATATACCAGCTGAATCTTTACTTTACTCAACTCATATTGCGGATTATCTTTCTCCGTACATGAATAGACCAACAAACTAAGCATCAAAATGCTTAAGGCGAAAAAAAGTTTTCTCATAACAGTTATAATTTTAGTTTAAATGAAATTCCGTAATTAAAAGGAGTTATAAGGCTTGAATCAAACAATGACGTTTCGTTTCCTGTCTGTTCGTTTTTTATCTTCTGCATATTGTAGAAGAAGTTATTTGCGAAAAAAGAGACAGTAAGATACTTGCCTATTTCTTTTGACACATTGAGATTGGCTGAGAAATAAGGTGAATAACTCTGTTTCTTGAAGATATATCCATAACTGCTCTTAACAGCAAGTTTGGTCAACTCATTATATAAGTCCTTATCATTATCGTATGCCCACAACAGTTTTTCCATAAATGGAATTTTGGTATCCATATCATCGCGCGATACATAATACAATGGATAAGTCACTACATAATAATCTCCATCATAAATTTCTTTATCCGTAGCGGACGGTAAATAATCACCTCTGTCGTCGATTACATAACTTCTTGTTCCTCCACTGTACTCACTCAGATTCTGACGTGTATTCATAAATGTACTTTCGAAACGTAATGAGAATATCATTCTCAATTTAGGTATGTGTGTGATAAAAGTCAGATTTGTATTTAAGCGTTTACTCTCGAAACCATTAAAATTACCGGTTCCGCCAACATAATACCCAATATATTTATATGGCTGCCCGTCTGAGCTAGTCAGGTTTACTCTGGATGGCACAATAACTTCATCAACACCTCTATATCTGTAATACTTTCCGTCTATCCGTACTGAGGTGTTTATTGATTTTATTTTATCGAAATCAAATACCCACTCCAGTCCCATTCTTGATGACGAAGAGCCATTTATACTCATGCTTGCCGATTGAAAATCATTTACAACCTTGTAATCCAGTTCCTGTGAAGGCAGTGCTCCGGTTTTATCGGATACAGTAACGATACCCGTATTACGGTCAATACTGTAAATCCTGTCTGAAGAAGGAATCAGACAAGACTCCAAAGCACTCTGGTCAGTAAGTTTATAATCAAAAGGTGAATAAAACTTAGTACTGGAATATGGACTCATCATACTGTTACAATAAAAAGACAATGACATCCTTACCCATTTTAACTTAACGTCTGCACCAACCTCACGCATTATGCTATATTGCCACTTCAGTGATGAATTATATATAGGAGTGACCGGATGAGTGTGGTATGCATAATATGTTGTTCCGTCAGCCATTGTTCCTGGAGCAAAGGCCAGTCTGTCAACATATGTTTCCCTTGGATAAAGAATCTCAAACGAAGGAAGTTTTACAGCCTTTCCCCATCCCATTCTGACAGTTGCCCCTCTGAAGAATCCGGTATCGGCATTGCCAAACGAATATTTCGCACTGATTCTTGGAGACAGACTTGATACTGTTCCATAATCAGAACCGGATATTATAGTCATATCATTTCTCAGTCCAGCCTTCAGATTCAAACTGGAATTTCTGAATGCTACATTCAAATCCTCTTCTATATATGAGGCCCAGTTATTTATATACGGCAGATTATCGTATCTGTATTCTCTCCAGGTAGGTGCAACGGACATATCTGTATAATACTCTCCTTTTCCCAGATTACCATCCGACTTAATATCCGTGCCCAACAGTAAATTACTTGTTATATTTCCAATCTTATGTGTCCACCTGGCTTTTACATAAGCAGAATAATTTATAGGACGGTTGTCATTATATGTAGTGACATACCAGTATCCTGTAGGCAACAGAATTATCGGCGACGAAGGATTGTCTTCATATCTGGAAGCCACGAAATACCCTTCATCTGTGGTATGTAAAGCAGGCATGGCTGATGATGCAGATTGATTTGTCTTCACTTCCGACATCTTATCGGAATAAGAGAAAGTCATTCCCCATCTCAGATTTGAAAGCCAATTGGAGTTTATCATATAATTGAAAGCGACGCTGCTCCACAAGGCATTATCTTTTTCCTTGGTATAAGTCTCCTTGAAAGCATCCGGATCTGATTCTGAATTCAGTCCTCCCACATTACCATTCAGGCTGAAATCCATAGAAAGATTTCTGCCTGACGAATAGTTTACTGCATTGGAATACCTAAAGCCAAAAGCATTTCTTATATAAGAAGTATATGGAGATGCAATATCAGAGACAGAACGTAGTCGTTCATATGACAGATTGACTACCCCTCTTTTTCCTCCCAAGTCAACACCCTTACTGAGTGAATATGACTGAGTATTGGGGCGTACTGATATGTTTGCATAAAGAGGACTTTTACCTTTTCGTGTTACTATTCTAACAACACCGTTTGTCAGGTCACCATACTCCACTGAAGGAACTCCTGTAACAACATCTATTCTTTCCACATTGTTATTACCTACATTTCTTAAATCTGTTCCACCAGTTGATTGAGCAGTAGCATTACCGGAAAGTCTTACTGCATCCATCTCAACTACAGTTCCAAAATCAGGGTTTCCCATCTCTGTAATTTCACCTCTCAAGGTAATGACCTGTTCAGAAGATGTCAAGGTTTTATATTTGTTAGTCTGTTCACCGGGCAACAGGCTTAATGCATCCGTTACACTTACACTCTGCAAATGGTCCAATGCAGTCCTGTTCAGAGTATAAGTCGTGGCAGCATCATTTGCTTTTCTTTCAGCCGTAACAGTCACCTCGTCCAAAGCCAGTGATGTTTCAGGAAGATAAAATACCACATCAGTATTCTTACTAAGATTTATTTTCTCCTTTTTCTCTGTATATCCCAAACATCTGACGATAATTTCATAATTACCTTCAGAAAGATTATTTATCAGAAAGTTTCCATTAACATCTGTCACAGTACCTATACCAGTACCCTCAACCCATACAGTAGCAAACTCTATTGGTCTTTTAGATTTTAAATCAAGTATCTTACCTGATATGTTAAATGAAAATCCAGCTATAGGTGTGATTAAAAATATTAACAACAAATTAATTCTCATAATATGCCCTAAATTTTCAACTGCAAAATTATTATGATATCAAAAGGAGGGCAATACCTAAAAATAGGTATAAAAGCACACTGAACCTCCTACTTTTTAATCATTAATAGGTATTTATCGTTACAATTCTATTAATTCCACCTAATATACTTTATAGGTATTTGACAATAACCCTAAATTATTGTATCTTTGCAAACACATAGGGATTAGTATATACACAAAAGCTACACATGCTTAAGGAAAAAAGACATTTAAAGTTTATGCGCTTTTTCCTTCCGATATTATTTATATTCTATTTCGGGGGGATAACACTGTTTACACATACCCATGTTGTAAACGGGGTTATTATTGTACACTCCCATCCCTATAATAGCGAACATACTCATACGGCACAACAGGCCGAAACAATCTTTTTCCTGTCTTCATTTTATACATACGGTGATATTCCGCAACTGTTAACTCCGGTATTGTGGCTCACGCTACTTGCTGTTCTGATAACACCTGCTGTCTGCAATAAGCCTCACAGCGCCAAATACGGAGTCGTCTCTCTGCGTGCCCCTCCGGCATTAGACTGATATAATCAATTCTTTTTTTATACTGTATGCCTTCGTTATGAAAGTGTACTCATATATCATGTCTAAAAATTTAAACGCAAAATCAGATGAAAACAATATATACCATTATATTGGTAACAATACTTATATTGCTCCCCTACCAGCTATATGCTTATGAATTGAATGAATCGGATGCTAACATGATAGGTCACGTGACCGACAAACACTCTAAGGAACATCTTCCTTTTATCACAATAAGTCTGAAAGGCACCACTATCGGTACTACTACCGACGAGACCGGCCACTACTTTCTGAAAAACCTTCCTGAAGGGATATTCACAGTGGAGGTTTCATCCGTAGGCTACAAGACTGTACGCAAGGAAATAAACTTCAAGAAAGGTAAAACCATCGAAATGAATTTCGAAATAGAAGAAGACCTTATTTCATTGGAAGGCGTAGTAGTGTCTGCAAACAGAAACGAAACTACCCGCCGCATGGCTCCTACACTGGTGAATGTAGTTTCGATGAAGACTTTCGAGAATACCAACTCTTCGTGTCTGGCTCAGGGATTGAACTTCCAGCCCGGCGTGAGAGTAGAAAACAACTGTCAGAACTGTGGGTATCAGCAAGTAAGAATAAACGGTCTGGATGGTCCATACACACAAATCCTTATTGACTCACGCCCTATATTCAGTGCTCTATCGGGGGTATACGGCCTTGAACAGATTCCTGCAAATATGATAGACCGTGTGGAAGTGATGCGTGGTGGAGGTTCTGCCCTGTTTGGTTCGTCTGCCATAGCAGGTACTATCAATATTATCACAAAAGAACCGATAAGAAATTCGGCACAGATATCTCACACTCTGACAGGTATTGGTGATGGCAGTGTTTTCGAGAATAATACCACAATGAATGCATCACTCGTAACAGAGGACCAGAAAATGGGAATTGCAGTGTTTGGACAAAACAGAGAAAGAAACGGTTATGACCACGATGGCGACGGTTTTACAGAGCTCCCAAAACTCAAAAACCAGACTGTAGGTATGCGTTCGTATATAAAGACAAGTACTTACTCCAAACTTACAATGGAATATCATCATCTGCAGGAATTCAGACGCGGAGGTGACATGCTCGACAGACCTGCTCATGAAGCAAACATAGCCGAACAGCTCACTCACAGCATAAACACAGGAGGATTGAAGTTCGACTATTTCTCACCAAACGAGAAACATCGCATGAGCATCTACACATCGGCCCAGCATATTAACCGCGACAGTTACTATGGTGGCGGACAAGGCAGTGAAACTGCACTAAAAGCATACGGAGGAACAACCGACCTGACATGGATAGCAGGAACACAATACAATTATCATTGGGACAAATGTCTGTTCATGCCTGCCGACCTTACTGCCGGTGCGGAATATAATTACGACAATCTGAAGGACAACCAGTGGGGATACAACAGATACGTTGCACAGAAAGTAAAAATAATGAGTGCTTTTGCACAAAACGAATGGAAAAACGAAATGTGGAGTTTCCTTATCGGCGGTCGTCTGGACAAACACAGCATGCTGAGCAAACCGATATTCAGCCCGAGAGCAAACATTCGTTTCAACCCTACTGAAAATATCAATCTGCGTGCAAGCTATTCATTCGGTTTCCGTGCTCCACAAGCATTCGATGAAGACCTGCATATAGAAAATGTGGGAGGTACAGTTTCTATGATTCGTCTGGCAGAAGATTTGAAAGAAGAGAAATCGCAAAGCACAAGCATTTCTGCCGATATGTATCACAACTGGGGAGACTGGCAGGGAAATCTTCTGGTAGAAGGATTCTATACTAACATTTCAGATGTATTTGCACTGACAGAAATAGGTAAAGAGAACGGTATCCTCATCATGGAACGCGGAAACGAAAAAGGTTCTGTAGTTTATGGAGGAACACTTGAAGGCAAACTTGCATGGCGCAGTACCTGGCAGCTGCAAGCCGGAATAACACTACAGAAAGCTGAATATAAGGAAGCAAGAGCCTGGGGTGAAGATGTAGCAGAAGAAAAAAGAATGTTCCGTACACCAAACACATATGGATACTTTACAATGACATACTCGCCGGTGAAACAATTTAATGTAGCATTGTCAGGTACATATACAGGAAGTATGCTGGTGGAACACCACAAAGGATATATAGAGAAAAACAGAACCGAGAAGACCAGAAGCTTTATGGATATAGGATTAAAAGTCTCTTATGACTTCAGTCTGTATAAGAGTACAACTCTTCAGCTAAATGCAGGTATACAGAATATATTCAATGCCTATCAGAAAGACTTCGATAAAGGTGCAGACAGAGACTCAGGGTATATCTATGGCCCTGGAATGCCACGTTCAATATTTGCAGGTATAAAAATAAGCTACTGATAAATAAGTACACATAAAAAAAGCCTGGTTCATATTGTGCAATATTGCCACAATAGAACCAGACTTTTTAATTATTTGTTTTCAGGCATCATAACCAACACCCTGTAGTTATTCTGTTTCATAACTTTGCCGACATATTCCGAAAGTTCTTTTGGAGTGACAGACAAGATTGCCTTTTCAGCCTGGGCAAATACTTCGGCCGGTTTAAGTTCGTTGCCTGCAATCATTGAACACCAATAGCTGTTTGTACGCTCTCTTTCAGCATACTGCTTAACCATAAACTCCTTCACCTTGTCAAGTTCTTCTGCCGGAGTTTCCTTTGCCAGCTTTTCAAACTCGCTGCGGATAATTTCAAGCGCACGGTCTTTCTTTTCAGGTTTAACCTGGAATATAGTCTGATATGTTACTGACATTTCAGAAAGTCTGTCCTGAGAGCCCTGCGTATATATACTATATACCGCACCTTCCTTTTCGCGTACCTCATTTAATAGACGTGTAGAAATTATCTGTGCCGACATTGAAGCCATCAGTCTGTTCTTGAACGAGTAAGGCATCTTACCGCTAATTACAACTGCTGCACTACCCTGAGGAACTTCCATCTTCATAGTGAAATCCTTTTCTTCGCTTCCCGACTTGATTTCTACTGCACTGTTATATTTAACTTTCTGTTTCTTTCCTTTCACCGATGGCAATGAAGCTATATACTGTTCTACCAGAGTTTTCAGTTCAGCCTCATCAAAGTTTCCGCTAAACACAAATGTAAAGTCCGCTGCATTGACAAGTTGTTCATGTATGATAGAAAGGATATCCTCACGGTTTGCCTTCTCAATATCACTGACACTGAACACCTGCTTGTTTGGCGAAGTATAAAGGAATTCCTGAACCTTCTTCTGGAAGACAAAACTAGGATTCTGTTCCTGATTCTGAATCAATCCCTTATATAGATTCTGCATTGCCATAAATTCATCCTCTGTTACTGTAAGTCCTGTGAAAGTCATGTATATCATCTCCATATAAGTCTTCAGATCCTTTGGAGTAGTATTTCCGTAAAGACTACGTACATAGTCCTCAAAAGCAACTTTCAAGGATACCTGCTTGCCGGCCATCAGCTTAGTCAAATCAGAATTAGTGAAGTTACCCAAACCGTGCTGTTCCAATACTGCAGGCATAAACATCAAGTCCACAGCCTTGTCATTGCCATAAACCGAAGTACCGCCCTTTGCCACACCCATCATATTGATTTCGTCAGCCTTGAAGTCAGTTTTCTTCAATATCACTTTGGCACCGTTTGAAAGAATCCATTCCTTGGCTGCGAAATCAGAAAGTATGTTTTCCTTCACCACCTTTCCTGCTGCCGGCAATTCGCTTACCAATGGTTCATCTTTCACATTGTCAACGTAAGGAGCAATGTTTTCTGCTTCCACCTGAGAAAGTAATGCAAGTATATCTTCATCCTTAGGACATGACTCCCCTTCGCGTGCAGGCATCATACCGAGAACAACGAGGTTCTTGTCCGAAACTATCTGCGAGAACACCTGATTTACAGCTTCCACAGGTATCTGGTTTACAATCATGCTCATCATCTGATATTCCGTCTCTATACCCGGTATAGGCTTCATGTCGATGAAGTTGCGTACATACGATTCCGCAAGAGTCTTGTTTTCCTGTTGGTTGCGGTTGTTGTATGCCTTTTCAAGCTGAGAAAGATATTCTGTACGGCAACGTGCATATTCAGTGGCGGTAAATCCTCCCCTCTTGGCACGTAGAGCCTCACGATAGACAGCCCTCAGTCCTTCGTCGAAGCTGTTACCCTTAGGAATCATAACCAACTGAAAGGCCTGTTTAGTCTTTGCCATAATAAATTCACCGTAAAATGCGGAAGCTACCGCAAACGGAGCATCCGCCTTCTGTCCCAGTTCGTTCAGTCGTATCTGAAGCATCATCTGGGCCATATCGAGCAGATAAGCGGTTGTAACATCAGCCATTGTACCCTTCAATGAATCAGGCAAGGCATCATACTTGAACATAATCTGAGCCACATATTTATCCTGCTCCTTATCCGAGC
>CALUPA010000113.1 GCA_944322395.1 uncultured Phocaeicola sp.
CGTACGGGACTCGAACCCGTGACCCCATGCGTGACAGGCATGTATTCTAACCAACTGAACTAACGCACCAATTATTTCGGCTTTTGAGCTGTTGTATTTCTCAATTGCGATGCAAAGGTACAACAATTTTCCGTATTTGCAATACTTTGTCCGATTTTTTTTCAAAAAAAGACGATTATTACCTCTTTTTTCCCGAAATATGGTATTTATGAGGTAATAATCGTAAAATTATGGGTTGGTTATTTTATTCTTTTATATCCGTATTTGACCAAATCTCCAAGTTCTTCTTCAATGCGTAGAAGCTGGTTGTATTTAGCCATTCTGTCCGAGCGGCTCAATGAACCGGTCTTTATCTGTCCGCTGTTAGTTGCCACTGCAATATCGGCAATTGTGGCATCTTCAGTTTCTCCCGAGCGGTGTGATGTCACTGAAGTGTAGCCATGTCTGTGTGCCATTTCTATTGCATCGAGTGTTTCACTCAGTGAGCCAATCTGATTTACCTTTATAAGTATTGAGTTTCCGCATCCCATTTCGATACCTTTAGAAAGGAATTCAACGTTAGTGACGAACAGGTCGTCACCTACCAGCTGACAGCGGTTACCTATTCTTTCTGTAAGTTTTTTCCATCCGTCCCAGTCGTTTTCGCTCATGCCGTCTTCTATAGAGTCGATAGGATATTTGTTTATCAGTTCTTCAAGATAATCTATCTGTTCGTCTGAAGTACGTTTCTTTCCTTTTTCACCTTCGAATATGGTGTAGTCGTATACACCGTTTTTATAGAACTCAGATGATGCACAGTCCATGCCTATCATTATGTCTTTTCCAGGTTCATAGCCTGCAGTTTTGATGGCAGAGATGATTGATTCGAGTGCATCTTCTGTTCCATTGAGTGAAGGTGCAAAACCACCCTCATCGCCTACGGCCGTGCTTAACCCTCTGTCGTGAAGAACTTTTTTAAGGGCATGGAACACTTCGGCTCCCATTCTAAGTCCTTCGCGGAATGAATCTGCTCCTACAGGACGAATCATGAACTCCTGGAATGCTATAGGTGCGTCGCTGTGAGAACCTCCGTTTATGATGTTCATCATAGGTACAGGCAGTGTGTATGTGTTTACACCACCAATGTATCTGTAGAGAGGAATATTCAGATAGTTTGCCGCTGCTTTAGCTACTGCAAGTGATACTCCAAGTATTGCATTGGCTCCAAGGTTTGATTTTGTCTTTGTGCCGTCCAGTTCAAGCATCTTGTTGTCTATAGCTCTTTGTTGTAGTACAGACCATCCTACAAGGGCAGGCGCTATAACATTGTTTACGTTGTCTACGGCTTTCAGAACGCCCTTACCTCCGTATCTGCTTTTATCATTGTCGCGAAGTTCTAGAGCCTCGTTCTCGCCTGTAGATGCTCCTGAAGGAACAGATGCTCTACCTGTTACTCCTGATTCCAAACGAACTTCTACTTCTACTGTAGGATTACCACGTGAATCAAGTATTTCACGTCCTTTGATAGATTCTATTCTCATATACTTAAATTATTTATAGTTTTATATCCACCTGCAAAGGTGAAAAGTCTTGGTTTAATTTACAATACCTAAAATTAGGTATTATTTTATTTTTGATGTTGTGTTTTAGAAAAAACAGGTTGCCCTGATTGAATGTTGGTATATTCTCTCGAGGCAACCTGTATATTTATGATTTAGGGAATGAACAGTAATCAATAGTTATTCTTTTTAACTTCGAAATATGCTTGTGGATGGAGACATGCTGGACATATTTCAGGAGCTTCTGTACCAACATGTACATAACCGCAGTTGCGGCACTGCCATACAGTTTCAACATCTTTCTTGAATACCTTTCCTTCTTCGATGTTCTTTACGAAAGCTCTGTATCTTTCTTCGTGTCCTTTTTCAGCTACTGCTATTTCACGATACATTTTTGCGATTGCAGGAAAACCTTCTTCGTCTGCAATGTCTGCAAAACGTGGATAATCTAATGACCATTCTTCGTTTTCGCCAGCAGCTGCTGCCTTGAGGTTTTCAAGTGTAGTTCCGATTACACCTGCTGGATAGCTTGCTGTAATTTCCACCATTCCACCTTCCAGCCATTTGAACATACGTTTTGCGTGTTCCTTTTCCTGGTCTGCGGTTTCAGTAAAGATTGCAGAAATCTGTTCGTAACCTTCTTTCTTAGCTACACTTGCAAAATAAGTGTAACGCATTCTTGCCTGTGATTCACCTGCAAATGAGATTGCTAAATTCTTTTCTGTTCTTGTTCCTTTGATGCTTTTTTCCATAATTGTAGTTATTTTGTTGGGTTTAACTTCTTGTTTTAATTTCACACTGCAAATGTAATATAATTATTCAAATTTGTAATCATTACAATTTTTAATTTATAATCTTTTAAGTTTTTACTGTCAAATCATAATTTATATAGTTTTAGAAGTATGTTATATGGCAGAAAATACGTAATTTTGCAAAAAAATATTTATAAATAGAAATAAGATTGTTTTATGAAAGGGGTTGAGTTTCATCCTAAACTGTTTTCTACACTCAAGAATTACAGTAAATCAGACTTTATGACTGATTTGATGGCAGGTATAATCGTAGGTATTGTAGCCTTGCCGTTAGCTATTGCGTTTGGTATTGCTTCCGGTGTGACACCAGAGAAGGGTATTATTACTGCTATTGTGGCTGGATTTATTATTTCGTTCCTAGGCGGTAGCAAGGTACAGATAGGTGGTCCTACCGGTGCTTTTATCGTTATTATTTATGGTATTATCCAGCAATACGGATTGAGTGGACTTATGGTTGCCACTATGATGGCCGGAGTTTTGCTTATATTATTAGGTGTATTCAAGTTGGGTACTGTGATAAAGTTTATCCCCTATCCTATTATAATTGGTTTTACCAGTGGTATTGCCGTTACTATTTTTACTACACAGATAGCCGATATTTTCGGTCTTGATTTCAGAGGTGAGAAAGTTCCGGGCGATTTCATTGGAAAATGGATGCTTTATTTCAGACATTTCGATACAGTGAACTGGTGGAATGCCATAGTAAGCGTGGTCAGTGTGTTTATTATAGCCATAACTCCTAAATTCTCGAAGAAGGTTCCAGGTTCACTAGTTGCTATTATTCTGGTGACGGTTGGAGTATATTTCCTTAAGCAATATGCAGGAATTACATGTATCGATACTATAGGCGACCGTTTCAGTATTAAGGCTGAACTACCTACTGCAGCTGTTCCTACTATAAATTGGGAGGCCATACAGAATCTATTTCCTGTAGCCATAACAATAGCTGTTCTTGGAGCTATAGAATCTTTGCTTTCTGCTGCTGTGGCCGATGGTGTGATTGGCGATAAGCATGATTCTAACACTGAGCTGATAGCACAGGGTGTTGCAAATGTGGTATCTCCTATCTTTGGCGGTATTCCTGCTACAGGTGCCATTGCGCGTACTATGACTAATATAAACAATGGTGGAAAATCTCCTGTGTCAGGCATAGTTCATGCAGTGATTCTTCTTTTGATACTTCTTTTCCTTATGCCTTTGGCACAGTATATACCTATGGCTTGTCTTGCCGGAGTTTTGGTGATAGTGTCATACAATATGAGTGGATGGAGAGTCTTTATGGGATTGCTTAAGAATCCTAAATCGGATGTTACAGTTCTTCTCATTACATTCTTCCTTACTGTAATATTCGATTTGACAGTAGCTATCGAAGTGGGATTGGTTATTGCCTGCGTACTGTTTATGAAGCGTGTGATGGAAACTACTCAGATTTCAGTAATCAAGAACGAGCTTGACCCTAATAAAGAATCTGATTTGGAAGTACATGAAGAACATCTTATTATCCCTGAAGGTGTAGAAGTGTACGAGATTAACGGTCCTTATTTTTTCGGTATTGCAACCAAGTTTGAGGATATGATGGCGCAGTTGGGCGACAGACCAAAGATTCGTATTATACGTATGCGAAAGGTTCCGTTTATCGACTCTACTGGTATTCATAACCTTACTACACTCTGCCATATGTCGCAGAAAGAGAATATACATATTATCCTTTCAGGTGTAAATGAGAATGTGCATAAGACACTTGAGAAATCAGGATTTTATGAACTCCTGGGTAAAGAAAATATCTGTAGCAACATAAATGAAGCTTTGTCTGTTGCTACAAAAGAGATGGAAGAACTTAATAGCAAATAATGCTTTTAACAATTAACATAAAAGCTCCGTGTTGTTAACAAACATGAAGCTTTTTCTTTATTTATTAAACTATGTTATAAAACATGGATTTTTACTTGAAATATTTGCAGATGACCAAAAAGTCCGTACCTTTGTACTGTGTTTTTCATAGTATTAGATTTTAAGGTTAACAAAGGTTGGAGTACAGCGGTACTCCTTTTTTTATGTCCATACGTTTCGTATATAATAATACAGAAAAACCGCCGGTTAGTTATATATAAATATCTCTAGCCGGCGGTTTGTTTTTTATTATAGTTTACAGAATAACGATACAAAGAACGGCACGCTCAGATTTATCAGAATTCCATGAAGAATAGCCAGAGGAATGGCTTCCTTGCCGGAATATTTGCTGATAGTGGCCAAAAGTATGTCCGATGATCCTATACCTGCAGCCGATATTGGTGCAAGCTGTCCGAAATACTTTCTTATCATTGGGGCACAAATCAGAGCTGTCATTTCACGGAATATATTTGCAAGCAGGGCTATGGTTCCGAGTTCAGTAGCAAGTTGTAGCCCTATACTTGGTGTTTTAAGTTGCGTTATTAAAACAGAGGATATCGAATAGTATGCGAAACCGCTACCTACTGCCATGCAGTCGAATATGCTCCATCTGCTCAATATAAAAGCCGCTATTGCAGAAAAAATCAATGTTCCTGCCACTGTAGCCATTGGTACAAGAAGCATCTTAAAACTTAATTGTGATGCAAATCCTTTTATGTCCTGATTACCACCTAAATTGATGCCAAGCAATAGCATAAGTACGTACAGTACATATACAGAGAGTTGATGAACATCGAAATCCATTGTAACAAAATACCCTCCCAGGCATCCCAATATGAAGAATACCAGAATCATTATGCTTCCTTTCATTTTCCAGCTCCTTTCTTGAAAAACAGATTGAACACTAGCATAGCTGCTATCGAGCTTCCTACGAGGCTTAAAGCAGATATTATTGCTGCCTGCTCGCAGTAATATGTCAGATTGTTGATTATAAGTTCGTTTGCTCCCACAGAAAGGCCTAGTATGAATAAAAGGAGGCAAACTACGATTTGTATAAGTACAGTCACCTTGCTAAGGTCTTTTTTACTGCGCATAGTATAGCCTATCAGGGCACCAATTGCCATAATAGAAATAAAAATAAACATGTGAAGTTATAATTTAAAATTAAACATAGAAAATACAAATCCTCGCTTGGAGTATTTCCTAAGGCACATTTGTGAAATTAAAAGATCGTATAGACCAGATTATTTTCATTTTTACTATCAAATTATAAGTTTTGTGTTGTTTGAAATCGGGCGCAAAGGTACGTTTTTTTTCTTTATGTCATGTTTAATATGCAATAAAAAATATTTTGTCCTATAAATTTAATATTTTGCTCTCTTATAGCTTTCAATCTGCTATAAATATTAGGTTACTAATTGATAGTATATTATGTTTTATGAATAAATATCAATGTATTACAAATCTATTTTTTATATTACAGTTTGTAATAACTGTCATATCATACTGCTTATAATGTCATTGAGTGCATCTTCGGCTCTTTGGTCATAATTCAGAGCGGATAAATGGTTTTCAAGTTCATCAAAACCATTTGTCCGCTCAATTAGTAATAGTAGGGTTTGTAAATCTTTGAAATCTGTAGTCTTGCGCTGTACATTATTGCTGTTTACATAACGGTCAAACTTGGATGCAAAGAGATATATTGGAGACATGACCTTAATATCATTGACGGTATATCCGAACTTGCTGTTATTACGGTCATAGTCTATCAGTATATCCGTATCTGTATTGATGGTGGAAGATTCCAAAGATAGCATATAGTCTGAATCCTCCTTAATCACAAATCCTAATGTACTCTTGATATGACGGATAAATCTGCCTTTATGACTGTTGTCGTATGCCGTCCAAAAGTCAAGGTCATTATTGGATTTACTTCTCCAAAAAGGAATGGAGTAATATCTGCATAACAAGTCTATTGCCGTTCCCCCGATAAGATACAAACCATATCGGGTGGCGGTCTTTACAATCTTGGTATCGTATGGAGTGTATTGTTGGAATAGTGGTAGTGTATTGCTCATTGGTTAATAAGGTCAGAGTTAATAATCAGGTAGCCGTCCAATTCTTGGCTGTCGTCCGTATGCAGATAATTACCTATAATATCCCATACCAAGGCAGAGCCTATAACCGATTGGAACAGGCTCGTCAGGTTATAGACATCTTCCAATGTGAGCCTACAATCTTCTTTCCCTATAAACAGCAATTTGCATTTCTCATTGGGTTCTATCTTGATAAGGCTTGCAGTGATTGGACGGATAATCTCGTTAGTCAGATTGGTATAATCAAGCGACAGGGTACAATTACCCTCTTTGCTTATTATCTTGAATTTGAATATTTTCCTTTGCATTGGATTTTTTGCGTCAAAGGTATGTTGGTGATTACGACAGAATTAGACGTAGGTAAAAGAAAAAAGCCACAACCCTATTGGGTCATGGCTCAAATTACTAGTTTAAAATTTGTGTTTAATTTTTATTCTTCAAGAAACTCAAGTCGGCTTCATGGTAACGGCTTGATTTCAGTATCTTTCCGTCTTCACGGTAGATAGGCTTGCCGTTTTCGTCCAACTTGCTCATATTGCTTTCGTGTACCGCATCAAAGATACGCTCAAACTCGTCCTGCAATCCGTGAGAAATAACTGTACCCAATAAAGTATAGGCAATGTCTGCTAATTCTTTGGCTACTGCCTGTAAGCGTTCATCTTCACTGTCTCCTGTGATTGCGTATTCCTCTGCATATTCGTCCACTTCCTCTTTCATTACTCTCATACGCAGTTCATGTAGTTCTTGTGGAATGCGTAAGGTAGGACATTCGTTCATATACAGTCCAAATGCCTTGTGGAACTCTTCTAATTGTTTAAGTTGCTTTTTCATATCATTTGATTTGTACAATTGTGGTAATAGTGCTGACAGGTAGTGTTTCTGAAATTGCTACATTTCCGTTCTCGTCTATTGTGCCGATAACAGACTGACTGTCTGTATATCTGAAACCAGAGAAGTGCAGAAACTCACTTCCTTCCATTGTGTATATGTAGCGCAAATCTATACCCTCATTTGCTAAATCTACAGTTCTACTGCTGTAATCTCTTAATGATACAATGGTTAGTTTGTCCACGCTATTCTGTATGAATGATGCGGTAGTAGTGGTATAAGAGTTTTTCTGAAAGAATCCCCACAAATCAGCTTCTATTTTGGTTATACTATAATCATTCATACTGAATTCATAGAAACCTCCTGCCGAAATTATAATAGAGTTCTTGAACTGATTCCATAATGTGCAGATTTTATAGTTTGGGTCATAAAAATCAGTAGGCATTTTAATGACTTCTTCTCCTTGCAAGCTATTTTCGTTATCCGATAATTTGGTTATAGTCAGATAACTATCATATTCTTGTCCTCCTATTGCTGTCAGATACAAGTCATTTTTATTATGAGAAACAAATCCTGCACCATAGGTGCTTCCCTTGATGAATTGTCCTACTGTATATTGACGAGTACCCGAAGACGGACGAATATAACGCATATCATAGAAACATGTACCTTGATTATTAACAACAAACCAGTCGTATTTCGTTTCATCATAGAAATAATCTTCCGAATTGATTTCGGCATAGTTTTCTATTTTAAGATTCGAAAGGTCTTGCGTATGTATTTTAAAGAGTGTCGGTATAGCTCCTTTTCTCCAACCGTTTTTGTCTTTATTATAATATGTTGGTATATAGATATTCCCCTTTTCATCAGTAGTCGCTTTACTACCGTCTAGTTCAATATTTCCGTTATAAAAAGAATTATCAATCTTTATTTTTCCTTTTATCTCAAACACTGATTCAGTTTGCTTGTCAACAAGATAAGACGTTCCAAAAAGAATTTCAACAGCTTCACTTGGTAATTCGTTTCCATTTTCATTATTTTGCGGTTTATCTTCTTCTAATTTGATAGGATAGTCAGTATTTACCAAAAGATATTTCTCGTTAGGGGACTTCTATAAATTAAATCCCTGATTATAAGTTGCATAAGCGGATAAAATGCTTATATTTGCAGAAACAGA
>CALUPA010000114.1 GCA_944322395.1 uncultured Phocaeicola sp.
CTTGTAAGGCAGATGCTCTGAACCAGCTGAGCTAAACGCCCGAAAAGGTCTCTTTGTCAATTGCGATGCAAAGGTACTACTTTTTTTTTAACTGGCAATATATTTCCAGTTTTTTTTCTTGAAAAAGATATTTTTCTTCATATCTTCATTTTATTCCTCACTTTTCTTATTTAAAATTCCACTACTATTTTAGCGTAACACGTACGTGTCACATGCGTCACACGAAGGTGTTACATGCGTTACACGAACGTATGACGATAGTAACACGAACGTGTGACGATAATAATGTATAAACAAACCTATTTTTTACTCCAGTTTTTCCTAAAAAAGTATACTAAACAAAAATCATCCACAACGACTAGTATACAAAATACACGTATTCACTTCAGCAAACAAAAAACACACTTCAGAAACCTCATTACCCGATTGGGTATAATCATTATTTACTAATAAGCCATACACGTGTACTTTTGCAGATGTAAAAGGCGGATTATAAGGAACACGGACTACAACTGCAATTGCCTCTTAAACATCTATCAGAAAAATAACCGTGTTCCTTCTCCATTAAACTACGAAACAAATAAACATATGAAGATTATGAAGATTATTTTATTATTAACATGTATCATCTGCAGCATGTGCGCATGTCAAGATTCTGCAACGAAGGAGGAAGAACCTACTGCAGTAAAAACGACAAAAGCCATTGAAGCACCAAGAGAAAGCACAAGAAGCTACACATTCATTTCCAAACCTTACAGAGTGACAGAACTATCCTTCTGTGTGGGAGGACCTGTAAAGACATTTGACGTGCAAAACGGACAATTCTTCAGAAAAGGAGAGCTGATTGCATCTATAGACGACCGTGACTATGTCATACGCCAGAAAAGAACAGCCACAACACTAGCACAGGCAGAATCGGAATATAGAAGAATCTCTGCACTTTATGAAAGAGACAATATTTCTGCCGCAAATTTTGAAAAAGCATTTGCCGACTACGAAAAGGCCAAAACTGATTATGATGATGCGACAAATGCATTGAATGACACAAAAATATATGCTCCTTTCGATGGGTATATTCAACAGACACATATAGAGAAATATTCAGATGTAAAAGCATCAGTTCCGGTAGTAACATTCATCGACTTGTCAAAAGTCAAGGCAGAGGCATACATTACAGAAAGTATTGCAAGTTCATTCCAGAAAAAAGAACAAATGAATATCTCGGCCGACTTTTCCATTCTGCCAGAGCAAACATTCAAGCCGGAAGAAACATTTGTGACACAAAGTACTGCCGAAAACAACATATCATACCTTCTTACTTTGATAATAGATAATAAAGACAACAGCCTTATGGGAGGGATGACGGGTTCTATAATTATATCTTACCCTATTTCTTTTTCTTCATCATCTTCTGTCAATGGAACAGTAGTCATCCCTCAAACGGCTGTTTGCCATAACAGTTCTAAAGGCGAGTATGTATGGAAGATAGAAAACGGTAACACAGCAAGACTTACACAAGTAAAAACAGGCAGACTTACCAAAAACAATAGCATAGAAATAACATCAGGACTTGCCGCAGGCGACAATATAGCAGTTTCCAAGCTTTATCAGCTTTCGGACAAGAAACAGGTAACCATAGTAGAATAAGATATATACATTCATGAAAGCATTTGTAAAATTTTTCCTCAACAATAAGGCTTTGACATGGCTGTTGCTCATACTGATAATAGCCGGAGGTGTGGTAGCCTACTCTGGGATGGGAAAACTGGAAGACGCGCCATTCACCATCAAACAAGCAGTAGTGACTACCACCTACCCCGGTGCATCACCTTTGGAAGTACAACAGCAAGTGACAGATGTACTGGAGGAGTCTATACAGTCGCTCGGAGAACTTTATTATCTGAAAAGCGACAACCGTGCAGGACTGTCGAAAATAACAGTATACGTAAAGAAAGAAATCCGCGCAAAAGACATGCAGCAACTGTGGGACAAGCTCCGCAGAAAGGTGAACGACGTTCAGAACAAGTTGCCACAAGGTGCAGGACCTTCGAAAGTAAATGATGATTTTGGAGATGTATTAGGTGTTTTCTATTCTCTGAGCAGCGAAACGCGCAGTTACAGAGAGCTGGAGGACTGTGCAAAAGATATAAAGAACGAACTGCTGAACGTAAAGGATGTGGCAAGAATAGAACTGTTCGGAGTACAGACCAGAACTATAGATATTTCTATCAAGCCTAACCTGATGACATCGTGTGGCGTAACCATAAACGATATTGCCACTGCCTTCGACCGCCAGAACCGCATTGTAGATGCCGGAGCAATGGAAACTGACAAGAACAGGATAAGAGTACAGTCAACAGGCAGTTTCAACAGTACGGAAGAAATCGAGAACCTTACCGTAAGCAATTCAAAAGGCGAGTATTTCCGTCTTGGAGAAATAGCCCAAATATCAGAAAGCTACTCCCACCCTGCCACAAACATAATGAAGACAGCAAATGTTCCAGCTGTGGGCATAGCCATTTCCACCGTTTCGGACGGTAATGTGGTAGAAATGGCAAAACTGATATCAGAACGTATGGAAGAACTTAGGAGTTCTCTTCCCGAAGGTTTCAATATAAATATACTATACGACCAGGGACACGAGTCGGATGTGGCAAACGACGGTTTCATTATGAACCTCATAGTATCAGTCATAACAGTTGTGGCAGTCTTGCTGTTTTTCATCGGACTGAAAAACGGTTTTCTGATAGGTAGCGGACTGATATTCTCCATTCTCGGTACTCTAATATATATGCAGGCTACAGGTATTGCCCTGCAACGTATGTCACTGGCGGCAATTATCATTGCCATGGGTATGTTAGTGGACAACGTCATAGTCGTTTACGATGCGACACTTGTAAACATGCAGCGTGGTATGCGTAAGCGCATTGCAATAATCAATGCCGCAAGTTCAACAGCCATGCCGTTGCTTGGGGCTACACTTATAGCCATACTTACATTTCTGCCTGTCTATCTGTCACCACACATCACAGGTGAGATTCTTGAATCACTCTTCATCGTTATAGCCGTATCTCTTCTTCTGAGCTGGGTATTAGCAATAACGCAGAACGTGTTCTTCGTGCAGGAGTTTGTACGCCGTCCGCGTCCGGAGGAATTGAAACAGGAACTGTTCAGCGGCAGAATATACGACTTTTTCCGCAAGTCGCTAAGATTCATGATAAGGAAAAAATACACCGTAACGGCATGTATGGTGGTTCTCCTCATTGTTTCGGCATGGGCTTTCAGATTCATACCACAACAGTTCATGCCACTGCTGAACAAGCAATATTTCACCATAGAAATGTGGATGCCTGAGGGTACAAAAATAGAGGAGACTGAAAGGAAAGCAGATTCTCTGAGCAATTTGTTAATGCACAAAGAAGGAGTTAAAACCGTATCATCATACATAGGTCAGACTCCCCCAAGATATTACCTGGCTAATACTGCTTATGGTCCGCAGTCAAACTATGCACAATGCCTGATTGAAGCAGAATCGCCGGAGAAATCGAAAGAACTTCAAGGCGTGTTATACCAAGAACTTCCTGACCTAATACCTGAAGCTGTAGTGAAGGTGAACAGCTTTGAAATCAACTCCATACCACAGGCTCTGATTGAAGCCAGATTTTGCGGAGATGACCCGGCAATATTGGATTCACTGACAAACATAGCTATTGAAATAATGAAGAAGAACCCGAAAGTTCTGAATGCACGTAACGAATGGGGAAACATGGCTATGGTTATCGAAGCCGGATACGACCCTGTTAAGGCAGGTATGCTGAACATAGGACGTGCTGACATGATGAATGCCGTAAAATCAGTATATGACGGTACTACAATAGGAGTATATAGGGACGGAGAGAACAAAGTTCCTGTTCGCCTCATCACTGAAAAACCTGAAACATGGGATACTGAATACATAAAGGATCTCCAGATATGGAACGGCAAAAACTCTGCTCCACTCGCACAGGTGGCCGAAGGAATAACTAGCGGATGGGAATATCCTCTAGTAAGGACTTATAACCGCAAGTTGTCCATGGCAGCACAATGCGACGTGAAACGCGGATATACGATGAAGGAAGTGCATAATGAAATTCGCAAGGAAATAGAGAATATAAAATTACCCGAAGGATATACTTTCTTCTGGGACTCACAGTACAAGGATCAGAAAGAAGCAATGGAAGCATTGACCAAATATTTCCCGCTTGCCATCATAATGCTTATTGTGATACTAGTAATGCTGTTCGGCAATTTCAGACAACCACTGATAATATTCCTGATTCTTCCGTTGTCCATAATAGGTATGGTTATAGGACTACTCATTACAGGATTCCAGTTCGGTTTCTTCTGCATTGCAGGCTGGTTGGGACTGTTCGGTATGATAATAAAGAATGTCATCGTACTGCTTGACGAAGTAAACATCCAGCGCAGGAATGGCCTGGAACCACATACGGCAGTTATTGAGGCTACAGTATCTAGAGTACGTCCCGTACTTATGGCAGCACTTACTACGGTATTTGGAAGCATACCTCTGCTGTTCGATGTAGTGTTCGGAGGTATGGCAGCCACAATCGTTTTCGGACTGACATTCGCTACCATGCTGACACTGTTCGTAACTCCGGCTTTATATGCCATATTCTATAAAATTGAGTTGAAATAACTAACAACTAAGAACTAACATGAAAACCCCTCTAATATATATAGCTGCAACATTTATTGCCGGAAGTATCCACGCTCAAACTTCCGGACTGTTGCAGCAATACCGTTCGAAGGTGGAAGAATACAATCAGGATATCCGTTCTGCCGTACTTTCTTCACAAATCAGCAATGAAAAGCAAAAATCGGCAAAGGCTGATTTCCTGCCGTCGCTAAGCGGTAATGCCAACTTCAACTATGTAGGTAACCCATCGGAGCTATCAGTGGAGATACCTTCTCTCACCGAACCGCTATACTTTCAGGGACGTGATATGAAATACGGAGCATCACTAACCCTGGCACAGCCTGTATATATGGGTGGCGCCATAAAGGCAGGATATGACAAGGCTAAGAAAGAAAACGAAATGTCGCAATACGAAATAAAACGTATTACAAATAACATTATATACAACGCCGACGTATATTACTGGAATAAAGTGGCACGACAGGAAATGACACTCGTGGCAAAGGACTTCAAGGAGTCTATAGAACTACTGGTAGATGTGGTAAAAGACCGAGTAAACGAAGGATATACAGACCGTAACGACCTACTCATGGCTGAAGTGAAACTGAATGATGCGGAGTACCGCCTTGTGCAGTCACTCAATGATGCAGAGATAGCAAGAATGTCGATGAATTCATTCTCAGGAATACCTTTCGACAAAGAAGTTCCTACGGACTCGATAGTAATTCCTCTGAAAGAAGAACCTTCATATTCAGGCTTGATAGACATGGCCATGACTTCGCGTCCGGAAATGCTGATAGCAAGTGGAAACATTGATTTGCAGAAATCAACAGCCAAACTTGCCAACTCCCAGTACATGCCCAAACTGTCTGTCGGAATAGACGGAAGCTACTCATCGCCAGGCTACAACTTCAAGGCCGACATGAACCCGAACTATGCCATATATGCTAAACTTAGTGTACCTATATTCGAATGGGGCAAACGCAGAAACACACGTAAGGCAGGAAAGTATGCCATCGACATGGCTACAGAAAACCAAAGGAAAGTGACCGACAATGTACGACTAGAAGTGGAAACAGCTTTCTATAACTATTCACAGGCTGTAAAAAAAGTTTCTCTTACAGAAAGTTCGCTGAACAAGGCGGAAGAAAGCAAGGAACTGGCATTCGAAAAATACCGTGAAGGAAACATCTCAATAGTGGAAGTTATCAACGCAGAAATCTATCATCTTGAAGCAAAAGTGAACTTCATTCAGTCCAAACTTAACGCACAGATAGCCAGAAGCGGACTTGAAAGGGCAAGAGGAGAAAAGTTTTAAGTAGATTATCAGTAGAAGGCAATAACTCCCAACAAGAACATCCCCAAAAAACTAACAACTAATAACCAATAACTAACAACTAATTTACTACCTTTATACCGCAGATAAAACAAAGAATAATGAAACGTTACATAGCAGATATAATACTTTACCTCTGTCTGGGGTGTTTTTCATATTTCGTACTGATAAACTATGCTGACATTCCATCCCGTTTTCATGACGAACTGATTACATTCAAGGCCTTCTCTGCTGTTGCCTTCGTCTTCTGCGGAATAGGTCTAAGCATACGACTTGTCTATGGAAAGATGATGTCCTTTTACCAATACTTTCTGAAAAATAAAAGGGCATTATCTATAGCTATGATAATATGTGCCATTATCCTTCTGACTGTAAACTATCTTATGCTTGTTACATCAAAATATATGGTAGGAGTCACTAATCCATTTAACCTGCAACAAAATGGTATAACAATTATTCTTGGAGTATGGCTCATTGAGATAATAATAGTAGGACAGTTCATGCAAAATAAGTTTTATGCAGACTTAGTAAGGCTTTACAGACATGCCGAAGAACTTGAAAAAGCAAATGCACAGGCCAAATATCAGGCACTACAAAGCCAGCTGAACCCTCATTTCCTGTTCAACAATCTGAATACACTTATATCAGAAATAGAATACTCACCTGCCAATGCGATAGAATTTACAAGAAATCTTGCCGATACATACAGATATATTCTTATATGCCAGAACAAGAATACAGTAAAACTGAGCGAGGAACTTGAATTTATAGACAAATACATACAACTGCACAAAGTCAGGCTTGGAGACTGTATAGAAATAACCAACAGCCTTGATGAATCAACAGAAGAAACATCTGTACCTCCTCTGACCATGCAACTGCTTATAGAAAATGTGATAAAGCATAATGTAATAAGCATAAATAGACCAATGAATATCAGTATCTACTGCGAAATAAACAGTAAGTCCTCTTTTATATGTATATCAAATCCCGTCAGAAAAAAACAGAATGCAGCCTCATCAGGAAAAGGTCTTGCAAACCTTTTGCAACGCTACCGAATGATTTGCGGAAAGGATATTATAATAGAAGATGAAAACAACATATTTACAGTAAAACTACCTTTGATATATGAGTAAGATTAGAGCCGTTATTATAGAGGACGAAATCCCTGCCGCACGTCTGCTAAATAAAATGGTTGGCGAACTGCGTCCGGAATGGGAAATCACAGTATTGCCGGGAATGATAGAAGATGCAGTGGAATGGTTTGCCGTCAATCCGCATCCGGACATCATTTTCCTCGACATACAGCTAAACGACGGCATATCATTTCTGTTCATAGAGCAGGCCAAGCCCAAAAGCATGATTATTTTCACCACGGCATACGATGAATATGCTGTACGGGCATTCAGTGTGAACAGCATTGACTATCTGCTGAAACCTATACACAAGGAAAGACTGAATGATGCAATAGAGAAGTTCGAGCGTTTTTATATGGCAGATAATGGAGCAAAATACCACTACGAAGGTATAGAACAACTTCTGAAAACCTTCACCAGTAAACAGGATAAACAGTACCGCACAAGATTTCTCATATCATCGCCCAAACGTTTCTACACCATAATGGTGTCTGATATAGCTTATTTCTATTCGGAGGATAAGACAACGTTCGCAATAACCAACGACAGGAAAAGGCATCTAATAGACTATCCGCTCACGAAACTGGAAGAACAGCTTGACCCGAAACAGTTCATGCGCGTAAACAGGCAGTTTATCCTGTCTGCCGGATGCATAAGAAACGTACAGAACTATTTCAACGGTAAGATGACAGTAAGCGTATTCCCCGAGTTTGAAGGTTCCATACAGATAAGCCGCGAGAAAGTTCCTGCAATAAAAATGTGGTTGGCTGAGGAAATATAATATTAAACTATATCTTTGCAACCGAGAAAAACAATAAACTAAAAGTTATGATTTGGAATATCTTTATATTGGTTGCAGGTTTGGCATTGATATTGGTTGGAGCCAACACACTGACAGACGGAGCCGCATCGGTGGCTAAACGGTTTAAAATATCCGACCTCGTAATCGGCCTTACTATTGTGGCATTCGGTACATCTGCCCCTGAGCTGGTAATAAGCCTCCTTTCTTCAATACAGGGAAGCGCGGAAATGGCGATAGGTAATGTTGTGGGTAGTAATATCTTCAACATACTTATGATTATAGGCTGTACGGCTATGGTACTACCTATACAGGTGGGACAAGGAACAATGA
>CALUPA010000115.1 GCA_944322395.1 uncultured Phocaeicola sp.
AGAATGAAAATCTTGCGTCCTAACCGATAGACGAACGGGCCATCCTATGTTCCGGAATATCCGGTTTTCTTATTGCATCAGTGATGATTTCCGATTGCGGGTGCAAAGGTACGAATATTTTTTAAATATGCAAACATTTCGGGATAAAAACTGACTAAAAAAGATAAAGTCTGACATCTCTTCATTAATGAAAAACAGAAGATAATATCAGACTTTATTTGTTAAAAACCTTATTTTAAAGATGTTATATTGTATATTCTATTTTGTTGGACTATAGTTTATTCCAGCCCGATTTTTTTTACTTCTTCCAAATTTTTTTCAATTTCCTTATCACTGAGTTCGTAGTTTGTAAGGTTGCCTGACAAATATTGGTCGTATGCGCTCATGTCAATAAGTCCATGTCCTGACAGATTGAACAGTATGACTTTTTTCTCTCCTGTTTCAATACATTTCTTAGCTTCATTGACTGCTGCGGCAATGGCATGGCATGATTCCGGAGCCGGTATGATTCCTTCTGCCTTAGCAAACATAATACCGGCATCGAATGTGTCAAACTGTTTCACGTCAACTGCTTCCATTAGTCCGTCTTTCAGAAGCTGTGACACAATGACACCTGCGCCATGATACCTAAGACCGCCGGCATGAATATTGGCTGGTGCAAAGTTATGTCCTAAAGTATACATAGGCAGCAGTGGAGTATATCCGGCCTCATCACCAAAATCGTATTCGAATTTACCTCTTGTCAGTTTAGGACATGAAGCCGGTTCAGCAGCGATATATCTTGTTTTTTTACCTTCCAATATAGTGTGGCGCATAAATGGGAAACATATACCGCCAAAGTTCGATCCACCACCGAAACATCCTATAATGATATCAGGATATTCGCCAGCCATTTTCATCTGCTTTTCTGCTTCCAAGCCTATTACTGTCTGGTGAAGTGTGACGTGGCTTAACACCGACCCTAGGGTATATTTACAGTTAGGAGTTGTTCTTGCCAGCTCTATAGCTTCTGAGATGGCAGTTCCCAAGGAACCTTGATGGTTAGGATATTTTGTAAGAATATCTTTTCCGGCGCGTGTAGACATTGAAGGTGAAGGCGTAACCTGTGCTCCGAATGTCTGCATTATGCTTCGTCTGTATGGCTTTTGCTCGTAACTGATTTTTACTTGATAAACTGCTGCCTCAAGTCCGAATACACGTGCTGCATACGATAGTGCTGCTCCCCATTGTCCTGCTCCTGTTTCGGTTGTGATGTTTGTAACACCTTCCTGCTTGCAATAATATGCCTGAGCAAGAGCAGAGTTCAATTTATGAGATCCGATAGGACTTACACTTTCATTCTTGAAATAGATATGGGCTGGTGTTCCCAAAGCTTTTTCCAGACCGTATGCTCTAACTAGCGGTGTACTTCTGTAGTATTTATACATCTCTCTTACCTCTTCCGGAATCTCTATCCATGCGTCAGTCTGGTTTAATTCCTGATGACACAGTTCCTTGGCAAAAATAGGGTAGAGATCTTCTGCTTTCAGAGGTTCTTTGGTTGCAGGATTGAGTGGCGGCATAGGCTTGTTTTTCATGTCTGCCTGAATGTTATACCAGTGTGTAGGTATTTCGTTTTCCTTTAGGAAAAATCTTTTCTGTTTCTCGCTCATGGCTATTTGTTTTAAAGTTTTGCTCAAAAATAGGTAAAAAAGTTTATCCAACAAAGGAAAATGCGAATTTTTGATACTAAAATAAAAATATATGCATAATAATGTAAAATAAAATATTCTATATGTGATATTTTGTTTTATTTGATGTGTTTCCTTAAGTTTTTTGACACTCTTTATTGTTTCAGCGGATTTTTATGTATGTTTGCATATATCTTTTTAAAGTTAAAAAGAATATGGATAATTGGGAACGTTTAATATTATATAGAAAGAAACTGGTATTACCCCGTATTAATCAGTTAGTTGACTGGTTTTCTTGGATTGCATGTTTTTCTGCCGTATTATTCATTGCTGCTATAGTGTATCGCTATGGGTTTACAGTTACTGATGAAGTGCATTCCATACTTCACACTGTTTCAAATTCTGTTTGGATAATATTCTTGATAAATACAACTTTGAGTCATCTTTTCTCGAACGATGATGGAAATAAGTTCACAGTATGGACATGGTTGCTTGATATAGGTCTTTATCTGACACTTTTGCCGGTTGTCTTTCATCTTCCCGAGCCAGGCAATGCCGCTTATTGGATTTGGATATTCTTTCATAGCAGTTATTATAAGGGAGCTGTTCTTTTGCTCATGTCCCTTACTCTGCTTTCCGGTTTCTTCGTTCGTCTGTTAGGACGAAAAACAAACCCTTCACTCATTCTTGCATCAAGCTTTTTTATTATCATACTAGTGGGAGCAGGTCTTCTTATGCTTCCCAGGGCCACATATAATGGTATTTCATGGATAGATGCTTTGTTTATTTCTACTAGTGCAACTTGTGTAACGGGACTCGTATCTGTAGATGTACCTTCCACATTTACCATGGAAGGACAGATTATAATAATGCTGCTCATTCAGATAGGTGGGTTGGGGGTGATGACCATCACCAGCTTTTTTGCCATGTTTTTTATGGGAAATACATCGCTGTATAATCAGTTGGCCGTGGGCGATATGATAAGTACCAACTCCCTGAATTCTCTTTTATCTACTTTACTATATATTTTGGGGTTCACACTGGCTATCGAAGGTATAGGCATGCTGCTCATATGGCTTGACATACATGGCACTTTGGGTATGACATTTTACGAGGAACTGTATTTTGCTGCTTTCCATTCCATTTCAGCTTTCTGTAATGCTGGTTTCTCCACACTTCCCGGAGGGATGGGAAACGAAATGGTGATGCATAATCATAACTTCCTTTATATCGTATTGTCACTGCTTATAGTATTTGGAGGAATTGGTTTCCCGATATTGGTCAATATGAAGGACACTGTTTCCTATTATCTGCGATACATGTGGGCTAAGATATTTTTCCGCCGCCGAAGGTTTGTAAAGCAGATACATTTGTACAACCTGAATACTAAGATAGTGTTGTTTATGACAGGAGTCCTTTTGCTGCTAGGGACACTCGTAATATTGCTTTTTGAGTGGAACAATGCTTTTGCAGGCATGGGAGTTGCAGACAAGGTGGTTCATGCTTTCTTCAACTCAGTATGTCCGCGAACAGCTGGTTTTGCCAGTGTCGGTCTGACTACACTTTCTACTCAAACATTACTGCTTATGATTATTCTTATGATGATAGGTGGTGGAACGCAGTCTACTGCAGGCGGTGTAAAGATAAATGTCTTTGCTGTTATTCTGATAAATCTTTTTGCGGTGTTGAGGGGCGTGGAAAGAACATATATACTGCATCGTGAGATTTCATCCGATTCTGTAAAGCGTTCCAATGCTGCATTGATTCTTTATCTGCTGATTGTTTTCATTGCAATCTTTCTTATGACAATTATAGAACCACAGGCATCTGTCATGGCATTGGTGTTTGAGTGTGTCTCAGCCCTTAGTACTGTAGGTTCCAGTCTTGACCTGACACCTAATCTCGGCAATGCAGGCAAGCTTATAATAATAGTTCTGATGTTTGTTGGCCGTGTGGGAGCATTTACCCTTGTAAGCGGACTTATAAGGCAGGAGAAAAAGAAAAACTATAAATATCCGAGTGATAATATAATAATAAACTGATTAACCATTAAAATAAATATGATATGAAATATCTTATTATAGGATTGGGAAATTACGGAGGAGTATTGGCAGAAGAACTGACAGCCCTTGGTCATGAAGTTGTAGGGGTGGACTCTGAGGGACTACAGGCAGAACGGTATAAGGATAAGGTTGCTACTACTTATGTTCTTGATGCAACGGACGAGATGGCATTATCAGTACTACCTCTCAATGGAGTAGATATAGTTATAGTGGCAATTGGGGAGAATTTCGGAGCTTCTGTTAGGATTGTTTCATTGCTGAAAAAACGGAATGTTAAACATATATATGCCCGAGCCGTGGATGAAGTGCATAAGGCTGTTCTTGATGCCTTTTCGCTTGACAGAATACTTACTCCAGAGAAGGATGCCGCCAGACTGCTTGTTCAGCTTATGGAGCTTGATGCCGAGGTGGAACACTTTTCTGTGGATGAGAACAATTATATATTTAAATTCTCTGTACCCGCCAAATTGATAGGATATAAAATAAACGAACTTAGCATAGAACAGGAGTTCGGCATACGTATTATATCTTTGATAATGGGAAAACATGTATCCAACATTTTGGGAATTTCAAAAATAGAAAAGGTTTCTACTATGACATTCCCTGAAGATTATACTTTGAGCCAGGATGACAGATTGGTTTGTTATGGCCAGTATTCTGATTTTATCAAATTTTGGAAATCTGTGAAATAAAAATATACTTACAGCAATAATAAACCGTAGATATAAGTCTCTAAAACGTTTTAAGGCTTATATCTACGGTTTTGTATTATAGTGTTTTATTTTATGTTTCTTCTGTTTAATGCCTGCTGGTATCTTCTTGCATTTCTGTTATGTTCGCTAAGTGTGGAAGCGAAGTTATGGGTACCGGAGAAATCTTCTTTCGCACACATGTAAATGTAGTTATGCTTGGAATAATTCAATACACTGTTTATTCCGGCTACTGATGCTATTCTGATAGGTCCAGGAGGTAGTCCGGCATACTTGTATGTATTATATGGACTTTCTGTTTCAAGATGTTTGAACAGTATTCTTCTAAGTCCGAAGTCCTGAAGACTGAATTTTACAGTTGGATCTGCCTGAAGTAGCATTCCTCGTTTCAGCCTGTTTATATACAGCCCTGCCACGAGAGGCTTCTCTGCGTTATTTGCAGTCTCTTCGTCAACTATCGATGCCAGTGTGCAGACTTCAGCTGCTGTCATATTCAGTGCTTTAGCTTTGGCTGTACGTTCCGTGTTCCAGAAACTCTTGTTTTCCCTGACCATTCTCTTTATAAAACCTTCGGCTGTCATGTTCCAATATACTTCGTAAGTATTTGGTATGAACAGTGCAGGAATAGTGGCTTTATCATATCCCAAATCAGCTATATAGCTGCTGTCATTCAGCAAAGCTATTATACTGGCAGAGTCTGCCATAATCTGTTCTGCAACTCTTGATGCAAGTTTATCTATTGTCCTTACACTAGGAACTATCAGTTTCACGGGAGTCTGTCTTCCGGTTTTTAACATTCTGAATGTTTCCAGTACTGTCATTTCAGAATTTACCTTGTATGCTCCGGTGTATATGTTTTCTCCATAACCTTTTATTTGGGCAAGTATCTTCATTCCTCTCATGCTTTGGGGATTAAGGTTTACCTCGATTTTTGTAAAGACAGAATCTGCCGAGTCGTCTTCATCAATATATATAAATGTAGGATTATTAATCCTGAAAGGTTTACTGAATAGTAATGAATATGTGCTGACTGCTGTTGCCAGCAGTAGAAATGCTATAGCGGAAATAGATATTATTAGTACTTTCTTCTTCATATAAAAGGATTTGGAGTGCAAAGATACAGATTATAAGTGTGTTATACAAAAAATAGAGCGGCGCTTCACCAAGTGCCGCTCTGTTTTTTTGTATATGAACTAGTCAAAAAGACTTCTGAATTTCTTGAAGATTTTTTCCTTCAGGCTTGTATTAGGCTTGAAACTTTCAGATTCCTGCCATTTTTCGAGTGCCTGACGTTCTTCCTTAGTCAGAGTTTCAGGAATATAAACGCTTACATTTACCAGCAAGTCACCCGTTCCGGTGCTGTAACCATAACTGTTAATGTTAGGCAGACCTTTACCTCTCAGACGGAGAACCTTTCCTGGCTGTGTTCCAGGTTCAATCTTGATTTTAGCCTTGCCGTCGATAGTAGGAATTTCCACTGTACCACCAAGTGCTGCCTGAGGAACACTGAGGAGCAGGTTATATATAAGGTCGCTCTCGTCTCTTATCAGTTCAGGATGCTTTTCTTCTTCTATCAGAACAAGCAGGTCGCCTGCCACACCATTGTGTTTTCCGGCATTACCCTTGCCATTGATAGTAACCTGCATGCCTTCTGCTACTCCGGCAGGTATCTTTACTGTAACAACTTCTTCGCCGTAAACAACGCCTTCGCCGTTACATTCCTTACATTTGTTCTTTATGATTTTTCCTTCACCGTTACACTGAGGACATACAGACTGTGTCTGCATCATTCCGAAGATACTCTGCTGAGTGCGTGTCACGCTACCTGTTCCGTGACATGTTGGGCAAGTTTCGGTTCCGCTATTGCCTTCGGCACCTGTTCCGTGACAGTGTGAACAAGGAACGTATTTCTTTACCTTGAATTTCTTTTCAGTTCCTTCAGCAATTTCCTTCAAAGTAAGTTTAGCCTTTACTCTGAGGTCTGCACCGCGGAATTTACGCTGTCTAGGCTGGCCTCCGCCACCACCGAAACCTCCGAATCCTCCGAAACCGCTATGTCCGCCGAAGATGTCGCCGAACATAGAGAATATATCATCCATAGACATACCCTGTCCGCCGAAACCTCCGTATCCGCCTCCTGCAGCTCCGCCTACACCTGCATGACCAAACTGGTCGTAGCGTGAACGTTTATCAGGGTTGCTTAATACCTCGTATGCTTCTGCTGCTTCTTTGAATTTCTCTTCAGCTTCTTTATCACCCGGATTCTTGTCTGGGTGATACTGGATTGCTTTTTTACGGTACGCTTTCTTTATTTCGTCTGCTGTGGCTGTCTTCTCCACGCCAAGCACCTCGTAGTAATCTCTTTTTGTAGCCATATTTGCGATGTGGTTTTATTGTTATTGTGCAACTACCACTTTGGCGTGGCGTATAACTTTGTCGTTCAGTTTGTAACCTGTCTGTACACAGTCTAATACCTTACCTTTCTGTGCTTCTTCAGGAGCTGGAACCAGAGCTATGGCCTCGTGGAAGTCTGTATCGAACGCTTCCCCCACAGGATTCATCTTCTCAAGTCCTTCCTGACCAAGGCTTTTCAGGAATTTCTGGTGTATCAGGTCTATACCTTCGTACATAGCCTTTACGTCCTCAGCCTTCTGCATGTTCTGCAAAGCACGTTCCAAATCATCCAGGATAGGCAGGATAGCCGAGATAGCTTTTTCGCCACCGTTCTTGATGAGTTCTGCCTTTTCCTTCATTGTACGTTTGCGGTAATTGTCAAATTCAGCCGAAAGACGCAGATATTTGTCCTTATAGTCTTCAAGAGCCTGTTTTGTTTCTTCAAGTTCTTTTGCAGCCTTATCTTCTTCTGAAAGTTCAGCCTCATTTTCTTCGCCTGCATTTTCAGCAGAATTTGTTTCTTCAGTCTGAGCCTCAGCTTCCTGCTGCTGGTTTTCAGTTTCCTGATTCTTCAATATTTCTTCTTCCGGATTTTGATTCTGATTTGTACTCATGTCTTTATGTTGTTATTTTATTATTAATCTGTGATTTAAATGCCGGTCTTGCATACGGCTGTTTGCTATACTACAAAAACCGTGCCTATTATGTTTCTGCGGAGCAAACAGCCGCAAAATTACTAAAAAACTGACATACTGACACAAAAAAACTTATAAAAAGCCGTGTTGGGGAGTGATATGCCTTCCACTGCATTGTAAATTAGCGGGATATTTAGTACCTTTGCACGCAAATTTCAGAATAACAGTATAATTTAGGTATATACAAACAAGCTTATAAAATGATTACAGTTTCTAATGTAGCCGTTCAATTCGGTAAGAGAGTATTGTACAACGATGTGAACATGAAGTTCACTAACGGTAATATTTACGGTGTGATAGGTGCCAACGGTGCAGGAAAATCAACTTTCCTTAAGGTAATTTCAGGTGAACTTGACCCGACTAAGGGAAGTGTTACACTGGGACCGGGCGAACGTCTTTCTGTTCTTAGCCAGGACCACTTTAAATTCGACGAGCACACTGTATTGGATACAGTTCTTATGGGACACACTGTGCTTTGGGACATCATGAAGCAGCGCGAAACACTGTATGCCAAAGAAGATTTTACTGATGAAGACGGAATAAAGGCTGCAGAACTGGAAGAAAAATTTGCAGAACTTGAAGGATGGAATGCAGAAAGCGATGCTGCTATTCTTCTTAGCGGACTTGGTATAAAGGAAGACAAGCATTATACGCTGATGGGCGACCTGAGCGGTAAGGAAAAGGTGCGTGTCATGCTTGCACAGGCATTGTTCGGTAATCCTGACAAC
>CALUPA010000116.1 GCA_944322395.1 uncultured Phocaeicola sp.
TGTGTTACAGATTCATGTCTATATCCCATATTTTTATCGTTTTTATTATGGCACAAATTTATGGAACTTCAGTGATTCTGTAATTACACAAAATATCTCATTTTTGGTACATTTTATTCATCATGTTTTTGAATTCATGGGGCGTAGTGCCTGTATGGCGTTTGAAGAATCGTGAGAAATAGGACAATTCATTAAATCCTAACTTATATGCTATTTCTGAAATGTCATTATCCGTACGGAGCAACAGTCTTTTTATCTCCAGTATCAGGCGTTCGTTTATCATCTCCAATGCTGATTTGTTGAGATGCTTTTTGCTTAGGACATTAAGATAATTAGGACTGATTCCCAACTGTCCGGCATAATATTGCACCTGGTGCTCTTTTGCGAATGAACTGTCTATTAGTGATTTATATCTGTTCAGAATATCCGGTATGATTGATGTCGCAGAATTGTTGATTCCTATTCTTTCAAGTTCCAACAGCATTGTATGTATTTCAGACTGGATTATAGCCGTTGAGTTTACGAGATTTGAGACGGACTCTTGGTATATCTGATTGAATAGAGTGCTGATACGGATTCTTTCATCTTCCTTCAAGTCCTTGTAAACAGGAATCTGCTTTTGAAAATCTGCAGAATAGGGTATCATGAAATCTTCTGTAAACTGTAATGCAGAATATTTCATTTTACCTTCGGTACATAGAAAGTGGACCTGCTCCGGTTTTATGAAGAAAATACGGTCTGGTATTATCTGATACTCTTCAAAGTCTATTGTATGCGTTCCGTTTCCTTCATGTATCCAGTAAACGGCATAAAAGAAATGCCGGTGCGAGAATGTCACTTCAACATTCTCGTCGTCCACTATCTCACGTTTTATACTGAAATCTTTATCCTTCACGTGAGAATGTCCTATCTCCAGACTTCCTATTTTTTCCATACTAAATATCCTTATGTTTTCTACTGCATTCCGGACATTCGCCCTTTATAACGAATGATACTGAATGCATCGTAAATCCTTGTCTGAGTTCAAATTCAGGAAACGGAATATCATCCATGCAGAATGATTTCCGGCACGACTCGCAATAGAAATGTATATGTGCGTCGGATTGGTTACAGACGGTTTTGCTTGTACACAGCTCATAGTTCAGTATTCCGCGTCCGTCCTCGAATGAATGCACTATGTCGTGTTCCAGGAACAGTGTCAATACGCGGAATATGCTCGACTTGTCCATTGTGGCAAGAATATCCTCCAGGTCTGTCAGACTCAAGGGACGGGCCTGTTCTTTGAGTACTTTCAGTACAAGAATTCTGTTTGCCGTTGGTTTTACTCCTTTCAATTCCAGGCTTGCAGCCAAATCTTTAGATTCCATAGCCTTTTCTGATTATAAGTTCGTTTCGCCACAAAGGTACGAAAAAATAAATCCACTTGTACGTGTATATGTTTTTATGCAACCGGGTTGCATTTTTACTAATAGGTTGTTGGCTTTTATCAAAATGGTATTACTTTGTAGCTGACTGGTAGTGGTAGTAATCATTTTTTTCGGAAATTTGCAGTGGATTTATAAATATAATTCAAATAAAGATATGATAAAAGCTATATTCTTCGATATCGACGGAACATTGGTAAGTTTCAACACGCACCGTATTCCGCAATCTGCTGTAGATACCATCTCAATGGCAAAAGAAAAAGGTATTAGAATCTACATCTCCACCGGACGACCTTTTTCACTGATAAATAATCTTGACGAAATAAAGCATCTGATAGACGGATATATTACAGCTAATGGGGCATTATGCTTTTCGGGCGACAAGATAATATCATGTACTCCTATCCCGAAAGAAGATGTATTGACGGTGTTAAGGTTTTCAGACGATATGAAATTTCCGTGTATGGTAGTAGGAGAGAAGGATCTTACCATGTACAACAGCGACGAGAGGACAGACCGCATATTCCGTCAGATGCTGAATGTCCATAATATGAGGGAAGACAATAATGTGGAACAGATTTTGCATCAAAGAATACTACAGCTTACTCCTGTCATTTCTGTAGCCGAGGAAGAACAGATTATGCCTCGTCTTTCAGGCTGTGTTTCGTCCCGTTGGTATCCTGACTTTGCCGATATTACAGCAACCAATGCCAATAAGGGTAACGGTCTTCTGGATATTATATCGCACGAAGGTATCCGCATAGATGAAACAATGGCTTTCGGTGATGGAGGCAATGACTTGTCGATAATAGAAAAAGCAGGATTGGGCGTTGCTATGGGAAATGCTAATCAGGCTCTTAAAGATGTGGCCGATTATGTTACCTCATCGGTAGATGAAGACGGTGTTTACAGTGCCATGAAGAAATTTATACTTTAAGCCTGAATAAAATCATGAATGATCTTACATTTTCTCTAAATATATATTGTGTCTTATAAATGCAAGTTTTATTTAGAGAAAATTAAAAATATTTTACGTTTACCATATTGTCAGAGAATATTTAAAAAACAATCCCTATCAAAATATTCTTATTTAATAGGTGCATATAAATAAAATATATTATTTTCTTTGGCATAATTAATGCATTTTTCATAATATTTCGTATATTTGTCCACATATATCATTTAAACTAAATCTTATCGCATGGAAAAAACCACTTTTCACCTCGGACTGATTTCTGCAGCGGCATTGCTTAGCGCATGTTCTGGAGGCACCAAAAAACAAACTGAAAATAAACAGAAGAATCCTAATGTCGTATTCCTAATTGCTGATGACCTAGGTATAGGCGATTTGAGTTGCTACGGTGCAACAAAAATCCAAACTCCAAACATTGATCGTCTGGCAAGTCAGGGACTTCAGTTTGCAAATGCTTATACTACTTCTTCCACAAGTACTCCAACACGTTTTGGTATCCTGACAGGTATGTATCCATGGCGTCAGGAGAATACAGGTATCGCACCGGGCAACTCAGAACTGATTATCAATACCGAATGTACTACCATGGCCGATATGTTCAAGGCTGAAGGTTATGCTACTGCTGCCGTAGGTAAATGGCATCTAGGCCTTGGTCCTAAAGGCGGAACAGACTTCAACGGACTTATCAAACCTAACACACAGGATATAGGTTTCGATTATGAATACATCATTCCTGCTACTGTAGACCGTGTGCCATGTGTATTTGTGGAAAACGGACGTGTGGACGGACTTGATCCTAATGATCCTATAACCGTGAGCTACGACCATAAGGTGGGTGATTGGCCTACTGGTGAGGAAAATCCGGAACTAGTAAAACTGAAACCAAGTCAGGGACACAATAATACCATCATCAACGGTATTCCACGTATCGGATGGATGACAGGTGGCAAATCTGCACTTTGGGATGATGAAAAGATTGCTGACATCATTACTCAGAAGGCTAAGGACTTCATCGTAAGCAATAAGGACACTACATTCTTCCTTTATATGGGAACTCAGGATGTACACGTACCTCGTGTTCCACATCCAAGATTTGCCGGAAAGAGTGGTATGGGAACACGTGGAGACGTAATCCTCCAGTTGGACTGGACAGTGGGCGAGATAATGAATACCCTTGACAGCCTGAATATTGCCGACAATACTATCTTCGTGTTCCTGAGTGATAATGGTGCCGTGATAGACGACGGTTATCAGGACCAGGCTCGCGAATTGCTGAACGGACATACTCCTATGCTTCACTATCGCGGTGGTAAGTATAGTGCATACGAAGCAGGTACACGTACACCTCTTCTTGTAAGATGGCCTGAAAAGATTAAGCCTGCCATACAGGAAGGACTTTATTCTACTGTAGATTTCTTTGCATCATTCGCAGGTTTGCTGGGCTATGAAATACCTGAAGGACAGGCTCCTGACAGCCGCAATTATCTGAACACTCTTATCGGAGCGGATACAAAGGGATGCGACTATGTAATCCAGCAGAACCTTAACAATACGCTTTCTATCGTCAAGGACGGTTGGAAATATATCGAAACAAGCGATAAGCCTGCATTGGAGTATTGGACTAAGACAGAACTTGGCAACAGCAAGGATGTACAGCTTTATAATGTAGTTGATGACCCTTCTGAAAAGAAGAATGTAGCTAAGGAAAATCCTGAAAAGACACAGGAGCTTGAAAAGCTGCTGATGGCAGAAAAGAACAAGTTTGAAAAGACTAAGATGTAATCTGGTATTAAGGATATACCGTATATTATAAACGGACGCTTAAAGGGAAATTGTGGCAATACCTTTAAGTGTCCGTTTCTTTTGTGTACAGTCAATATAAAAGCATATTATCTGCTTAGCTTATATAAACAGTTCACATTTCTTACGCTCTGAGCAACTTTTTTTAAGCATCATGTTTACTATTGCCAGAAGTATGCCGTTTATTTTTCTGGCTTTGGTTGGACATACAGAGATGCAGCGCATGCATGATATACATGCTTCTTTATCAACTTTTGCCGGATTCTTCTTGTCTATTGCTCCTACAGGACATGATTTTGCGCATAAGCCACATTTTATACATTTTTTTGTAGGTTTTGGTATAATACCTACTTTTCCAGTTTTTCTATATGGTCTGTTGCCCGGTATATCGGGTATTGAACAGTCATTTCCGTCTATCTTGATTTTTATTTTATCTGCAAATTCCTTTAGAGATTGATAATCAACTGTATCAGGACGTCCTGCACCATATTTATGTGATATTGAATGTTCAGCTATAGCTGCAATGGCGGCAATTATAGAGAAACCCGCATCCCTTGATATATCTTGAAGTTCTGCAAGAGTATCTTCATAGGCACGGTTACCATAAACGCATACAAGAATGGCTTTCGTGCAGTTAGCTCTAATCTGTGATAAACGTTTTACAGCAGTATTAGGTACACGTCCTCCGAATGAAGGTACAGCTATCAATGCAATATCATCTTGCGATAAAAAAATATCGCTAAAGTTCGTACCGTTGTTTGTCAGGTCAATAGTTGTATATTCCTTTGACAATTCTTTTATTAGTAAAGCGGAAACTTTTTCTGTTCCTCCTGTTGGGCTGAAACATATTTCATAAAACTTCATATATTTATCTCCTATATTAAATGTAATGTCTTAGAATCTGATAATTACTTTACCGTCTGTTTTCCCGTACGCAACGAGTTTCATGGCATCACAAATCTGTTCCAATGAAAATATATGTGGATCAATAGATGGTACAATATTGTATTTCTCTACTATTTTTGTTACTTCACGCAGTTGGCTACCATCCGATCTCACGAACATGAAACGGTATTCTTTTCCTTGGCTTTTTGCCTTAGAGTCGTATCTGTTTCCGGATAATGCAAACAACAGCCTTTTATACAATGGAAAATTGTTTCGTATGGCAAAAGTCTTGTTTGGAGATGTTCTCAGGCTAAGCAGTCGTCCGCCTCTTTTAAGAACAGACAGTTCATGTTCAAACTCTGCAGGGCCTAATGTGTCTATCACATGGTCGATACCTGATAATCTCTCCCAATACAGCTCTTTCTTATAATCAAGATACATGTCTGCGCCCAATTTTATAAACTGTTTTTTGGAACGTTCGTTACCTGTGACAATAACACGTAGTCCCAATGCTTTAGCTATCGGAACTGCTATTTGACCGAAACTTCCTGAACCTCCTGTTATAAGCAAAGTCTCTCCAGGTTTTGCCTCAATCTCTTCTACTATGCCTTGATATGCTGTAAGCCCTGCCAGTGGTATTGCAGCTGCTGTAGTGAATTCATAGTTAGCTGGCATTTTTGCTATAGCTTTGTAGTCAACAGTTACATATTCTGCAAAAGATCCTGGTTTATTTATTGGAAGACGTGAATAAACATAGTCTCCCTTTTGAAAATCTTTTACACCGATACCTATTTTTTCTACTATCCCAGAACATTCATTTCCCAATGTCACAGGTAATTTGTAGTTATGTATTAGTTTTACTGCTCCAGTTGCTGTCAATATCTCCAATGGATTGATAGCTGCTGCCTTTACTCTGATGAGGACCTCGTTATCCATCGGTTCAGGTATGGGAATTTCGTTTATTGAGATTTTAAATTCCTTAGAATATAACTTTAATTGTGCTGCTTTCATGTTAATGTAATATCTTATTTTTCACGGTCTTGTTCGTTTACGTTCATATTTTTCTTACGGTCATCCATTATATTATCCATATTATCAATTGCCCAGTTAAGTAATAAATCAAGTACAGGTTTTAATGATCTGCTTCTTTCTGTTAGTTTATATTCTACCCTTGGAGGCACTTCCGGAAAGATGGTTCTTGTAATGTAACCATCTTCTTCAAGCGTTTTTAGTGTCATTGCCAGCATCCTTTGCGAAATGTCCGGCATCTTCTGTTTCAGTTCAGTGAATCTCATACTTTCCTTGTCAGAATAATAAAGTATGTATATTACCAGTAATGCCCATTTGTCACATAATCTTGCCAAAATATTCCTTACCGGACAAGAAGGGAACATGGCGTCTTCAACTGTCGATCTTTTCATTTGTTTACCTGATTATTGCTTTTTTTGTAATAATAAACATGTGCAAATGTATAAAAATATATTTTAATTACAAAGTATATTTTTTAAACTATTAAGGATTATAAAATGTAAAATGTATTATAACTCGCTTGGCTTAATGATATTCTTATGAGAAATATTGACTTCTAAGCTTGTATTTCCGTATTTTTGCATCTGGTTTATATATACAGCAGATTTCATGAAACGCATCACCTGGAAAAAACATCATAAATGGTTCGGCATAATATTCGCATTCTTCATGCTTATGTTCTGCCTGAGCGGGATAGTGCTCAATCATCGTGAGCTGGTGGCAGATATTAACGTAAGCAGAGATTACTTGCCGGATGATTATAAGTATAAGAACTGGAATCATGGACTTCTGCGTGGCTCTATCAGATGTAATGATAATAATGTATATATCTATGGAAACAGCGGAATCTGGAAAACAGATTCAACCGGAGTGTATGTGTCTGATTTCAATACCGGACTTCCCATAGGTGCCGACTTCCGCAATATCAAAGCTATGGTTCAGACTCCTGACGGTGCTCTTTTTGCTGCAGGACAATTTGGTCTGTACAGGAACGATGGAAAAGGATGGGAGAGTACCCCTCTGATTCTTTCAGCTCACGAACGTATATCAGATCTGGTTCTGAAAGGGGATACCATGGTGGTGGTAGGACGTTCATATATTTATGTTTCTGTCAGTCCTTATAATGAATTCAGGAGGTTAGAATTAAAGGCTCCAGCCGGATACGATGGTAAGGTATCGCTTTTCCGTACCGTATGGCTGATGCATAGCGGAGAGATGTTCGGCATAGTGGGAAAACTGATTATGGATGCAGTGGCAGTTATACTGATTGTGCTGTGTCTTACAGGTCTTGCTTACTGGCTTCTCCCTAAATATATAAGGAGAAGCCGCAGAAGTGGTAAAACTGCCACAGGAAGCACTCAACTAATGAAGACATCCCTCAACTGGCACGACAAACTGGGGCGATATACTTTCGTAATACTTTTGTTCGTATCTTTTACCGGATGGTGTCTGCGTCCGCCTGGACTTATTGCACTTGTATCTTTCCGCACTCCGGCTATACCTTATACCATTGCCGACAGCGATAATGCCTGGAACGACAGACTGCGTATGCTTCGCTATGATGTCGAATATGGCGACTGGTTACTGTCTTCATCTGAAGGTATCTTCTCTTTGACTACACTACGGTCTGTTCCTGTTAAACTGAAGAAAACTCCTCCTGTCAGTGTTATGGGGGTTAATGTGTGGCAGAAAGATTCCTGTGGCAACTGGCTAATGGGGTCTTTCAGCGGTATGTACGTATGGGACAGAAGCAGACAGGTTTCTATTGATTATTTCACCGGAGAAAAGGCAGAAGATGTTGTAGGTCCTCCGTTTGGGAAATATGCCGTATCAGGATACTGCGATAATATAGGAGAGAAGCCTTTCGTAGTTGAATATTACAAGGGTAGTTCAGCACTACATATGCCCGAAAATCTTTCTTCACTGCCTATGTCGCTATGGAACTTTGCACAGGAGATACATACCGGACGTATATACACCATCCTCGGAAAAGGAACTCTTATCTATATCTTCTTTGCAGGACTGGCAGCACTGTGGTGTA
>CALUPA010000117.1 GCA_944322395.1 uncultured Phocaeicola sp.
AGAGCTCTAGCATCTGTAGGTACGAACTTATTTGTGAATTACTCATATATGTAAAATTAATTTTGAATAGTTACTTAGAAATAAAAAATGGAAGAAAAAGAAAAATTCGGATGGTTCGTATTCAACTCCGGACAACTTCTAATAGTAAAAGACTCCGAAGGTAAATACCATATACCATACGGCGAAGAACCTCCAGTGACAGTTCCTGTAGGCAGCAGCATACATACCATAGGAGAAATTTACGGATACACAGCAAAGGCTTATGCTATATATGCCCCCGTTCCCGGAAATGAGGACAGCGAGATGATGATGAAAGACCTGAGAGCCTCATACGACGTACTTCCGTTCGAAGAATATTACAGAGCCGGAAAAGCTTCGCAGATACTGAACTGGGACAAGAACAGCCGTTACTGCCCTATGTGTGGTGTCCCTACAGTGCAAGTCTCTCCCATCGCCAAGCGCTGCCCTGAGTGCCGTCAGGAATTCTATCCGCGCATATCACCTGCCGTTATAGTTCTTATCAAGAAAGATGATCAGGTGCTATTGGTGCATGCAAAGAACTTTCGCGGACAATATAAAGGCCTTGTAGCAGGTTTCCTTGAAGCTGGCGAAACACTTGAAGAATGTATACGCCGCGAAGTGATGGAAGAAACAGAACTGAAGATTAAGAATCTGAGATATTTCGGCAGTCAGCCGTGGCCTTATCCGAGCGGTATAATGATAGGTTTCATAGCCGATTACGAAAGCGGAACTATCAAGCTTCAAGACGAGGAACTCAGTGCCGGTGAGTTCTATTCGCGCGACAATATGCCGGAAATTCCAAAGAAACTGAGCATAGCCAGACAGATGATTGATGCATGGCTGGAGGGAAAAGTGTAAGGCAAATCCGGTATAATCAATGCTTAAACACAATTTAATGGGAATTTATAAAAATAATATCCCTACTTTTTATTAACTTTGCACAGTTATTATTTTAACCAATAAACTTATATGCAGGAAAAGATTATTATTCTCGACTTCGGTTCACAGACTACACAGCTTATCGGTCGCCGTGTCCGCGAACTGAACATGTATTGCGAGATTGTTCCCTACAACAAGTTCCCACACAATGATCCGTCTGTTATCGGTGTAATCCTTTCAGGAAGCCCATTCTCTGTTTATGATGAAAAGGCTTTCAAGGTAGACCTCACTGACATCCGTGGCAAATATCCTATCTTGGGTATATGCTATGGCGCACAGTTCATGTCATACACTAACGGAGGTAAGGTAGAACCAGCCAACACACGTGAATACGGACGTGCACATCTAGCTAAGTTCGACCACCAGAACCCTCTTCTCAAGGGTGTACGCGAAAACTCACAGGTTTGGATGAGTCATGGAGACACAATCACAGCAATACCTGAAAACTTCGAAATCATAGCTTCTACCGACAAGGTAGCAGTAGCTGCTTATCAGGCAAAGAACGAAAAGCTTTGGGGTGTTCAGTTCCATCCGGAAGTATTCCACTCAGAAGATGGTACTCTGCTTCTGAAAAACTTCGTAGTTGATATCTGCGGTGGTAAGCAGGACTGGAGTGCAGCTTCATTCATCGAAACAACAGTAGCCGAACTAAAGGCTCAACTTGGCGATGACAAGGTGGTGCTTGGTTTGAGTGGTGGTGTTGACTCTTCAGTTGCAGCTGTTCTTCTTAACAAGGCTATAGGAAAGAACCTTACATGTATCTTCGTTGACCACGGTATGTTGCGTAAGAACGAATTCAAGAACGTTCTTCACGACTACGAATGTCTAGGTCTAAACGTAATCGGCGTTGATGCAAGCGAAAAGTTCTTCAGCGAACTGGCTGGTGTTACAGAACCGGAACGTAAACGTAAGATTATAGGTAAAGGCTTTATCGATGTATTCGACGAAGAAGCTCACAAGATAAAGGATGTTAAATGGTTGGCTCAGGGTACTATCTATCCTGACTGCATCGAGTCTCTTTCTATTACAGGTACAGTAATCAAGAGTCACCACAACGTAGGTGGTCTGCCTGAAAAGATGAACTTGAAACTTTGCGAACCATTGCGTCTGTTGTTCAAGGACGAAGTTCGCCGTGTAGGTAGGGAACTTGGAATGCCTGAACATCTTATCACTCGTCATCCTTTCCCAGGTCCTGGTTTGGCTGTACGTATTCTTGGCGATATCACTCGCGAGAAAGTACGTATTCTTCAGGATGCAGACGATATCTTCATCCAGGGATTGCGTGACTGGAAAACCAAGGATGCTGAAGGAAACGAAACATCTTTGTACCACCAGGTATGGCAGGCAGGTGTTATCCTGTTGCCTGTACAGAGCGTAGGTGTAATGGGTGACGAACGTACATACGAACGTGCCGTTGCATTGCGTGCCGTAACAAGTACAGATGCGATGACTGCCGATTGGGCTCACCTTCCATATGAGTTCATGGCAAAGGTTTCTAACGATATCATCAACAAAGTAAAAGGCGTAAACCGCGTTTGCTACGATATCTCTTCAAAACCACCTGCAACAATCGAGTGGGAGTAATTTAAACACTATTTATAGCCTTTCTAAAGGCATTTGGAGTAGCCTCAACCTGAAAAAAGTTGGGGCTATTTTGTTGATATACAGCCAAAAAGCACGCTATAAGCCACCTGGAGCATATTTTTACACTTATGTTAATATATTTAAATTGACACCAGTTTTTGACACCACCCATAAAAAATAAATTTTCCCTGAATAGAATAATCCTATAACTTAGTGGAAGAAAATTTTTATATCAGAATTTTGTTTTTTAATTTTCTTTTATATACGTTTGCACAGTAACCACTAAATTCATAAATATGTTAACAATAAACGACCACACAAGACTAAGGATTAACTTCAACTTGAAAACCATGAAAAGTGGAAACTCACAGATTTGGTTGACCTGCACAATTAACAATGTACGTGCACGCATATACACGGGTGAACTTATTAACAAAGAATACTGGATAAAAAAAAACAGACGTGAAATTGGAGAGTGTGCCAATACAAGCAACTCTTTAGGTAAAATAGTGGCAAACAAAAATAAAGAAATAAACAAACGGTTAAAAGAGATTATCGGATTTTGTGATGATTACTTAAAATTAGCATCTGGTGATAATCTAATGAGCAGAAGCCTTGAATATAATAAAGAGACATTTGAGGAATATATCTATAATCGAATTAAGGATATAAAGTACACCACTAAAGACTTCATTATATCCTATATAGAGAGAAAGAAGCAAACTGTAAATAGAGAAACTGGAGTAAGAATATCTACTGGTACAATCTATAATCATACGAACGCATTACAACGGTTAGAAGAGTTCTGTAATGACAAAAGTATAAATCTGAACTGGAACATATTCAACAAGGATTTTGAAGAGGCTTTTACTTCATGGCTACTGGAACAGAACTATGCTCCAAATACAATTGCCAGCCAATTCAGCATAATAAAGGTATGGCTAAAAGAAGCAGAAGAGAAAGGAATAATAACGGATAAATCATTCCATCACTACCAAACTAAATGTAGGGAAGTGGAAAATATATATCTTACGGAAGATGAGATTAAGAAGATATATGATATAGATTTTACAAAAGATGAAATAAAGGCACAAATAGACCCTAAGAGCCGAATTGAAATCACAAGAGATTTATTCATCATTGCTTGTTGGACCGGACTGCGATATGGTGACTGGAGAGACTTATCAAATGCTAACATATCCAATGATACTATGACAGTACATACACATAAGACAAGACAGACAGTTGAGATACCATTACACCCAATGGTTAAGGATATACTAAAGAAGTATGACGGAAAGTTACCTAAATGTGTTGATAGGTCAAAGTCATTAAGGCATATTAGGAAATGCGCTCAAATAGCTGGAATAGATAATGATATAACATTATCAAAGATAAGAGGCGGTAAATGTATAATTGAAACAAAGCCTAAATTCAACTGCATAATGAACCATACGGCACGAAGAACATTTGCAACACTTATGTATCTTAAAGGCATACCAACTATAAGCATAATGGCAATTACAGGGCATACAACCGAAGAGAACTTTATGAAATATATTAAACTTGACAAATCAGAACATGCTAAAATTGTAGCTAAAGCATTTAGAGAGTAACCCTCTCCCCCTCCCTAAGTATCCCAACCCAGTGAGGGAGTATGTATAAGCATTTCTATATTGAAACAGTTTTGTATATTATTTTTCCAGCAAAAAAATAAAAAATAACCAACTTACCTACTATTTATTATATATAAAATGGTAAGTATTATGAATGAGAGAATTAAAATGAAAATTTCAAGTAAACTTAAAAACAGAAAGAAAAATGAAAGTACCAAAAGATTAATCAGCAAAAGCCTTACTGGCAAAAGTAAATCCCAGCAGCACAAGCAAGCAATTTCGGAAGCTATGAAAAACTACTGGAAGTGTCGGCAATTTGATAAGAATATAACCACTTATCAAGAAGACAGAACTTGCAGAAATGCAAGAAAAATAATAGAGGATTTATAAAATTCTCTAATCAAAATATCAATAATATATGCTTACATTTGATAAGCTAAAACTTGTAACAAAACCATTATATATATCATCAATACAAAATAATATTTTCTCAACAATAATAAGAAATGGAGAAATAGAAGGACATATTTACAAACAAACTGAACCGTATCAATTATTGATAAATGTAAATTACATGAAAAATGAACTCGTAATAGAATTTACAAGCAAAATACTTAAGGATGATTGTATAAGTCTTATCAATATAGATAATATTGAACAGTGCTTAAGCAATATAAATAAATTGGGAATATGTAAAATAGACATAGAAGATATTTTATATGATAGTATAGTAGTAAAATGTGACGTCACAAAGGATTTTGAAATTAATTTACAAATTAAGGAAATATGCACACAAATCAGAAAGAGTATCAAGAACTATGAAAAATGGAAACTTAAAAGATACAACAAAGAAGGCATAAGCATTGAAAAAGTAGCAAAAACACCAAAATACAAACGCAGGATAATAATATACGATAAGCGTAAGGAATTAATGAAAGTAACAAATCGAAAATTTCTAAATTCACTGAAAAACAGAAATAGATTTTTTGATTATTTTAAAGATAAAATCAGATTTGAAGTCAACATTAATTCAATGGCACAAATGAGAGAAATGCTAAATATAGAGAACAACAGCTTATCTAATGTATTAAGTTCGGAGGCTAATCCAATATTTGATTTATTAAGCAATATAATAGACCCTAAAATAAAATCATACCATTCAACAATGTGGAAAGATTATTTAAAAGAACTCGTATTAAAAGATAATGACTTTGACTTAGAAAAATTAGAAGCTAAAATTAGAAGTATGATACCAGCAACCACATCTGTAAAAAGGACATTAGAGCCATATAGAGAATTTTTAGAACGATTAAAGAAGATGAACGACAATATAGATATATTGGCATTAGTAGCATAGCCATGTATTCAACCAGCAAATGTATTCAAATAAATCTATTATTTAATTTCAAAAGAAACAGATTTTGTTATTATTTTATTCTTTGATTTATTTGAATACATATTTATTTTTTATATCTTTGTACAGTAATTCAAACGCAACTATATGAAAGCAGTAATATATACAAGAGTTAGTTCAACTGGCGACAGACAGAATACAGATAGACAAGTAGCAGACCTCAAAGCCTATGCAGAATATAGACAGTTAGAAGTAACAAGTATTTTTGAAGAAAAAATCAGTGGAGCAAAAAAGAACTCCGAACGCCCAGTATTAGTTGAGACTTTAGACTATTGCGAAGCTAACTCAATTGATATACTACTGGTATCAGAACTTAGTCGCTTAGGTAGAAATGCCTTTGAGGTGCTGGAAGTAGTAAAAAGACTTGTAGATAATAAGATTAACTTGTTCATGCAAAAAGAGCAATTTACGTTGCTGGATGAAAATAAGCAGCCATCAACCTTTGCGCCAATTATGATTGCAACTCTTTCTACTTGTGCACAGCTGGAACGAGAGAATATAAAATTCAGACTTAATAGTGGTAGAGCACAGTATATTGCAAAAGGCGGTAAACTGGGAAGAAAAGTAGGAAGCACAAAAACAATAGAGCAAAAAAAAGAAGAATACAAAGAAGTTATCGCACTATTAAAAAAAGGATATTCAATCCGTAATATTGCTCAACTATGCAACATTGGTATTAGTACAGTTCAAAGAATAAAGAAAGATTTTAATATATAATTTAAAATAACAGCTCATAAAGTACGGCCTATTCCTAAACTTTTATTAACTTTGTGCCGTTGCAGAAGCAACAAGACATAAATTAGGAAGCGTTTAGTACATTCCAACTGATGAATCTGGACAATTCACCGTATAACTGGAATAATAGGCGTACTTCCTTTGGTTTGTTATATATGTTATCCAACAACATATACAGCCAAAGGTGTGAGCTGTTTTTTAATCTGTTATACGGGCAGTCCAGAGCCTATCAGTGGATTAGACTAACAGGCTCACACTTTCTTTTTATGCCTATTCATTTATCAATTAAACTGCATTAAGAGCCATAATGCAACAATAAAACAATGAAGAAATTATTATTTGTTTTAATGGCGGCCTTTACTATTGAAGTTAATGCGCAAAGCAACATTCAATGGGAAGGGTTTGCAGGACTTAATGTTTCCAACATTGGAGGATTAGGCTCAAAACCTGGCTTTCATATTGGAGCAAAAGCTGAATTGGGAATACCCTCTATTGCCGATGGGGTATATGTGAATGCTGGGGCTGTTTTCTCCATGAAAGGATGTAAACAAGATTATGGCGACTTAGGTGGAGCAAAGACCAAAGCTAACTTTTTGGATATTCCTATTCATATGGGATATAGGTACAATATCAACAATGATTTTTCCATTTTTGGAGAAGTCGGTCCATATTTCTCTTTTGGGCTGTTCGGAAAGACAAAGACTGAGGAATTAGACAGTGATGGATTTGGTGATTGGTCTATGACAGAATATAGCTATAATACATTTGGCAAAGACGGTTTAAAGAGGTTTGATGTCGGTGCTGGTCTTAGGTTTGGGGTAGAACTTAAACACAAATATAGTTTAGCTATAGGTTATGACTGGGGATTTATTGATTTATATAACCAAATGGAAATAGATGAAGGTGGAGAATATGAAGATGGTACATCCTTTGATTTAACCCCAAAAATGAAAACTAAAAATCTTACAATATCTATAGGTTACAAATTCTAAATATTAAGAGAAACATTTCAACAAGAATATTAATTTATTTAAAACCAAAAGCTATGAGAAATTTTTTAAATCTATCATTTATCGTTTTAGTATCAATTACAAGTTTAATTCTTTCTGCCTGCTCAAAGGATGATGCAACAAAAGACGGAGATAAAAGCAATGGAGAAAAAGTTATTGTAAACGGAGAAACCTGTTATGTTAATTTAAATGATGAGAATTTGTATATTCCGAGTTCATTCGATATAAAAAGAAATTATTTCGATTTTTACTCTTCAATATATTACAAGGATGATATTACAGGCACTGAATTCAGATTTAAAGTTAATAAAGAGGACTTGTCTGATTTTGTTAACCAAAATATCGCATCATACACAGAAGTAGAAACATTTATGAAAGCAAGTAGCATGGATATATATGATACGGAATATACCTTTAAAAATGGAGAAATCATTTTAAAAGAAGCAACTGAAAGCAAGATTGTTATTCAGTTCAAAAATGCCGTATGGGATACTGTTAGGCGTTTGCCGTCAGAAAATGAAAACGGTACATTGTCTATAGATGGTACTATTACTTTCCATCAAGAAGAATATTAAATGACACCAGTTTTTGACACCAGTTCTAAAATCAAATGTCAAATAATATAGTTAAAGTTCTTATAATAAGAATAATACATTTAACAAAAGAAACAATAAAATAATCGAGTGGGAATAAAATCCTTAAAAATATAAAAACAATAAAAGCGGAACTTTCATACGATTGTCCCGCTTTTATGGTAGTGTAAAATAAACTGTGTCACGCATTATTTTTCTCTATAAAACTCATCGGTCGGGGAACGGCCAGCGCCAAGG
>CALUPA010000118.1 GCA_944322395.1 uncultured Phocaeicola sp.
GAAGGATCGCGACATCGAAAGATATCGTGCTATCGTTAAAGAGCTTGGCTTGCGTAAGTAATTATTACTTGCTGCACGGAAATTTAAAAATGAGTTATTTCCTGTATTTAAACGGGTGATAACTCATTTTTTTTAAACGCCTTGTCGTTTTGATTAAAATGTCTTGTTATTTTAATTAAAACGACAAGGCGTTTTTTTATAAATATTATCTTTGCCTAAACCAATAAAAAATTGTGTCATGCAGAGTATATTGATAGTAGAAGATGAGAAGCGTGTAGCTGACCTTCTTAAAACCGGACTTGAGGAAAACGGTTACAGTGTTATGGTGGCATACGATGGGGAGATGGGGCTGCGTCTGTTTCGCTCTAACGAGTTCCATCTGGTTATATCTGATATTGTTCTTCCAGGGCTTGACGGCTTCGGGTTATGTAAGGAGATAAGGAAAATAAATCCAGATATACCGGTACTTATGCTTACAGCTCTTGGCTCTACCGATGATAAACTTGACGGTTTTGATGCCGGAGCGGACGACTATATGCTGAAACCTTTCGACTTCAGGGAACTTAATGCACGTATCAGGGTACTGCTGAAAAGATATTCATCGCCACAGGTCGTAAGACCGGACTCTGTATCATATTCTGACATCTCAATCAATCTTAATACATGTGAGGTGACTCGTGCCGGAATGCAGATAAAACTGTCTCCGAAAGAATATAACCTGCTTGTTTATATGGTTGAGAACTCTGAAAGGGTGATAAGCCGTATGGAGATAGCAGAGAAGGTATGGAATACGCATTTCGATACGGGTACGAACTTCATAGATGTCTATATAAACTATCTGCGCAAGAAGATAGACAAGGATTTCGATACTAAACTTATACACACCAAACCCGGAATGGGGTTTATATTAACCGATAAACTACTATGAAGATAAGAACCGCACTTACTCTGAAAAATTCACTTGTAACGGCCGCAGTATTCGTGCTATGCCTGTCTATGGTATATGTGGCAAGTGAGCGTATTCGAAGCAGAACATTTTTTCATGACCTTAGGAGCGAGGCTGTGACCAAGGCCCATCTCTTTCTTGGAGGACAGGTGGACTCGGAAATAATGCAGTCCATATATTTGAATAACCGCAAGTTTATCAACGAGGTGGAAGTGGCTGTATATGACACTTCATTCCGTATGCTATATCATGATGCGGTACAGAATGACATAATAAAGGAGGATAGCGCCATGATACATACCATAGCGACCGATGGTGATATGGAGTTCTATGTGGACGGTTATCAGTGTATAGGTATGCTTTATGATTATGGAGGAAGGAAATATGTCGTTACAGCAGCTGCATACGACGGATATGGATATGATAATCTCTCCTCTCTTCTTAATGCACTTATAGTATTGTTTGTTATTGGGGTTGGCCTATTGTTTGTTTCCGGATATTATCTTTCGCGAGCGGCATTGAAACCAATCCGTGATATTGTGGCAGAGGCAGAGAATATCACTGCCACAAGTATCAGTCGCCGTTTGCCTGTCAAGAATGAAAAGGATGAACTGGGCGAGTTGGCTACTACATTCAATGATTTGCTTTCAAGGCTTGAAGAGTCTTTTAATTCTCAGAAGATGTTCGTAAGCAATGTGTCACACGAATTGAGAACACCGCTTGCCGCTTTGATGGCAGAACTGGGGATAACTCTTCAGAAGGAACGTACTCCGCAGCAGTATAGGGATGCACTTGACAATGTGATGAATGATGCTTGCCGGATGAACAGTCTTATAGACGGACTTCTTAATCTTGCCAAGGCGGATTATGGTAAGGAACAGATAAGTATGCAGGAGATACGTCTTGACGAACTCTTGCTGGATGTGCGCGAATGTATTCTCAGGGCACATCCTGAATATAAGATTGAACTGGTTTTCGATGAACAGGAAACGGATGATGACCGTTTTGTAACTGTCAGCGGGAACTTATATCTTCTCAGTATCGCTTTCTCAAATCTGATAGAGAATAATTGCAAGTATTCACCGGACAGAACCTCATTTGTGCAGATTTCATTTTGGGACAAATGGACAGTAGTCCGCATGTCCGATAATGGAGCGGGACTCTCCGATGATGAGAGACAGAACATTTTCAAGCTGTTTTACAGAGGTAAGCAGGAACATGTTGCAGCTGGTCATGGCATAGGTATGGCTCTGGCCCAGAAGATTATAAATCTTCATCAGGGTAAAATCAATGTATTGTCCGACGAAGGGAAGGGGACGACATTTGTGGTGGAGATTGAGCATCTCTGAACATTGTTCTAATGGAATTCTAATATCGTTCTAATAGTCTTCTAACACTGTTCTAAACGTCTCCAAACTACCTTTGCAGCGTGAAATTTAACCATAATGTGTAACGCTGAAAAAAGAAAGAACAATGTTGAGGAAGAAAAAAGTATTTCTTGCTGCTTCACAGCCTGTAGGCTCAGTATTCAACTATTTTCAGACCAACCCGCGAGGGCTCTCTGCCGAAGAAGTGGAAATCCGCCGTTCCGAGTATGGCGAGAACGAGGTGGAACATGAGAAAAAGAAAAATCCTATATCAACCTTTGTTAAGGCGTTCATAAATCCGTTTATAGGTGTTCTTACCATATTGGTCATTGTTTCGTTTATTCTTGATGTAGCTCTTGCCGCTCCGGGTGAACAGGACTGGACTGCCATAATAATCATATCTGTAATGGTTGTATCAAGTTCGATACTTCGTTTCTGGCAGGAGTGGAAAGCAAATGTATCGAGCGAGGCCTTGCTGAAGATGGTAACCAATACTTGCAGTGTAATAAGGCAGGACGATGACGATACCTGCGAGATAAGCATTACGGAGCTTGTTCCCGGTGATGTAGTGAGAATAGCTGCCGGAGATATGATTCCTGCCGATGTGCGTATTGTTGAAGCTAAGGACCTGTTCGTAAGTCAGGCATCGCTGACAGGAGAATCGGACCCTATAGAGAAAACGCCGGACTGTAAGGGTGCAAAGAGTGGCAGTGTAGTGGAACTGGGTAATATCTGCTTCATGGGCTCCAATGTGGTGAGCGGTTCCGGTGTCGGTATAGTCATTGCTACAGGGAATAATACATATCTTGGTACTATTGCACGCAGTATAGCAGGACATCGTGCAGCTACAGCTTTCGACAAGGGTATCAGCAAAGTCAGCTTTCTGCTCATCCGCTTTATGCTTGTGATGATTCCTTTTGTTTTCCTTGTTAATGGCATTACTAAAGGCGATTGGTTGGAGGCTTTCATCTTTGCCGTATCCGTAGCTGTAGGTCTTACACCGGAGATGCTTCCTATGATTGTTACTGCCAACTTGTCAAAGGGGGCAGTAGCTATGTCGAAAAAGAAAACCATAGTGAAGGACCTTAATGCCATCCAGAATTTCGGAGCAATGAACATCTTGTGTACAGACAAGACCGGCACATTGACATGCGACCAGATAGTCCTGGAAAAATATATCAATGCCGATGGCAGCAACGACGAGAACAAGCGTATCCTGCGTCATGCCTATTTCAACAGTTTCTGGACAAGGCTATTCTTTCGCACGTGAAAGACCTTTCGCTTGAATATCTGAAAGATAATTACCGTAAAGTAGATGAGATACCTTTCGACTTTACACGTCGCCGCATGTCGGTAGTGGTGGAGGATACACAGGGAAAACGTCAGATTATAACCAAGGGAGCGGTGGAAGAGATGCTGGAAATATGCACGCATGCAGAGTTTGCAGGTGATGTACACCCTCTTACTGTAGAATTGAAAGATAAGGCACGCGAGATAAGTGAGAGAATGAATCGTCAGGGAATGAGGGTGATAGCGGTGGCGCAAAAGAGTTTTCTTGATAAGGAATCAGATTTCTGCATTGACGATGAAAACGATATGGTTCTTATAGGATACCTGGCTTTTCTTGATCCACCGAAACCATCGGTTGCTAATGCTATCCGCCAGTTGCATGAACATGGTGTAGAGGTGAAAGTACTTTCCGGAGACAATGATGCCGTTGTGCGTACCATCGCCCGTCAGGTAGGTATTGATACTGCAAACTCTGTTACCGGCCCGGAATTCGATTCAATGTCAGAAGAAGAACAGAGAACAGCTGTGGCCAAAGCTACTGTATTCTCAAAACTTACTCCGATGCAGAAGACACGCATTATAACTCTTCTTCAGGAGCAGGATAATACTGTGGGTTTCCTTGGAGATGGAATAAATGATGCGGCTGCATTGCGCCAGTCGGATATAGGTATATCTGTCGACTCTGCTGTTGATATTGCCAAGGAGAGTGCGGATATCATTCTGTTGGAAAAAGATCTTATGGTGCTTGAAGATGGTGTGCTTGAAGGCAGAAAGACTTTCGGGAATATTACAAAGTATATAAAGATGACTGCAAGTTCCAACTTCGGTAATATGTTCAGTGTGATGGCTGCCAGTGCCTTCCTGCCTTTCCTGCCTATGATGCCTATTCATCTGCTGATACAGAATTTGCTGTATGACGTGTCGCAGACTACAATACCTTTCGACAGGATGGATGCGGAGTATCTAAAGAAACCTCGTCGTTGGGATGCTTCTGATTTGAGTCGTTTCATGATGTATATAGGACCTATAAGCTCTATATTCGATATACTGACGTATGTAGTGATGTGGTATGTATTCGGATGTAATTCTGTGGAACATCAGGCATTGTTCCAGTCAGGCTGGTTTGTAGAAGGACTGTTGTCGCAGACTCTTATTGTCCACATGATAAGAACCCGCAAAATACCTTTTATACAGAGCCGTTCATCCTGGCAGGTCGGATGCCTTACAGTGATAATTGTTGCCATCGGTCTGTTCATTCCTTTCAGCAGTTTCGGAAGTGCCATAGGTTTGCAACCTCTACCGTTGAGCTATTTCCCATGGCTATTCGGAATATTGTTGTCCTATTGTGTTCTCACACAGATGATAAAGAACTGGTATATAAGAAAATTTGTAAAATGGTTATAATTGAAAACTTGAATGGGAAATGTCAGTAAAAAGAATAAGAATGATGGTGGGTGCCTTGATAATTGGCACCCTCCACCTTAATGCCGGTAATACGGATTTCGGAATGGAATATACTACAGAGATACAGACTGATTTCCGTAAGAAAATTAATTGGGTTAATCTCCTTAGTATGAATTTTACATACAGTCCTGTACGTAATATAAATTTCGCCATGGCAACGGTAAGTATTTCGGAAACAACGGCTGACGGATTGATGGACGACAGGCTTACTTTTTCAAATATTGAAGAGGAAAATACACCATTGGCTCCCGCTGTGATTGGACTGGAATGGAAAAACGGTGCTTCTGCACTATTCATAGGTGTCAGAAATCTGAATGAGGATTATTTTACCTCTCCTGTAACTTCTTTGTTTACCAACAGTTCATGCGGAATATTTCCTACAATGTCAGTAAATTATCCTTTGGCCAATTATCCTTGTGCCTCTTTGGGAATAGATTATAAATTGTCGTTTGATAAAATAAACTTTGAGTTTTCAGTATATAATGGAAAAGGATATAAAAACTTTGCGGAAAGAGATAATGTGTTTCGTTTCTGTCCGTCTTCTGATGGAGTGATAGGTGTAACTTCTTTAAACTATATTAATGATGTTGGCTGTTATTATATGGGCGGTGCTGTATGTAGCAGCGTCAGTGTTTCTGATGTGGAGGGAACAGAAGAACTTCCGGAACAGAAAAAAGAAAATAGAGTGAACGGAGTGTTATGGGGATATGTTGAACGGAAATTATCAGATAAAGTTTATTTGCTATTGCAGGCTTCAGGTTCGCTGTATAAGAATGCGGAATGTAGAAACTATTTCGGTATAGGATCACTGGTAGAACTCGGAAAAAAGATAGAAGCCGGTGCTTTTGTAGGATATGCAACTTTCTCAACAGAAAATGAAGTCGCATCTGAATTAACCTGCAAAATTCAGTTAAGGAATAACCTTTACTTTCAGCCTGCATTGCATTATGTTCATAATGGACATTTTAGCGGGGTAGCAGGATTGCTCAGAATGGGGTGGAGTATATGAAGATGGATTCCGGAACATTAATTAAATGTTCACTTATTTGGTGAATATGAATAAAACTACTATCTTTGTGTCAGGCAATAATATAAAATTAATGTATATTGAGTTTGATAAAGAATATCTGCGTGAGCTGTTTGAAAATGGTCATACGAATGATAGAAAACACCGCTATCAGCCAGAGGTCATAAGAGGATACCAGAAAGCTGTGTTTGCTATTATTTCAGCTAATACCATAACCGATTTATTCCGTTTTAATGCTTTAAACTATGAAGCATTGCATGGAGATAAGGAAGGAATTTCGTCAGTTAGAGTAAACCGTAAGTATCGACTGGAATTTACTGTAAGAGAAGAAATGGGCGAGCAGATAATAACTGTATGTCGATTATTGGATATAAGTAACCATTATAAATAAGTAAATATGGATACATCAAAGAAAATTTATGCCCCATACGAATTGGTTCCATCTATACCGATACATCCCGGAGAGATGCTTAAAGATGAACTTCAGGCGCGTGGTATTTCGCAGCGTAAATTTGCTGCTATTATAGGTATGGCATATACTGCATTTAATGAGATTATAAATTGCAAAAGACCTATAACTACTGATACGGCTCTTAAGATAGAAGCAGCAACAGATATTCCTGCTTACATTTGGATTAATATGCAGTCTGCATATAATATGCAGATGGCCAGACATGATAGCAAGTTGTCTGCCATTTTGGATAATATACGGAAATCTGTAGCGGTCTTTTAATTTATCAGCTGTTCAGCGAACATTCACTAAACGTTCGCTGAACGGCTTTTTCCCTTATGCCGGATAATTAAGATTATCTTCTGTTGCTTTTTCCAATACTTCTTCGAGATATTTTTTTGCTTCCCATTTTGCCATAGGAAGATTCATCATCAGATAGTTTCCGCAGTCTTTTGCTGTAGCTCCCGGAACTTCACCTTCATAATTGGCAATGAAACGGAAAGTTTCTATCATCAGCGGAAGAATGTCTGCCGATTTCAAGTCACCTTTTACTACAAGATAGTTACCTGTCAGGCAGCCCATAGGACCCCAGTATATAATTTTGTCAGCCCATACAGGATGGTTGCGAAGGAATGTTGCTGCCAGATGTTCAATTGTGTGGATAGCCGAAGGACTTAATGCGGGTTCGCGGTTAGGTTCCTTCATGCGGACATCAAATGTAGTTACAGTTTCTGTTCCTACCTGGTCTTTTCTTGATACGTATATTCCGCGTAATAAGCGGATATGGTCTATTGTAAAGCTTGGTATCTTTTCCATGAGTGAAGAATTAAAAAATTAATAATTAAAAATTATCCAATTCTGTTAGGTAATGCCTTAAGGAATGTTTCTGTCACCTTGAACGAACGGTTAGCCATTTCTCCCCAGAAGTTCAGATATTGGTCGAAGTGGTTTTCTGCTCCCGGAGTATCGCTGATGATTCTGAAGCTTATGAACGGAACCTTATACAGATAGCATACCTGAGCTATTGAAGCAGATTCCATATCTACAGCCAGACCTTCGTGGAAGTTTGATTTTATTTCGTCCAGTTCCTTACGGTCGGTGATGAATTTGTCGCCTGTACAGATGAGGCCACCGTGGATTGCTGTTTCTGTGTCTAACGACATTGCTGTATTGTAGAGGGTTTCATTACCTTCGAAGAAAGTAGGCAGTCCTTGAATTTGTCCGTAGGCATTGCCTTCGCCACACCATACATCGTGATATACTATATTACGGCTTACCACTACATCCATCACCTTCAGGCAAGTGTCTATACCTCCAGCCACACCGGTGCTGATGATACAGTCAGGCTGGAAGTTGTTTATCATTTCCACTGTTCCGGCAGCTGCGTTTACTTTTCCTATACCGCACTGCATCAGTACTATTTCGTTGCTGTTGATTTTTCCTTCTATGTAGCTGAAAGGAC
>CALUPA010000119.1 GCA_944322395.1 uncultured Phocaeicola sp.
GCACTGTTGTGCTGATTGCAATTTTCTGTGTTCCATATATTGAAGGGAAATCACCTGTATGTCTTAACGGAGTGTTCGAGATGGTATGTATTGCAATTGTATTTCCTGTTCTGGTATGCATAGGTGCGTCAGGTAAGACTACCGACAAGAAATCAACAGCTATCTGTCGTTTTTTGGGCGACATATCATATCCTCTATATGCCGTTCATTATCCAGTGATGTATGTGTTCTACTCTTGGCTTATAGAGAACAAGCTCTATACACTGGGGAAAACGTGGATGGTTTCGGCAATGGTTTATTTCGGCAGTATAGCATTGGCATACGCGTGTCTGAAACTTTATGATGAACCTGTAAGGAAGTGGCTTGGCAATAAGTTTGTTAAATCAAAACCGACTGTATAGGAGTTTGCTTGCATTTGTTCTCAAGTTTTATTACCTTAGGGAAATAAAATATTATAGTATGGGAACTTTAGGATGTATAAACGACATGATGCGTCGTGACAAGGAGAACCGTGAGCTGGGGACGTGAACTTCCGGATATGTCGGCCGACAGTATAGACCATATAAGGAAAAATACAGTGGAAAAGGAGAGGGCTGATAACGACAAGTTGTTTCGTCTGAAATTGAAGTTTGCTGTGATTGTTGGTGTGGCGCTGTTGCTATGTTATGTTGCTTATGTGTTTATAATAAAATAGGCAGCACCTGTGAAGAGAAGTGCTGCCTGTTTGCGGTTGATCTTATTGTTTATGGATGATTTTTTATTCAATAATCCATTTCTCTATACCTTTAATAGTGTTATTGAAATTGACTCCTACCTTTATGAGTTTTCTTCCGTCCGAGGCAAAAGGTAGCGCATATTGTTTGTCGTTGATTTGTTTTATGGCCTCTTCTGCTGTGCCTTCCAGTTTGAATTCCATGATGTAGATATAGTCGTTTGTCTTCACAACCATGTCTATACGTCCGGATGATGTATGATATTCCACTTCGGTATAGAATCCAAGCAATCGGAATACTATGAAAAGTACATTCTGATAATGCAGTTCCAGCTGACGTGTCAGTTCGTAAGGAATATCTGCAAAGAAACTTTGCAGGCGGGTCATGAAACTGTTGATGTCGCCTTTTCTCACATCCTGAACAAATGATATTATCTGGAATGATGACTTTCCGGATTCGATAGAGGCATAATATGGCAATAGAAATCTTGTAAATCCGTCTTCCACTTCACGGTTTGGAAAACCGAGGTTGTATGTTCTGAATTCCTTATCATACCCTTTTATAGTGAGATAACCGCTTTGATAGAGGATAGGTACAGGGTTTGTGTACATAGAGTCTATCCCTCCGAGGGTATCGGCAAATGCTACTTCTTCAGTCAGTCTGTAGAGATTATAACTACTTCTTTTGAGCAGTTCCACCAAGAATGTAGGAGTGCCTGTCTCGAACCAGAAGCTTCCGAATTCACGGCTTTTCATTACGTTGAGTATGCTGAAAGGATTGTATATACCTTCCGGGCTGCTACTGAAATGGTAACCGTCGTACCATAGTTTTAGCTTCTGGCATGTCTCTTCGTATGTCATATCGTTTCTTTCTCCGAGGTCTTTTATTTCATCGGGGAAATAGCGCAACAATTCTTCTTCCGTTATTCCGCAGAGATTGTTGTAATCTCTAAGGATTGAAATGTCCTCTAAGTTGTTAAGATCGCTGAATACACTTACCTTACTGAACTTTGTAACTCCGGTAAGCAGTGCAAAACGCAGATACTGGTCGCTGCTTTTAAGAACTCCATAAAAAGCTTTCAGTGTGTTGCGGTACTCGTCCATGAGTTCGTCATTGCCTATAGCCTGGAGCATAGGCTTGTCGTATTCGTCGATAAGAACTACTACATTACGGCCGGTTGTTATACTTATCTTCTCTATAAGGTAAGAAAATCTTTCTTCCGGAGAACGGTTCTTTTTTTCATCGCCATACATCTGTTCCCATTTTTCAAGATGTTGGTTCAGTATTGCAGTAGGTGAAAGTTTGTCTTCGTATTTTTTTGAATTCAGGTCAAGATGCAGAACCGGGTATTCTTTCCATTCAGTTTCCAACTTTTCCATGGCAAGCCCCTTGAAAAGGTCTTTCTTCCCAAGAAAATATGCCTCAATGGTCGATACAAGAAGGCTTTTCCCGAAACGTCGCGGACGGCTCAGAAAATAGTATTTTCCTGTCTTAACCATTCTGTATATGAGCTCGGTCTTGTCTATATACAGATAATTGCCTTCTCTGATTTCTCTGAAACTTTGTATGCCTACCGGATATAGATTGTTCATAATAGCAGTTTGCTTAACTATGTTATACAGTATCACAAAAGTAATGTTTTTTTCTGATATTGCAAAAGATGAGTTTTTGCAAACCTTTTAAACAGTTTTAAAACTGAAACGACGAAGTCACAGATTTGTTATACGGATTATAGGTGGTAGTTCCGCACGAACTGAAACATGCGGAAAGACAGATTACTGCGAGGAGAATAAAAATCTTCATATGAATTAAGAATTAGAATTTACGAGTTGTTAGTTTTTAGTTATTAGGGCCATCCGGATGGAACTAAAAACTAACAACTAAGAACTAACAACTAAAAATAATACGTCAGTGAAACTACAAACGTCCTGTTCTTGGTGTCAGGGTTGTTCATATAAGAATTTTTCATGCCCCAGTCATACCCTATGGCTATCTGTGTGTGACGTGCTATTTCCACTCCGGCACGGAAACCTATTCCCCAGTCGAAGCGTGGTGAAAGTCCGTCTTTGAATATATTGTTTGATGATACTCCTGTTTCTATCTTACTGCCAAGATGTGTGGTTGTGCAGTTCATCTTGCCGAACATTCCGATGTTAAAGTACGGACCGGCGTTTACGAAAATGCTCAGATTGTCATTGACCTTGAATTTATAACCTAAGTGAATTGGTATGTTCAGGTAGTAAGGTGTTGTGTCCCATTCATATACTTTTCCTGTTCCGTTATCGTATGCAGGTGAAGATTTCCAACCGTATGATGAAATCATCAGTCCAAAGTCAGTGTACAGCCCTTTCTGTGCATCTCTGAAAGCATATTCACCTTTCAGTCCGGCATGGAAGCCTGATTTTGATTCGTTTGCTATCATAGAGTTAAGGTTATAGCCGCCGGAAAGTCCATATCTGAATTCCTGTGCCTGTGATGTCGCGAATACTATTGCAGACATTGCGATTGTGAGTAGAAATTTCTTTTTCATAAGTTTATGTTTAAATAATTGATTATTCTTCGTTCTCTTCGTCTTTCAGATTCTCAATCCAGTCAGTTTCGTAAATACTGCATCCGCCTAAAAGACCTATACCGTTTTCTATGTTTGTGTAGTGGCTGCGGATAGGGGCAAGGCCGTATTCACCTAATTCGTTGTCGTTTATATCGTTTACTGATTTCAGATACTTATACATTTCTTCCGAGAATCTGTAAAGGTAGATTTTGTAATATCTAAATGTTTTGCTGTACTCGTGGTCGTAATCTTCGCTATAATATGTACCGAGATGTAATGTATAGCTTTTGCCGTTAAGCATGGTGTCGTCCCACAAATAGATATCCTGGTAATGATGTTTTGTTATATCGAATATCTCATATTTTATCATATTCAGTGTAATAGACCCAATGGCTTTCTTTGTTTATAATTCTTACCCCGTAATAGTCCTTTGTCTCTGCATTATCCGTAAACGATATGCGGAACTGAATTTCCCTGCCGTATGAACCGTCTTTTAGAATCATATCCCATTTTTCCAACGGGAAAGGCTGTGGTATTACGGTACTCGATTTTGCAGTAGGCATATCAGGGTATGATGCTTCCAGATTTATCTTGTCGCCTTCCTTTAGTTTTCCAAGAACATAGTATGAATTGGCAGGGAGCAAGTCAGTTGCTTTTTCAGTATATTTTATTTCCTTTTCCACTCCGTTCAATTTAAATGTTATGTCGGGTTTGGCAGAAGAGTTTGTACCTTTATTGTTTACATTCATGCTTTGCGATACCTGTATCAGTGTAGTATCTCCGAGTGTATTTGGCATACAGAATATTACCGGCTTTTTTTTAGCTTCCACATCATCTATGTTGAATTCGTATGTACAAGAAGATAATGTAATCAGTAGTGATGCAATATATATAAATTTATGTCTCATATCTGTTTAAAATTTAAGTGTGTAGCTGAATGACGGAATTATAGGGAATACTCCGTGTGCTTTTCCTACGAAACTTCCGTCTTCTTTTTGTGTTACAGTGGCATACAGCGGATTCATCCTGCAATAGGCATTGTACAGGCTGACATTCCAGATTCTCTCGAAACCTCTTTTAGTGGTTTTGCGGAAGTTTATACCCAAATCCAGTCTGTGATAGGCTGGTAGGGATATATTGTTAGGAGTTTCATAAACCATAATGCTTTCGTTTTTATTCTCTGTTCCGGGTATGGCCGGTGCTTCCACTTTTTGTGTAGGGATAGTCATGCGGTTTCCGCTATGGAAGTTCCATGATGCGTATGCATCAATCCTGTCGCTGAACTTGTGGCTCAGGTTGATAGAGAATTTATGACGGTTGTCGAACTTGTCCGGGTACCATGACTGATGGAAGTCCGGGAAGAATCTTTTGCTCCACGAAAGAGTGTAGGATGCATCAACGGATGTTTTTCCGTTACTGTAGCTGATGTCAGCTTCCGCACCATATGCCTTTCCTTTTCCTGTCCGTACATTCTCTTCCCAGTCGTCGGCAGACGGGTTGAGTTGCTTATCACCATTGTATTCTATCAGATTGTTCATCGTCTTATAGAAGCCTTCTATACTTAATCTGATGTTATACGGAAGTCTGCTGTATATTCCTGCTGAGTATTGTCGCGACCTCATTGGGGGGATTTTTTCAGTAGAAGGTACCCAATAGTCTGTCGGCAGGTTCAGGTATGTAGCCGATAGCTGATGCATGAACTGACTCATCTCAGTATATGATATCTTGAAACTTGCATTGTCGCATAGTTTGATGTTCATTGCTGCGCGTGGTTCTACAGAGTGATATTTTGTATTTGCAATTCCGAACATGGTGTAGTGTATTCCACCGTTCAGCTTCAGACGGCTGCCAAGCGAGATGTCATCTTCGGCATAGAGGGTAAATTCATTACTCTTGTACTGACTTTTTATTCTGCCTGTCAGTTCATTGTTTGTCGCATTTTCATACTTGGAATAGTAATTCTGCGGCATGAAAATGTGGCGCATATAGTTTGAACCGAAACGGATGTGATTCCATGTGTTAGGACGGTAGTCGAACTCCATTCTGTAGCCGAAATCGTTTATGGTGGAATGGTTGTTCTGAATCTTTATTATTGCACCGTCCAATCCCTCAATATATCCCAAACGTTCTTCACTCAGATAGTCGAATTTGGAGCGGTTGTGGGTATATACTCCCGTAAAATTTGCAAACAGTTTGTGGGAAAAAATATACTTCCAGTTGGCCGCTGCGGTGAAGTTTCCCCATTGCAGATTGAAATTGTCGATATTTGCCAGCTCATTTGACATGGTATAGTATTTACCGTTGTTTTTCAATATGTCATTGCCCGAATACAGGCTGATATCAGCACGACTCTTTTCAGAAAATATGTGAGTAACTTTTGCATTAATGTCGTGGAAGGCATATCTTGTATTTTGCTTGTCGCGTCTGCTTGTATTCATTATGGCGAATGAGGGTGCAGTGAGCAAATCCAGCCATGTGCGTCGCATAGCCACGTTGAAGGAGGTGCGGTCTTTTACTATCGGTCCTTCAAACTGTATTCTGCCTTCGAGAAGCCCGAGAGTGAAACTCCCGTGATATTCTTTCATGTTCCCGTCGTTTGTACGGACATCTACTACCGATGACAGTCGTCCGCCGTAACGGGCAGGAAATCCGCTCTTGTAGAAGTCGATGTTCTTCACAATGTCAGTATTGAATGCTGAGAACAGTCCTCCGGCATGGTTCACCTGATAGAGTGGTGTACCGTCGAGCAGGAAAAGGTTCTCGTCGTTTCCTCCGCCGTGTACATAAAGTCCGGAGATTAGCTCCGTACCGCTGGCTACTCCCGACAGACTTTGAAGCTTCTTCACAACGTCAGGTGAGCTCATGAAGTTGTTCCCGCTAATGAAATCCTTTGCCGTAAGCGAAATTTTTCCGGTCTGTGTAGTGTAAATAGGGGAGTTAAGGTCGGCAGTAACCACCACCTCATTTATGCGGTAATCCGCCTTCAGGTATATGTTCTGCGATTTGTTTCCTTTTAGCGTAATATCTTCGGTTTGTTCACCGCAGCTGATATGCGAGAATCGGATTTTATGTTTTCCCTCGTTAAGCGTAAGACTGTAGAAACCATGCTCGTTTGTCAATGTACCGGTATTGGAGGTGATGTCCCAGACAGTGGTGTTTATCACTGTCTCGCCGTTCTCCTGATATATATATCCACTCAATGTATACGACGACAGTCTTTTCAGTATCACGTAGTCACCGTCTATCTCCCATTTGATGCCGGTATTGCTGAATATTGTTTCAAGGCTGTTTTCAAGGCTTACCATACTTGGTTTCTTACCTGAATACGGTATGTTCAGCTTTATTGACGAGTCGTAAACAAAGCTTACAGGGTATATACTCTTCACCTGCTCCATCATGTCTTCTACAGTGACTCTGCCTTGTGCTTTTATTGATGAAACACATATTGTAGAAAACAGAAGGATTATTGATATTATTCTGTTCATGTTCAGTCTTTCTTGGTTATTTTGATGTCTAATGTCTTTTCAATAAGTGATATGATTTCGTCCAAACTATCCGTTCTGAACTCGGCCGTAATGGTCTTGAAATGTTCGGACGCATAAAGGCTTGTTCCGTAATAAATTGAGAGTTCCTTCATTACGGCATCTATAGGAGTATTCTTGTAAACGAACTTTCCTGTAGCCCATGCTGACGGGTTAGGGAAGGCTGCGTTTGTTATTTCAGGCATTTCGTTTCCGTGCTTCAGTGTTCCGCTCATATCCTTTGTGAGGATAATACCTTTGGTACTGTTCTTGCCCTTGAACATTACCTTTCCGGATTTTACATACACGTTTGTGACAGTGTCCTGCATACGTACGTCAATTTCAAATTCAGTTCCGAGAACTTTGACCTGTGCGTACATTGCTGTAGCCGTGAATGGTGACTGCTCGTTTCTGCGGACAGAGAAAAAGACTTTTCCTGACATATTTACTTCGCGTGACTTCTTTCCATAATTATCGGAGTCGTATTCCAATGTAGAACCTTTGGAGAGTATGGCAAGTGTACTGTCCGGCAAGAAATGTCTGGTGATTCCTGCATCTGCTGTGACTGATATCATGTTGTTGTCACTTCGGTTTAACAGTGTATAGCTTACTATACATATCAGTATCGCGGCAGCTATACCGGATGAGTATATCCATAATCTGTGCAGATTATTCTGCTGTCTGTGGCTTGTGATTTTGTTCAGGGCCTTGGTCGTGTCCAGTTTTCCGTGTCTGTAATATCTGAGGACAAACTGCAAGTTTTTTTCTTCTTTATCTTTCATGATTGTACCTTGTTTTTAGATAAGACGCAAAGTATTGAAAAAACTACTATGCCGAGATGAAAAAAAATTATCCGAAAAAGAACATATATACCCTGCGGATACCTTCTTTGATGTTTTTAAGCGCCTTGTTCATCTGATTTTTTACCGTGTTCACGGAGATGTTCATCCTGACGGCTATTTCCTCATACTTCATTCCGTCGCGCTTTGCAAGCAGGAACACTTCCCTGCATTTTTCCGGCAGTGAGTCTATAGCAGTCCATAGTCGGGCTTCGTCGTACGAACGTTCCTCGCATTCCTCTTCGGAGATGATGCCTTCAAGATCGGACGGCTGTACATTGTTGTCTATCAGTGAGTCTTTCTTTACGATATCTATACAGCGGTTCCTTACCATAGAAT
>CALUPA010000120.1 GCA_944322395.1 uncultured Phocaeicola sp.
ATGAGTGGCTTGTACTGAACTCGTTGAAACGAGGCATAATCCATCCCAACATTTCGTGAACATCGTTACCTTCAGGGATTACTGTCACCTGACTGTGGAAGGCACCGAGGAAACCGTTAGCAGGAATCTGCTTACCAGTCAAAGGATTACCGCTGATGTAGCGAAGTTCCTTATCCTTGTTAACATTGCCTGCAAGGATGTCTGTAAGCAGAGCACCAACTTTCAGTTTGCAATAAGCAGGTTTCTTAACTTCAGAACCTGTGATAGCTACTGTACGAGTCATATCAACACGTCCTGTGTTCATCAGACGTCCGATGAAGATTACAGCCTGTGGGTCGATAGTCCAAACTGTTTCACCCTTGTTTACAGGAGCGATGTTGTTTATCTGTACACCGACATTACCTGCAGGATGAGGTCCGTCGAAAGCAGTAACAGTAACGTTCTTAGCCTGTGTAAGAGCTGCTGACTTCTGGTTAACACTAATACTTAAATAAGTCTTGGCAATTTTAGCCAAAGCATCAAGTCCTGTCTGGAAGTTGTTTTCTTCGCCTTTCAAAGCCACTTCAAAGTCTGGAGCAAGCGGATTTGTGTCGAAAGCAGAAACGAAAATAGCTCTAGGAGCTACTGTAGGATCTGCGATTACATCGTAAGGGCGCTGTCTGAAGAAAGCGAACATACCTGATTTCAGAAGAAGTTCCTTAACAGCTTCTGCACTCATGGCAGACACGTTCTGTTTACCGAATTCTTCGTAATCCTGTTCGGCTGCTGCCTCTACAGTAATACTCATTACCTTACGTCGAGCTCCGCGCTGGCGAAACAAATTTCAGTTCAGGATGATTCTTGTCAATAAACAAGGGTCCTCCGGCCATTACATACTCTTGTTCCTTAACGACTACCTTAGGAGTTACTCCTGTAAAGTCATCCGGTACTATAGCATAGAAACCAGGTGCCTTTACAGCCACAACTTCTGCAGCTGCCTTACCTTTCAAGTTAATGTTCAGGCCTTTGCGTAATTTAATTACATTTGCCATATCGGGTTATAAAAAATGGTTTTATATTTTCCGCGCAAAATTAAAGAAAAAATAAGTAAAAATGAACTTTTTCGTCAGATAAATAAAGAATTTTTTCCTTATTTGACTCCTGTCGATGTTAAGATTATTACATTATTGTCTATTTCGCTACATAGAGGTTACATTTTGATTACCATATAAAGAAGTAATATATTATATAAGGTATATAAAAAGCCTATTTGCATCTAAGTATTTCTCAAGAAAACAAGATATAATCTATAAATACAACTTATATTTATACAGATAACAGTTTGATTTCTATAAACAACAGTGTTGTTTGTAAAAATCAAACTGTTATTTATAAAAAATTACAGTGCATTTCATTATTAATGCAAACATATAAATAAGTTCACATACTGCCAATTAAGACACTGTAAGAGTTTTAGCATGACATTATGTCAGCATACAGCAGATGGCATTCAATTTGTATACTGAATTGCGGCTGGTTTAATACACAACGTCCACAAATACAGATTTTACTAATAAAAATATAAGACATATGCAGAAAGGTAATATCGGGGTTACTACAGAAAACATATTCCCCATCATAAAGAAATTCTTATACAGCGATCATGAAATTTTCTTGCGCGAACTTGTTTCAAATGCAGTAGATGCAACTCAGAAACTTAAGACTCTTGCATCGAAAGGTGAATTCAAGGGAGAACTTGGTGACCTTACCATAAAGGTTAAAGCAGAAAACGATACTATTGTCATCTCCGACCGTGGACTTGGTCTTACTGCTGAAGAAATAGACAAATATATCAACCAGATAGCATTCTCAGGCGCTAACGACTTCCTGGCTAAATATAAAGACGATGCAAATGCTATTATCGGTCACTTTGGTTTAGGTTTCTACTCTGCCTTCATGGTAGCAAAGAAAGTGGAAATAGTAACTAAATCATACCAGGAAGGCGCTCAGGCCGTAAAATGGACTTGCGACGGAAGTCCGGAATTCACCCTTGAAGGGACTGAAAAGGCAGACCGTGGTACAGACATCATACTTTATGTGGACGATGACTGCAAGGAATTCCTCGAGGAAAACCGCTTGAAAGGATTGCTGAACAAATATTGCCGCTTCCTGGCTGTACCTGTAGCATTCGGCAAAAAGAAAGAATGGAAAGACGGAAAGCAGGTAGAAACTGATGAGGACAACATCATTAATGACACTTGCCCAATCTGGACCAAGAAACCAAGCGAACTGAAGGACGAAGACTACAAGAAGTTCTACAGCGACCTCTACCCTATGTCGGACGAACCTCTGTTTTGGATTCATCTGAATGTAGACTATCCGTTCAATCTTACCGGTGTGCTCTACTTCCCGAAAATAAAGAGCAACATCGACTTGCAGAAAAACAAGATACAGTTGTACTGCAATCAGGTGTACGTAACCGATTCAGTAGAAGGAATAGTGCCAGACTTCCTGACATTACTTCACGGTGTAATTGACTCTCCGGATATTCCGCTTAACGTATCGCGTTCATATTTACAGAGCGACTCTAACGTAAAGAAAATCTCTACATACATCACCAAAAAAGTGGCAGACAGACTTCAGTCTATTTTCAAGAATGACCGTAAGGAGTTCGAAAACAAATGGGACGACCTGAAGATTTTCATCAACTACGGAATGCTGACTCAGGAAGACTTCTACTCTAAAGCTGATAAGTTCGCACTGTTCAAAGATACTGAAGGCAAGTATTACACTCAGGAAGAATATAAGACACTCATCAGCGGAAACCAGACTGACAAAGACGGTAACTTGATTTACCTCTATGCTAACAACCGTGACGAACAGTACGCCTACATTGATGCAGCCGTAAATAAAGGTTATAACGTACTGATGATGGACGGACAGCTTGACGTTCCGATGATTAACATGCTGGAACAGAAGCTGGAGAAGAGCCGCTTCACACGTGTGGATAGCGACGTTATCGACCGTCTGATAGTAAAAGACGAACCTAAAGGCGAAGAGCTGAAGGAAGACAAACGAAGCATACTTTCTACAGTATTCAGCGGACAGTTGCCAAAACTGCAGAAGACCGAGTTCCATGTAGAGGCACAGGCTATGGGAGAAAACGCTTCACCTGTAATCATCACTCAGGCTGAATACATGCGCCGTATGAAAGAAATGGCAAACATACAGCCGGGAATGAGTTTCTACGGAGAAATGCCTGACATGTACAGCCTTGTCCTGAACAGTGACCATAAGCTTATCAAGCAGGTTCTGAATGAAACAGAAACAGCATGTGCAGAGAAGCTAGTTCCGGTAGAATCTGAAATCGCTATCCTTTCACTGAGAGAAAGCGAACTGCACAAGGCTCACGAAGGCAAGAAGGACGAAGAAATCCCTGTAGCCGAAAAAGACGAGCTTAAAGATGTAGAGAAGAAGCTTGAAGAACAGAGAAACCAGAAGAACAGCATACTGAATGAATATGCTGCAGGCAACAAGGTTGTTCACCAGCTGATTGACCTGGCACTCCTTCAGAACGGAATGCTGAAAGGCGAGGCTCTTACAAACTTTGTTAAGAGAAGCATAGAAATGATTTAATGCAACAATAAATAAATGGAGGCAAATATCGACAGGTATTTGTCTCCATTTATTTTGTTTTTGAATCATTATATTATAAAAAGCGCATGACATATAGATTTTTTCCTTATATTTGGTGAAACAAAATATAAATCTATTATGTCGAAAAATTATTTTATCTGTTTATTGCTATGTATTACATATAGCAGTTTAACCATGTATGCTACAGGCAATCAAAAGTGGGAAAAAGAAACCAGAAATTCTGTGGGTAAAACTTATTCAAAGTTGACAGACAAGTTGAAACCATGGAATATACCTAGCCACATCTATATGGTGGAAGAATTCGGAGTAATCGGTGATGGAAAAACAATAAATACTCAAGCCATTCAGAAAGCAATAGACACGTGTTCCGAAAATGGAGGAGGAACCGTAGTCTTTTCAAAAGGAGAATACGTTACCGGAACATTTATAATCAAAAGCGGAGTAATGCTGGAAGTCCGTGAAGAGGCCAAGATATTGGGAAGTACTGACATAAGTGATTATCCCGAAATAAAAGAAGAGTTCAAAAGTGTAATGAGCGAAAATTACTACTTCCGCCAGTCGCTGATATATGCAGAAAAAGCCAACAGAATAGGTATTACGGGAAAAGGAGAAATATATTTCAGAGGAGAGATAAGCAATTTTCCAGGAAAGGAAACTGCAGGTCCAATAGAAAACAGACCATTGGGAATACGAATGATAGAATGTTCGGAAGTTGTCATTTCAGATATTTTCCTAAGAAACTCAGCTTCATGGATGCAAAGTTACATTGCTTGCAACGATTTAATATTCGATAATTTATATATAGAAAATCAGGCCAACTTCAATAATGACGGTTTGAATCTGGACGGATGCAGAAATGTTATTATAAAAGACTGTTTCATCAACGCAGAGAATGATGCCATCTGCCTAAAAGGATGCAGCAGCCTTCCGACAGAAAACATCCTGATTGAAAACTCAATTTTCTACAGCAGATGGAATGCATTTAAAATAGGGACAGATACGCAAGGCGATTTCAAAAACATAATACTGAGAAATCTTATATTGGGTGGCACACCGTCAAATATGAAGGCCATTGCCGGAAACAAGGCTACTTCTGCCATAACTATAGCCACAGTAGACGGCGGTAACATTTCTGACATGCTGGTCTCTAACGTAACTATCAAGCGAAGCAGATGCCCTATTTTCATGCTTATAGGAAGCAGAGGACGCGTCATGCCGGGAATACAAAAACCACAGGCTGGCAAAATCAACAATATTATATTTGAAAATATTTCTGGAGACAGCAACTATGTACAAGGCTCATTTATCTCCGGCTTTTCAAAAAAGAATTCCATCAATAATGTAATTATCAAAGACTTATACCTTGAAATGGAAGGCGGCGGAACTACTGAAATGACCAAAAGAAAGGTTCATGGCAACGACGATGTCTTCCCGGATGCACTTATGTTTCACGAAGACGGACTTCCGGCATATGGTTTCTACCTGAGAAATGCCAATAACATACATTTTGAGAATACAATTATAAAAACTCAAAAAAAGATTTCCGACCATTCATTTTCAAAAGTGAAAATACGATGGATATAACTTACTGAAGCAGGACCGAACCTAACATTTAACAATTATTACATATTTCACAAACATCCACCAACAACATATTGATGATTAATACTGTTATATTGAGAAAACGTATAAAGTATAAAAAAAGTACTATTAAATTATACCGTAAGACAAATTTTGACTATCTTTGGTAGTAATACATTCATAATTCAATAAAACACAGTATGAAAATAAAATATGCACTGATATTATTCATTATAATCCACTTTATCCCATCATTAAATGCCCAAAAGGTAGGCCTGGTTTTAAGTGGTGGAGGAGCGAAAGGGATGACACACATAGGAATAATTCGTGCATTGGAGGAAAACAATATTCCTATTGACTATATCACCGGAACATCAATGGGAGCTATAGTGGGATCGCTATATTCTATGGGATATTCACCTGATGATATGGAAAAAATGATTAAATCACCTGATTTCAAGAAATGGTATTCATCCGGTGGAATAGAAGAAGAATACATGTATTACTTCAAGATGAACCCTCCTACTCCCGAGTTCATCAACATCAGGCTATCAAAGATGAAAATGGCAAAGAAAGTAAAAACAAGATTTCTTCCCTCAAGTGTTGTCGACCCTATGCATATGAACATAGTTTTCGTGGAATTATATGCACAGGCAACAGCATTATGTAAAGGAAACTTCGACAATCTTTTTGTACCGTTCCGATGTGTAGCGTCTGATGTATACAATAAGAAGGCTCTGATAATGAAAAGCGGTGACCTTGGAGATGCAGTAAGGGCTTCAATGAGTTTTCCAGGAATGTTCAAACCTATTGAAATAGATTCTGTATTGGCATACGACGGGGGTATTTATGACAATTTCCCTGTATCGACAATGATCAAGGATTTCAATCCGGACATTATTATTGGAAGTGTGGTAAGTTCAAATCCCAGCAAACCAGAAGAAGGAGACATTATGAGCCAGTTGGAAAACATGGTAATGCAAAAAACTGACTATTCCATACCTGACTCTTTAGGAATAATGATGACATTCAAATATACTGACGTCAACCTTATGGACTTCGACAGATATGATGAACTGCATAACATAGGATATGAAAGGACGATACAACTAATGGATTCAATAAAACAAAGGATATCCAGACGTACTAGCTATAGGGCTTTGGAAAGAAAACGGATTGAATTCAAAAGAGAGATGCCTGAACTAAAATTCAGAAAAATAATAGTAAGCGGCACTAATGAACAACAAAAAATATATATAATGCGAGGTTTCCATGCTAAAGATAACGACACTTTCAACATGGAAGATTTCAGAAAAGGCTATTTCAGACTATTGTCAGACAATATGATTTCTGAAATTATCCCACATGCCGTTTACGATTATGATGACAATACTTTTACACTTATACTGGATGTAAAGATAGCCGAAGACATTTCTTTAAGAATTGGAGGAAATGTAGGCTCAAATGGAGCCAACCAAATTTATTTGGGAGCTTCATATCATAACCTAGGTAAATATTCCAAAGAGTTCTCATTGGAAGGACAGCTAGGACAGATTTATAACAATCTTCAATTAACAGGAAGAATAGATTTGCCGACAGAAGTACCTACATCATACAAAATGATACTGTCATTGTCATCCTTTGATTATAATGGGCAGACTAAAAATTTTTTCAACAATAATCCGATATTCAACAAAAAGGAAGAAAGATTTTTAAAGACTTACATCAACATGCCTTTCCTGAGTAAACACAAGGCTCAGTTTGGAGTGGGCGTTGCCACTCTTACTGACCAATACTTCCAAACCAATGTCATTGATTTGAACAATAGCAACCGAGACAAAAGCAGCTATAAGATATTGGGAGGTTTTGTAGCACTTGAAGGGAATACACTGGACAGTAAATTATATGCTATCAACGGTAAAAAAGAAAGACTTGCGTCAAATATATTTCTAGGGAAAGAGACTTTCAACCAGGGAACCGGTACAGATCCATATAATGGAACATTTGAATACACCCAGGCATGGCTACAGATTTCATATGAACTTGAGAAGTATTTTAAACTAGGAAGAAGAGTTTCTTTAGGATCATATCTACATGCCTACTACTCATCAAGAAACTTCAGCAACAACTATCGTGCGACAATGATGCAAGCAGGCGAATTTGCACCTACCACACATAGCAAAATAACCTATAATGAAGCTTTCAGAGCAAACCAATTTGCAGGTATCGGTGTGATACCTATATATAAATTCAACAATATGGTACATGCCAGACTTGGAATATATGGATTTGTACCATTCTTTCCAATAAACTGCAATGATTCAAATAAGGCTACTTATGGTAAAATGTTTAGCAAGTTTGAATATCTGGGAGATTTGTCACTGGTAGTAAGGTTGCCTTTCGGGTCTGTAAGTGCATATTTGAACTATTACAGCTCGCCAAATAAAAACTGGAACGCCGGAATATCATTAGGATGGCAAATTTTTGGAGAAAGATTTATGCAATAGAAAGTTTTTTTATCTAAAAAGTAAAAAAAGATGGTGCAATAATTTGTGTAATTAAAAAAATATCCATACCTTTGCACCCGTTAAGAAAAAGAGATGGCCGCGTAGCTCAACTGAATAGAGTAGCTGACTACGGATCAGCCGGTTACAGGTTTGAATCCTGTCGCGGTC
>CALUPA010000121.1 GCA_944322395.1 uncultured Phocaeicola sp.
ATGACGGATTCGACCGCAGCCATATCATAGGCAAGAGCAAGGCATTGCTTGATGTTCTTACTACAGTAAAAAGAGTAGCATGTACAGGTGCTTCGGTACTGGTAACGGGCGAAAGCGGAACAGGTAAGGAACTTATTGCTGAGGCCGTACATATGAACAGTCCGCGCAGGAACAAGCCGTTTGTAAAAGTCAATCTTGGAGGTATCTCACAAACACTTTTCGAAAGTGAGATGTTCGGACATAAGAAAGGGGCATTCACCGATGCCGTGACGGATCGTAAAGGACGTTTTGAACTGGCGGACAAGGGAACAATCTTCCTCGATGAAATAGGCGAGCTGGATATGTCATGTCAGGTCAAGTTGCTCCGTGTCCTGCAGGAGCAGACATTCGAACCTCTTGGCGAAAGCCGTCCGCGAAAGGTAGATGTGAGAGTGGTGTGCGCCACGAATGCCAACCTGGAGCAAATGGTGCGTGAACACACATTCCGTGAAGATCTTTTCTATCGTATAAATCTGATAACGGTACATCTTCCTGCATTGCGCGAACGAAGAGAAGACATACCATTGCTTGCACGTCATTTTGCCGACAGCCGCTGCAAAGCCGACGGGCTTTCTCCAGTTGAATTGACTGACGATGCTCTGGATTACCTGAGCCGTCTGCCCTACCCAGGAAACATACGCGAACTGAAAAATCTGGTAGAACGTACATTACTGGTATGCGGCAAACAGCAGCTTACAGCCGATGACTTCAAGGCACAGTATCATCCGGCTTTTACTACATCCGTAACTGAAAACCTGCAAGGTCTGACATTGGAGGAACTGGAGAAACGTACCATTATGCAGACACTTGAAGCACACGGCAATAATCTTTCGCAAGTTGCCATTTCATTAGGTATCAGTCGCGCAGCCCTATACCGCCGTCTGGAAAAATACGGAATTTCGTTCAACGACTAAATCAAATAAGGATGAAACTGAAAAACTTGTTCTTTCTGCTGGCTGTATTACTGATGTTTACATGGGGTATCCTGTTCTTCTTCACTTTAAAAGAAAAGGGAACACTACACTATGTAGGCGAGGCAGTCATAACACTCAGCCTTATTGTTCTAGTTTATTTCTACCGCAAAGTGGTAAAACCTCTGGACAGTATAGCCAACGGAATGGATTTGCTTCGCGAACAGGATTTCAGCAGCCGTCTTGCTCCTGTAAGACAGGCTGAAGCTGACCGTATAGTAGATATGTTCAACAGGATGATGGACCAGTTAAAAAACGAACGGCTAAGACTACGCGAACAGAATTATTTCCTTGATCTGCTCATCAATGTTTCTCCAATGGGAGTTATCATACTCGATTTCGACGGAAAGATTTCCATGATTAATGCTGCCGCCCTACGTTTTCTGGGATACACAGTGGCAAACGAACTGATAGGAAAAGAGTTCAAGAACCTGGAATGTCCGCTAGCTGAAGAGATAGACCGATTGCCCAAAGATACGACCGACACTATCCGCCTGAGCGACTCTATGATTTACCGCTGTTCACGGCTTTCGTTTGTGGACAGAGGATTTGCACACCCCTTTGTTCTGATAGAAAGTCTAACTGCCGAAGTGGTTAAAGCCGAAAAAAAGGCATACGAGAAGGTTATCCGCATGATAGCCCACGAGGTAAACAATACCACGGCAGGTATCACATCCACTTTGGAAACAGCAAGCGAGGCACTGAAAGAGATGGAAGATACAGAAGACATACAGGAAGTTATGAAAGTATGTGTGGAACGCTGTTATGGCATGAGCAGTTTTATAACCAATTTTGCAAATGTAGTAAAGATACCGGAACCCAACCTTGAACAGGTACGGCTGAACGACAGAGTTTCCGCCTGCCGGATGTTTATGGAGACCATATGTCGCTACCGTAAAATAACTCTCCACAACGAGCTTTGTCCGGAAAATCCTGTTGTAAAAATAGATACAGTACTGTTTGAACAGGTACTGGTCAATATAATAAAGAATGCCGCTGAAAGTATCGGCGAGTGTGGCGACATATACATCCATACTACGGATTCACCTGTAACGCTAGAAATAGGAGATACAGGTAAAGGTATCAGCCGGGAAGTGGAAGCCAAACTTTTCAGCCCTTTCTTCTCCACAAAACCGAACGGACAGGGTATCGGTCTGATATTCATCCGTGAAGTACTGACCAAACACGGATGTACTTTCTCACTTCGTACATATTCTGACGGACTGACCCGTTTCCGCATCTCTTTTCCGAACATTACTTAATTCATTATAGATTTTTATTCTTACATTTGCATCCGCACGACTGATAAACAATTATTATGGCTATAATATTAGGAATTGACGTAGGTGGAAGCACTACCAAAATAATAGGTATTGAAAACGGAGAGATCAAGTCTCCACTATTCATCACAGCAACTGATCCGATAACATCACTGTTCGGAGCATTCGGAAAGTATCTATTCGACAATCATATAGAACTCGATGATATAGAACAGATTATGCTGACAGGTGTTGGAAGTGCATTTATCAATACTCCTCTCTACGGACGTCCTACTGCAAAAGCCGATGAATTCCTGTCAAATGCTCTAGGTGCACAATATAAAAGTGGACTGGACAAACTGATAGCTGTAAGTATGGGCACAGGTACTTCATTCATGAAAGTAGAAGGTGACACTATGCAACACTTAGGAGGTACAGGTATTGGTGGAGGTACACTGCAAGGACTTTCCAGACTTATGCTTAAGTCGCACGATATCCATCAGATGGTGGAATTGGCAAAGCATGGAAACATATCTAATGTCAATCTGCAGATAAAAGATATCTGCAACAGACCTCTACCTGACTTGCCGATGGAAGCTACAGCATCAAACTTCGGAAAAGCTGAAAGTAACACAACAGAGGAAGATATTGCTGTGGGAATAGTATATTTGGTACTACAGGCAATAGGAAGTGCAGCAAACCTTACAAGTAAATGTTGCGGAATAAAAGATTTTGTATTAATAGGAAATCTGTCACAGCTACCTCTGTGCAGACCTATATTTGACGGAATGGAGGAACTTTACGGACTTAGATTCCACATCCCCGAATACTCCGAATATCGAACTGCACTTGGCGCTGCACTGGTATATATTAACGGCAAGGAAAAAATCAACCTTTTATGACTTCATCTATACGATTAAGTTCTACCTCATCAAATGATGTATTTTTCAAAGCCTTAATATTATCTGAAAGCTGCTCTACAGAGCTTGCTCCTACTATTACGGATGTCACCTTATAGTCTTTCAACAACCATGCTAGTGACATTTCGGCTAATGTCTGTCCACGTTCTAAAGCAATGCGATTCAACTCAGATATCTTCACTAACATTTCCTGAGTGAGTGCTTCTTTCTTCAAATATCCACCTCTGGCAACTCTGGAATCTTCAGGTATTCCATTCAGATACCTGTTCGTCAACAAACCTTGGGCAAGTGGTGAAAAAGCGATGAATCCCACTCCATTGTCATATGCCTCATCCAATATACCTTCTTCCTCAGGCTCGAGGTTGATTATATTGTATCTGCCCTGATACAACAGACACGGAACCTTCTCAGCCTTCAGATATTCGTATGCAAACCTGGCTTTATCGGCAGGATATTTTGAAATACCAACATATAAAGCCTTGCCCATTCTCACTATATCTACAAGTGCCTGCAATGTCTCTTCCAACGGAGTTACAGGATCATATCTGTGCGAATAGAATATATCTACATATTCAAGGTTCATTCTCTTAAGACTCTGGTTAAGACTGGCAAAAAGATACTTCCGCGAGCCCCACTCTCCATACGGACCGGGCCACATGTCATGTCCGGCTTTAGTAGAAATAAAAAGTTCGTCACGATACGGAGCAAATGACGTCTTCATTATGCTGCCGAAAGTTTCTTCAGCCGAACCGTATGAAGGTCCGTAATTATTAGCCAAATCGATATGGGTAATACCGTTATCAAAGGCATAATGCAACTTCTTGCGACTGTTTGACAATGTATCTACATCGCCAAAATTATGCCACAATCCCAAAGAAATCTCAGGCAGGAGAATTCCGCTCTTACCGCATCGGCGATACTTCATCTTCCCGTCATACCTGTCGGGAGATACAGAATATATAGGTTCTATCATAATTATACTTCTTTTATGTATTTAACTTACTATAATTACAAATATAAAAAGATTATATGAAACTATATTACATCAAAAAAACAAATAAATACATTATCTTTGCAATCTAAACGAACAGTGAAAGCTTACAATATGGGTAGAATAAAAATTTCAGCACCTGAAAATATAAATACAAACATACTTTTACCGTCATCGAAGAGTATATGCAACAGAGCTCTTATCATAAAAGCGCTGTCCAATTATGACGGAAAAATAGAGAACCTGTCCGACTGCGACGATACTTTCGTAATGGTACGCGCACTAAGTGAAATGACTGACACCATAGACATCATGGCGGCAGGTACAGCCATGAGATTTCTCACCGCTTATCTTTCAGTTACTGATGGAGAACGCATCATTACGGGAACTGAAAGAATGAGACAGCGCCCTATAAAAATCCTTGTAGATGCTTTGAGAAGTCTTGGTGCAGACATTGAGTATGTAGAAAATGAAGGCTTCCCTCCGCTGAAGATTAGAGGGAAAGAGCTTAATGGCAATATGATATCACTGCCGGGAGATATAAGTTCGCAATACATATCAGCTCTTATGATGATAGGTCCTACCCTTAAGAACGGACTGACTCTGAATCTGACAGGAGACATAGTATCAAAGCCATATATCAATCTTACAATACAGATAATGAAAGAGTTCGGAGCCAATGCTGAATGGACAGACGAAGACACCATAAGCATAAGCAACGAAACTTACAAACCTACTCCATACTACGTGGAAAGCGACTGGAGTGCTGCTTCTTACTGGTACGAAATGACAGCCCTGTCGGACAACACCCGTGTGGAACTTCCGGGACTATTCGAAAAGAGTTTTCAAGGCGACTCGAAAGTGGCAGAACTGTTTGAGCAACTGGGAGTAAGAACCGAATATGGAAACAAGAATGTGATTCTGAGCAAAAACGGAAAAGTTACAGACAGAATGGAATACGATTTCGTAAATCAGCCAGACCTGGCACAGACATTCGTTGTGACTTGCTGTATGATGGGAATACCATTCTGTTTCAGCGGCCTGCAAAGTCTTAAGATAAAGGAGACAGACCGTATGGCTGCACTTATAAACGAAATGAAGAAACTGGGATACGTTATATCGGAAAGTAACGGTTCTGTATTATCATGGAACGGCGAAAGATGTGAAGGTGACATAAATCCAGCCATTGATACATACGAAGACCACAGAATGGCAATGGCATTTGCACCTGCTGCACTGAAATTGAAAAATATCATAATAAATAATCCGCAAGTGGTATCAAAATCTTATCCGGGATTCTGGAAGGATTTGACCAAAGCCGGTTTCAACATAATGGAGGAATAAAGACATGTGGATACTCGTTTTAGCACTGCTGGGTGTTGCACTGTTCGGGCTTATTGCAGGATATTTCTATAACCGCAATATCCAGAAGAAAATAGACAAGGGAGAAATAACAGAAGAGCCACAGGTGGTAGAAGTGGACAGTGAATGCTGCGGTCAGCACGAAACATGTGAAAAGGACAGTCTTCTGGCGGCTGTAAGCAAGACTATAGAATATTATGATGATGAAGAGCTGGACCGTTTCAAGGGACGTTCTTCTGACAGTTACACTGAAGAAGAGATAGAAGAATTCAGAAACATACTTTACACTACTCAGGAAGTGGAAGTAGCCGGATGGTGCCGTAGCTTGCAATTACGCGGCATAGAACTGCCTGATGAGCTTAAAGACGAGCTATTCCTAATTGTGGGAGAAAGAAGAATACATTAAAAAAGATACAAGGTTTCAGTTACAAGTTGACAAGGTTTTGGTTTCAACGGCCATTGGTTCCATCCGGATGGTAGCCTAGTCATCTTGTTAACTCGTCAACTTGTCAACTGACATAAAAACTTAAAAACTAAAAATGACCGATTTCATAGAACTGTTCCAATATACGTTTTTCCAGAATGCACTGCTGGGGAGTCTTTTTGCAAGTATTGCCTGCGGAATAATAGGCACATACATTGTAACAAGACGTCTTGTCTTCATTAGCGGAGGTATAACCCATGCCTCATTTGGAGGAATAGGAATAGGACTATATACTGGCATTTCACCTCTGCTTACAGCAGCAATTTTTTCTGTGCTGTCGGCATTCGGAGTAGAATGGCTAAGCAAAAGAAGCGACATGAGAGAAGACTCAGCCATTGCCGTATTCTGGACCCTGGGTATGGCTGTAGGAATTATATTCAGTTTTCTCGCTCCCGGATTTACTCCTGAACTGTCATCATTTCTATTCGGTAATATTCTTACGATAACCATCAGCGATATAATATTGCTTGGTATAGTGAGTATGGCTTTGTCTGTATTCTTTTCTGTATTTCTGAGACCTATTGTTTCAATAGCTTTCGACAGAGAATTTGCACGTTCACAGCATCTGCCTGTTACAGTGTTTGAATATACATTGATGATGTTTATAGCACTAACCATCGTGTCATGTCTCAGAATGATAGGTATAGTACTTGTAATATCGTTATTGACACTTCCGCAAATGACAGCCAATCTGTTCACTTACAAATTCAAGAACATCATATGGCTGTCCATTGGCATTGGATATATAAGCTGTATCGGAGGATTGATACTGTCATATCAGCTTCAGGTACCTTCGGGAGCAGCCATAATATTTACATCCATAATAATATACGCAATAGCAAAACTAATAAAGGCAAACAAATAAACCCTATAAGTATGGAACTAAAAATCAATTCATTGGATCAAATCCACGATGTAGCCAGACAGTTTATAGCTGAGATGGGCGACAACACAGTATTTGCTTTTTATGGCAAAATGGGTGCCGGAAAAACGACATTTATAAAAGCTGTATGCGAGGAGCTTGGAGTGACAGATGTAATAAATTCACCTACATTTGCAATTGTAAACGAATATCGTTCTGAAACTGCCGGTGAACTTATATATCATTTCGATTTCTACAGAATAAAGAAACTGGAAGAAGTTTACGATATGGGATATGAAGATTATTTCTACAGCGGTGCACTATGTTTCATAGAATGGCCGGAACTGATTGAAGAAGTTCTTCCTGGTAACACCGTAAATGTATATATAGAAGAAAATGAAGATGGAACACGTTCTGTTCGTTTCGATTCATAAAACAGTATGACTGCACATTATATCATACAATCTGTTTTTATTATTTTGGGACTTTTGTCTATTCTGGCTGCAATACTGAACTGGGACTGGTTTTTCAAAGCAAACAACTCTCAATTCATAGTAAAAGCATTGGGCAGAAACAAATCCAGAATATTTTACGCTGCATTAGGCATAGGAATGATAGCTGCAGGAATATATTTTTTTCTATCTGTCAGAAATTTGTAATACTTTTATATATAAAAAAAATGAGGCTGTCTCAAAATGAATTTGAGATGGTCTCTATTGTTTTATTTAAGGTTGAAGTCATTTGTATTTTTTCAAAAAGAGGAGTTTACAAGCTTGTTTTTGAAGATTTTATCCTTTCAAACAGTATTTTCGTTGCCATAAGCCTTCTAGGAGGCTACTTTTGCAAGATTATGTGCAATGGCCAGCAGGCCGAACTCAATTTCAACCTTCTTAAGTCCACGAAGATGGAACCTCT
>CALUPA010000122.1 GCA_944322395.1 uncultured Phocaeicola sp.
CCTGACTCGAACAGACGACCTTTGGGTTATGAGCCCAACGAGCTACCAACTGCTCCACTCCGCGATGTTATTTCTTTTTTGCGAGTGCAAAGGTATTGACTAAATTTATAAATTCCAAATTATTTGGGATAAAAATAATACTAGAACTTGTTTTTTGTTGTATTATATCGGATAAATATAGTTTTAATACTGTTTTTTTAGTTTTTTATTTCTTCAAAATCAATATATTCACCTTCGTTACTATCAAATATTTTTTTTCTGTTATTTGTCTCATTTTTATTTTGGTAACTATATTGATTTGTGTTATTGTAATTGGTCTGTTCGTTTTTTTGTCTATTATTGTTTTTAAAATTAAACACTGATCTTACTATTTTAAATATTATAGCAAGACCTATTATTAAAACAAAAATTATAATGAAAAATATTATACCTAAAATGTGAAACATAGTTATTGCTTTTTACTTTTCTAATACAATAACTGTGCCAAGTGTATTGTATTATGCTTTTTTGTATGTAATGGCAGATAATATTATATACCATAATATTACTATAGCCAAACCGTTTAATTTAAATAATACAAGTAATATTAAACTTGTAACAAGAAAAATATATTTGATACTATTACTTTTCCAGGATAAGTTTTTGAATTTTAAAGAAAACATAGGTAATTCAGAAACAAGAAGTAATGACATTAAAATTACTAATAATAATAGATATAATGCATTAAAAACTTGTGATATGGCTGAATTTTCATTTATTGATATAGCCAATGAACTCCAAAAAAGTGCATTAGCAGGTGTTGGCATACCTATGAATGAACTGGTCTGACGTTTGTCTAAATTGAACTTTGCAAGTCTTAGAGCAGAAAATACAGAAATGAGGAATGCACAATATGGAATGTATTCTGATATGTATGATGCAAATTCTGGTATATTGATTTCTTTAAACAAAGAAAAAACAATAGCAGAAGGGGCAAGTCCGAATGTAATGTTGTCAGCCAAAGAGTCAAGCTCTTTTCCTATAGGGGAAGAAACTTTCAATAGTCTGGCGGACATGCCGTCGAAGAAGTCGAATACAGCACCTAGTACTATAAATAACATAGCATTTCTATAGTTTCCTTGAAAAGCCATATATGATGCTATGCATCCACAGAATAGATTGCAACTGGTGATACTGTTTGGAATATTTCTTATAATGATATTAGGCATATTTCTTTTATTTTAGTTTTGCTATCACAGTTTCGTTGCCGGTTGTCTTTTGGTTCATTTTTACGCAAACTTCTGAATCTAATGGTAAGTAGACGTCAACTCGTGAACCGAATTTGATGAATCCCATATGTTCGTCTATATAGCAGTCTTCTCCAGGTGTTGCATATGTAACTATTCTTCTTGCGACAGCTCCAGCTATTTGGCGTGCCATTATAGTTTTACCTTCAGGCGTTTCAATAATTATTGTTGAACGTTCGTTTTCTGTACTTGCTTTAGGCAACCATGCTTTCATGAATCTTCCGTTATGATGCTTTACGTGTTTCACCACACCATCTACTGGATACCAGTTAGCATGTACGTTGGTGATATCCATAAATATGGAGATCATTAATCTGCGGTCGTGAAAGTATTCGTGCTCATCGACTTCTTCTATTACTACAATTCTTCCGTCAGCTGGTGCAACAACCGTTTTTTCTGTTTCACCTTTGTACAATCGGATAGGGCAACGGAAAAAATTGACCATCAGTAGATACAAAACCAGACTTATTGTAGCAACAATATAAAATGGAATCTTATTATCTATGAGGTAAAATAGTGCTGCGTTGATTGCTATAAGTATTATTGCACTTGTGATTAGTATATTTGTACCCTCATGGTGTATGCGGATTTTTTTCAATTTCTTTATTCTATTCATGATGATAAATATAAGTGTATAAGTTTAAACATACAAAAGTAAGGGTATTTTAATTACTCTGCAAATAAAAATAACAGAAAAAACCTTTTTCGGGGCATATTGTGTAATTCTTTATGTTTTGTTCTTTTCGGTAACAAAGTTTTTTTGTTTAAATATGATTAATCTCAAAAGTGAAATATACTAAAAATCCCGGAAATGCCAACAGAGTTGGATAACCGGGATTTTTAGTTTTATCAAATTGATAATTCATTCAGTACATTTACCAGTTCGCGATCAATAGGTTTGTCATTCTTTATTGCTTTTGCAAATGGAACATATACTATTTTATCGTTTTCAATTCCAATCATAACATTTCTTTGTCCTTCCATAAGTGCCTGGATGCTTGCTACTCCCATACGGCTTGCTATAATTCTGTCGTGCGCTGTAGGTCTTCCTCCTCTTTGCAGGTGTCCCAATATAGTTACTCGTACATCATACTGTGGGTATTCATTCTTCACACGTTCTGCATAATGCATTGCTCCACCTGTAATTTCGCTTTCAGCAACCAAAACAATTGAACTGCTTTTCGATTTACGGAAACCGTTTTTAATGAATTCCTCTAGTTGGTCTACCTCTGTATTGAACTCTGGGATAATGGCTGCTTCTGCTCCTGCTGCAATTGCACCATTTAAAGCTAAGAATCCAGCGTCTCGTCCCATTACTTCAACGAAGAACAAACGCTCATGAGATGTTGCTGTGTCTCTTATCTTGTCTACAGCATCTAGTATGGTATTCAATGCTGTGTCATAACCGATTGTTGTATCTGTACCGTAAAGGTCATTATCTATTGTTCCAGGAAGGCCGATGCATGGAACATCAAATTCTTCTGCTAATAATCTTGCTCCTGTCAGTGAACCGTCGCCGCCTATTACTATTAGAGCGTCTATACCCTCTCGTACCATGGTTTCGTGGGCTATTTGGCGTCCTTCCGGAGTCTTAAACTCCATACATCTTGCGGTTTTTAATATTGTACCTCCAAGTTGTATGATGTTACTTACATTCTGAGTCTTGAATTCTTGTATTTCTCCGGTAATAAGTCCTTTATATCCTCTATAAATACCTTTAACCTTTAAACCGTTGTAAATAGCTGCACGAGTCACGGCGCGGATTGCCGCGTTCATACCCGGAGCGTCTCCTCCTGATGTGAGGATACCAACACATTTAATACTTGCCATATTATTGAATATTATTAGTTTGTTTCAATGTCGCAAATTTACAAATTCCGTCGAAAAGTTGTATTAAATATATGTGTATTTTAAGTTAATATGGATTGTATTTCCTTTAATCTCTTTCCAGTATTACATTCTTGCATTTATCCATTAGCCATTTTGGAGTTGATGTGGCACCGCAAATACCAATAGAACTTGCATTTTGAAACCATTTCATATCTATGTCTTCAGGCTTGTCTACCTGGTAAGTTCTTGGATTAATCTCTTTGCATTCATGGAATAATATTTTCCCGTTAGAACTTTTCTGTCCACACACAAATAAAATCACATCGTGTGCTGCAGCAAATTTTCTTATGTTAGGCATACGGTTGGCTACCTGTCTGCATATTGTATCGAAATATTGAAATGTTGCTGACGGTGAAATATTATCTTCTATATACGAAACTATTCTTCTGAATTCATCAAGGGATTTTGTAGTTTGGGAATATAGCCGTATATCTTTACTTAAATCGATTTTGTTTATTTCGTCTATTTTTTCAATTACTATAGCTTCTCCATTTGTTTGTCCAACCAGTCCAAGCACTTCTGCATGGCCATTTTTGCCATATATAACTATTTGTTTTTCTTTGCCGGTTTCTTTTGACGTATATTCTTGCTTTATCCTTTTCTGTAGTCTTAATACTACTGGGCATGTTGCATCGATAATTTCAATATTATTCTTTTCTGCAATTCTGTATGTTTCAGGTGGCTCTCCATGAGCACGTAATAATACTTTAACGTTTTTCAACTTGGCATATTCTTCGTGATTTATTGTTATCAGGCCAAGTCTTTTCAATCGTTCGCATTCCTGACCATTATGTACAATATCCCCTAGGCAATAAAGTGGAGTTCCTTTTGCCAATTCTTCTTCCGCTTTTTTTATGGCAGTGGTCACACCAAAACAAAAGCCGGATTCGTTGTCTATTTCTATATTATACATTGGCTGCTTTCAGAAATTCATTTTTTAACCAGGTTTTCTGTTCCTCAATAGACATATTGCTGTTGTCCAAAGTTATTGCATCATCAGCTTTTTTTAATGGGCTTACTTCTCTGGTCTGGTCAATTCTGTCTCTTTCTTCCACATTTCTTAGAATGTCTTCATAAGAAACTTTCTGACCTTTAGCTGTTAGTTCGTCATATCTTCTTTGAGCTCGGATTTCTGCTGAAGCTGTGACAAAAATCTTCAGTTCAGCATCTGGAAATACTACTGTTCCTATGTCTCTTCCGTCCATGACTATACCTTTGTTTTTCCCCATTTCCTGCTGTAGTTTTACTAATGCTTCTCTTACGAAACCTAGTGCTGCAACAAGGCTTACTTTAGACGAAACCTCCATGCTTCTGATTTTTGATTCAACATTCACTCCATTAAGATAGGTTTCAGGTTTTGAAGTGTTGGGGTTTAAACAGAATGAAACGTGTATGTTATCAATATGTTGTTTTAGTTCATCTGTTTTTACACTTCCGTCCTCACAGAAAAGAGAATTCTCTATGCAGTATAATGTAATAGCCCTATACATGGCACCACTGTCTATATAGATATATCCTATTTCTTTAGCGAGATCTTTTGCCATTGTGCTTTTTCCGCAAGAAGAGAAGCCGTCTATGGCTATGGTTATTTTTTTCATATGATATGTATTTATATAATAATGTGTAATCATATTGTTCAAAAGTCAAAGATAAAGAAAAGTTTTTACTGTTTAGTCCGCATTTGTAGAAATATTTCCTTTTTGGGCTATTTTTATCGTTTTCGTGTTGGTTTTTAAAATAAATGTGCTACATTTGCACACAGAGAGTTATTAACAATTTATCAAATCATTTATGGAAGTTAAAAAATCGCCCAAAGCAGACCTCGAGGGTAAGAAATCCACGTGGATGCTGATTGGTTACGTGCTGATATTGGCAGCAGTGTTTGTGGCTTTCGAATGGACAGAACCGATACTGGTGTCGTTGAACCGATTTTTGAGGAGGAAATGATTCCTATCACAGAAGAACCGGAGCAAAAGCAAGCGCCTCCTCCACCAGAAGCTCCGAAAGTTGAAGAAGTACTTCAGATTGCAGAAAACGATGCGGATGTAGAAGAAACTACTATTAAATCTAGTGAAGATGATAATACAGCCGTAGAAATCAAGTACATCGAACCTGTAGTTGAGGAAGAAGAACCTGCAGAAGAAGAAATCTTTATGGTTGTAGAACAGATGCCTGAATTCCCAGGTGGTATGGCTGAATTGATGAAGTTCCTCGGAAAGAACATCAAATATCCAACTATCGCTCAGGAAAACGGTATACAAGGACGTGTAATCGTTCAGTTTGTCGTAAATCAGGATGGTTCTATCGTTGACCCTGTAGTTATGCGTTCAGTCGATCCATATCTTGACAAGGAAGCTCTTCGAGTTATCAGCACCATGCCAAAATGGAAACCAGGTATGCAGCGTGGTAAAGCTGTACGTGTAAAATATACAGTGCCTGTAACATTTAGATTGCAGTAAAAACTTTATAACAATAAAAAGGCTGTCCTTTTCGGGCAGCCTTTTGTTTTTTCAAATATTAGAGCATTATGAAGCAGTACGAAGATAAAGAATTATTAGAGTGTATACAGAATTATATAGGACAATTGTCGTATGTTCATGAACCTGAGAATCTGTATAAGCCAATAGAGTATGTATTAGGATTGGGCGGAAAGCGAATACGTCCGGTTTTGATGCTTATGGCCTACAATCTTTATAAAGATGATGTGTCGGCAATTTGCCAGCAAGCCGCTGCCTTGGAAACTTACCATAATTTCACTTTGCTCCACGACGATTTGATGGACAAGGCCGATATGAGAAGAAACAGGCCTACAGTTCATAAGAAATGGGACGAAAATACAGCTATCTTATCTGGTGATGCAATGCTTATACTTTCGTTCAAGATGATGATGGAATCGTGTCCGTCGGAGTACGTCTCTGAAGTAATGTCTACTTTCAGTAAGGCTGCTTTAGAAGTCTGCGACGGTCAGCAATGGGATATGGATTTTGAAAAAAGGATTGATGTAACGGTTGATGAATATATGAATATGATTCGTTTGAAGACTTCAGTGCTTTTGGCTGCTTCATTAAAAATTGGTGCTATACTGGGAGGTGCAACTGCACAAGATGCAAAGCTTCTGTATGACTTTGGTGTGAAAATGGGACTTGCTTTCCAGCTCCAGGATGATTATCTTGATGTATATGCCGATTCTTCTGTTTTTGGAAAGAATATAGGTGGTGATATTTGTTCGAATAAAAAGACATTTATGCTTATCACTGCTTTGGAGAAGTCGTCGGGTCAGGATAAGATAGAGCTGGAAAAATGGATTAAGTCAGATGATTTTGTAGCAGATGAAAAAATCAAGGCTGTAACAACTGTATATAATAATGTAGGGGTGCCTGATTTATGTATGGAAAAGATTAATGGACTATATACAGAGGGTTTGAATATACTGGGTAAAGTGTCAGTCGACGATGCTTTGAAAAATATATTGAGAAGCTTTACCGGAAAATTAATGAACAGAGTACTATGACAGGACTTATTGATACACATACGCATCTTTTTTGCGAAGAGTTTGATGATGACAGAAATTTAGCTGTGATAAGAGCAAAAGAAGCTGGAGTGACTCGGCTGTTTATGCCCAATATAGATGATACAACTATAGATTCTTTATTGTCCTTGTGTTATAATACACAAGGTTGTTATCCTCTGATGGGGTTTCATCCCACTTCAGTTGATTCAGAATGGAAAGATAGGCTTGCTAAAGTTGAGTCTGTGTTGCGCTCTGGTAAAACATTCTATGGAATAGGGGAGGTAGGTCTTGATTTGTATTGGGATAAAACTTATGTGGAAGAGCAGAAAACAGTCTTCAAAACACAAATAGAATGGGCTTTGGAATTTAATCTTCCACTTATTGTTCATTGCAGGAGCGCTCATAAAGAATTGACTGAAGTTATGTCTTCATATATTGATACTCCACTAAGGGGAATTTTTCATAGCTTCGGAGGAACACTTCAGGAAGCGAATGAACTGTTGGCTTTTCAGAATTTCATGCTTGGAATAAACGGAATCATTACATTCAAGAAAAGTACATTACCTGAAGTTGTCAGTCACTTGCCGGTTGACAGGCTCGTCCTAGAAACAGATTCGCCATATTTGGCACCGGTGCCATACAGGGGAAGTAGAAATGAAAGTGCTTATATATTGTCAATAGCAGCAAAACTTGCGGAGATATTTGATATGACAATCGATGATATAGCGCGTATTACTACTACAAATGCATTAAAAGTCTTCCAAAATGCCGACTAAAGTCTTTAAATAATATTAATTTTATGACTTATCGGAAACTTTTTCCGTATTTAGGCTATGTAAGAAAAAAAAAAAGAATACATTTGTGACTGAAAAAGGACAAAAGGGTACCAATTACGGATATTAATAAATAAGTAATAAAGGAAAATTGGTGTTGAGGAGAGGTGCTCGAGTGGTTGAAGAGGCACGCCTGGAAAGCGTGTATACGCCAAAAGCGTATCACGGGTTCGA
>CALUPA010000123.1 GCA_944322395.1 uncultured Phocaeicola sp.
TGCTTGCCATCCTCGGAGAAGTGTTCATAAAAGGTTGGGAACAGTTGGGATGGTCATTTATCACAGAAGCCACACCAAACGCTTATAAGGCAATGCAGGCAATGGAAGCAGGTGAAACAATACCGGGAGGTATAGCCAACGGTATAGTGGGAACATTCCTTATGCTTTTCCTGGCTGCTATAATAGCCATTCCGGTAGGTATATTCTGCGGTATCTGCCTTTCGGAATACAGAGGAAACTGGTTTGCCACAATAGTAAGTTATCTTACGGACCTTCTTCAAGGTACACCATCCATCATCATCGGTATCATAACATACATTTGGGTAGTAGTTCCGATGAAAGGATATTCAGCTTTTGCCGGAAGTGTGGCACTGTTCATCATGATGCTTCCGCTTATCATACGTTCCACAGAAGAGACAATGAAAATTCTTCCGGAAACACTCAAGGAAGCAGGTCTTGCACTTGGAGGAAGCTATTGGAGAGTAATGCTTCAGGTTATGCTTCCATCGGCATTCGGAAGTATATTTACTGGTATTTTGCTTGCCATCTCACGCGTGGTTGGCGAAACAGCACCACTTATGTTTACAGCACTTGGAGGCGCAGCTATAAGCTGGAATATGGCACGCCCAATGTCGGCAGTACCATTGCTTATCTGGGAATTCTTCAACGATCCTAACCTCCAAAGCCTCATCTGGGGAGCATCGTTATTCCTGCTCACATTCATATTATGTTTAAACTTATTAGCTAAAAGAATTGCAAAGAAATGGAAAATATAAAAGATCCTATCCTTCAAATACAAAACGTATCAATATCATATACAGGAAAAATACTTGCAGTAAAAAATGTAAGTGCCGATGTTGAGAAAAATACCATAACAGCCATCATGGGACCTTCAGGCTGTGGTAAAAGTACACTACTTCGTGCTGTAAACCGTATGCACGAACTATACAAGAATATCAATGTTACAGGTAAGATATTACTTAACGGTGAAAACGTTCTAGAGATGGACCCTACAGAAGAGCGCCGCCGCATCGGTATGGTATTCCAGCGTCCTAATCCGTTCCCTACAATGAATATCTACGACAATGTACTTGCAGGATATATACTTAACGGTATAAAACTCCCTAAACACAAGAAAGACGAGATAGTGGAACGTAACCTCCGCAACGTAATGCTTTGGGACGAAGTGAAAGACTCGCTTACAAAACGTGGTACTTTCCTTTCAGGAGGTCAGCAGCAGCGTCTGTGCATCGCGCGTTCACTAGCATTGCAACCAGACATTCTACTTATGGATGAGCCTACTTCAGCGCTGGATCCTATCGCTACAAAACACATAGAGGAACTTCTTATCGAACTGAAGAAGGAAGTGACTATTCTTATCGTGACACACAACATGTCGCAGGCTAAACGTATATCAGACCGCTCTATGTTTATGTTCCTCGGTGAATTGATAGAATATGATGAAACACAGAAAATGTTTACTAATCCGGAAGACGAACGCACTCGCGCATACCTAACCGGTAAAATGGGATAATAATATTTATGTTGTAGTAGGAAAAAGACTGTTTCCCGAACTTAAGTGGGAAAACAGTCTTTTTTTATTTATAAAATATACATTTATATGGTTTATAATTATTCTTTATAATAATATTATCAATAAATCATTTCATTTTGTTTGTTTATAAAATTAAATTCATAAATTTGTACACATAAACAAACCATAAGACGAAAACCATGAAAAACCAAATCATTTCAACAAAAGAAAGTTACATTAATCCTGAATGTAAAGTTGTTAATATAGAAACAGAAGGAATCATTTGCAGTAGTAATGGCAATGCCAATATAAGCAATACAAATGTATTTGACTACGAAGAAGGCGGTTCATACGATATTTCTATATTCTAAAATTACCATCAAAAAAAAAATGTCCTGTCGTTTTGATTGAAATGACAAGGCGTATTAGTTAAAACGACAGGACATTTTTTTGAAACGTATCAACACCCAATTATAAAGAAACTTTAAGATTGTCAAACTGTTATCATTATCATTTCTTTATTATCTTTGCGCTTGTTTTTCTACGATAATAACAGAAATATATAATTCATGAAACAGTACAACAAGATTAACAATCTGGTTGGATGGCTTGCTTTTGCCATTGCAGCTTTCACTTACTGCATGACCATTGAGCCTACAGCCAGTTTCTGGGACTGCCCGGAATTTATCACCACCGGTTACAAACTGGAAGTAGGACACCCGCCTGGCGCACCTTTCTTTATGCTTACGGCAAATTTATTCAGCCTGTTCGCTTCCGATCCGTCGCAAGTGGCACTGATGGTCAATATCATGAGTGCCTTGATGAGTGCGGCGTGTATTCTTTTCCTTTTCTGGAGTATTACACATCTGACAAAGAAATTAGTATGTCCTAACATTGAGGATATGACTACCGGCAAACTGATTACCATCATGGGGTCTGGCCTTGTAGGTGCTTTGGCATATACATGGAGCGACACATTCTGGTTCAGTGCTGTAGAAGGCGAGGTTTATGCTTATTCCAGCTTGTTTACAGCCGTTGTATTCTGGCTTATTCTGAAATGGGAGAACCGTGCAGATGAGCCTTACAGCGACCGATGGTTGATACTAATTGCCTATCTGACAGGACTTTCTATAGGTGTACACTTGCTTAACCTTCTGTGTATTCCTGCCATTGTACTGGTTTATTACTACAAAAAGAACCCTAACGCAAACCTGAAGGGAAGCCTTCTGGCTCTGTGCGGTTCAATGGTTATAATTGCCGCTGTACTTTACGGTATAGTACCGGGTATTGTAAAAGTGGGAGGATGGTTCGAACTTTTGTTTGTTAACAGCCTCGGAATGCCTTTCAACACCGGACTTATCGTATATATCATAATCATGGCAGCATCGCTCATATGGGGTGTGTACGAAAGCTATACAGTGAGAAGTCGTAAGATGATGAATATATCGTTCCTGCTTACACTGGGACTTCTTGGTATTCCGTTCTACGGACATGGTTGGAGCAGTGTTATTATCGGTATAATCATACTAGGTATTCTGGCTGCATACCTGTTTGCCGACCTGAGCGAAAAATTCCGTGTAAGTGCACGTACGCTGAACACTTCACTGCTGGCTCTGATGATGATAGTAGTGGGATATTCTTCATACGCAGTAATCGTGATACGCTCGTCGGCCAATACTCCTATGGACCAGAATTCACCTGAAGACATATTCACATTGGGAGAATATCTGGGACGCGAACAGTACGGCACACGACCTCTGTTCTACGGACAGGCATATTCATCAAAACCTGCACTGAAACAGATTGACGGCGGATGTGTGTATGACGTAGTGGAAGGGGCACCTGTATATCAGCGTAAGGAAAAAGAAACTCCTGACGAAAAGGACAGCTACGAAATAGTACGTCACAGAACTGAATACAAGTATGCACAGAATATGCTGTTCCCACGTATGTATAGCGAAGCGCACGCCCAACAATACGAAGCATGGGTAGGAGGAATAACAGGCAAGCAAGTTCCTTACGACCAATGTGGCGAAATGATTATGGTGAAGATTCCTACTCAGTGGGAAAACATCAAGTTCTTCTTCATATATCAGGTGAACTATATGTACTGGAGATACTTCATGTGGAACTTTGCAGGACGCCAGAACGACATTCAGGGCCAGGGAGAAATAGAACACGGAAACTGGATTACCGGTATTCCATTCATAGACAATATGCTTGTAGGAGACCAGACATTCCTGCCCGACAGCCTGAAAAACAACAAGGGACATAACGTGTTCTACTGTCTGCCACTTATATTGGGACTAATTGGTCTGTTCTGGCAGGCATACAAGGGAAACCAAGGCATACAGCAGTTCTGGATTGTATTCTTCCTGTTCTTCATGACAGGTCTTGCCATTGTGCTATATCTGAACCAGACTCCGTTGCAGCCTCGCGAACGTGACTATGCATATGCTGGTTCATTCTATGCTTTTGCAATATGGATTGGTCTTGGTGTGGCAGGTATCACTGAATATATGCGCAAGAAGATGAACGAGACTACAGCAGCATCCATCACAGCTGTGGTATGTCTGTTGGTACCTCTGCAGATGGTGAGCCAGACTTGGGATGACCACGACCGCAGCGGACGCTATACTTGCCGCGACTTCGGACAGAATTATCTGAAGACAGTTCAGGAAGAGGGATGCCCTATCATATTCACAAACGGTGATAATGATACCTTCCCATTGTGGTATAATCAGGAAACTGAAGGATTCCGTACAGACGTACGTGTATGTAACCTCAGCTATCTGCAGACAGACTGGTATATAGACCAGATGAAACGTCCGGCATACGATTCTCCTTCCGTACCTATCAACTGGGAACGTATCGACTACGTTTCGGGACATAATGAAGCTGTATATGTACGTCCTGAAGCTATGCAGAGTATAAATAACTATTACAAGCAGAATCCTGAAGAGGCAAAAGCTGAATTCGGTGACAATCCATACGAGCTGAAGAATATTCTTGAACACTGGGTGAGAAACTCCAAGGACGGACTTCAGATGATTCCTACAGACAGTATAGTTATCAAGCTGGATAAAGAAGCTATCAAACGCTCTGGAATGCTTACACCGGACTCTATTCCTGACTACATGCACTTGTCGCTGAAAGGTAAGAGAGTGTTGTATAAGAGTGAACTGATGATGCTCGAAATGCTTGCCAACACAAACTGGGAAAGACCGCTATACATGGCTATCACAGTAGGTTCGGACAATCATCTGAACTTGACAAACAATTTCCTCCAGGAAGGTCTTGCATACAGAATAACTCCATTCGACAACAAGAAGCTGGGCAGAACAATAGACAGCGAAAAGATGTACGACAATCTGATGAACAAATTCAAGTTCGGAGGCATTGACAATCCTGATATCTATCTGGACGAAACAGTGACACGTATGTGTGATACTCACCGACGCATGTTCGTACAGCTCAGTACACAGCTTATCAAGGAAGGCAAGAAGGATAAGGCTTTAAAAGCCCTGGATTATTGCGAGAAAGTTATTCCTGGCACTACAGTAAGACATGACTATATCTACAGCAGTTCGAAGGAAATGGCAGACAACTATATCACTCTGGGTGAATATAAGAAAGCAGAAAATATCCTTGACCAGATAGCAAACGACAATGTTCAGTACATCGCATGGTATCTGAGTCTTGATGATTCACGCTTTGCCCTGTCGTACGAGAACTGTCTACGCAATATCTACTGTCTGGACGAGATATGCAAGAGTCTGGAAAAAATAAAGGACGACAAGACTGGTGAAGTGTGCCAGACTGCTGTTCACTATAACCAGAAGTTCCAGGAACTGTATTCACTGCTTGAAACAAGAGTAGGAAAGAATTGATTTATTTATAGTTAATAATAGCTGTTAGTCTTTAGTTGTTGGTTCTAAAAACAAAGAACAAACAACTAAAGACTAAAAACTAACAACTAAAAATAATGTTTATAGAACAACCCCCACAATTCATAAGATATCTTTATCCATCAGCCATCTGGCGAATGGATAAAGACAAGAGGGCTGTATATCTGACATTCGATGACGGACCCATACCGGGAGTAACTCCGTGGGTGCTTGATGTGCTTGACAGATATGGCATAAAGGCTACTTTCTTCATGGTGGGAGATAATATCCGTAAACATCCAGATGAGTTCCGCATGGTAGTGGAGAGAGGTCACAGAATAGGAAATCACACATTCAACCACATCCGCGGACTGAGTTATGACATAAACTCATATCTGGAAAACACGGACAAGGCCTGCAGAATGATGATGAACACGAATCTGTTCAGACCACCTCACGGATATATGAGTCCCAAGCAATATTCCGAACTGAAGAAAAGGTATAAAATTATAATGTGGGACCTTGTGACACGCGATTATAACCGTAAGTTTACAGGAGAGCAGATACTGCAAAAAGTAAAGAAATATGTCCGCAACGGTTCTATCATTACTTTCCACGACTCATTGAAGTCGGAAGAAAACATCAGATATGCCCTACCTAAAGCTATCGAATGGCTTATGGAACAAGGATATGAATTCAAGGTTTTCGACTAAACACACAGAAACAATAAAGCCGCCATTACACTGGTATCACATACCGGGTAACGACGGCTTATTTTCATTATAAATAGTAGGTTATTATTTTAATGTAACAGATAACGGATTTCTTACTTTCATGGCATATTCTTCAAGGTATGCATTCCATTTCTCATCATCGAATCCGCATTTGCTCCATGCTGAGCCCCAATAATATTCAAGTTCATCGCCAGACTGATATGTATTGATACCCATCACATGGCCAATGGCTCCGGCAACAGGCTTGTCGAAAAGTTGCACCTTTGCCATCTCAAGTGTGTTAGGGAACACGGCACCTACGTAAACTATACCATTGTCGGCTTTAGGGTTTGTTGTAGGATCGGCATATGCTATATAACCACCTTCCTGATCCATCGAATATCTGTCTGGATGTGCCTCATGCAACACAAGTCCTACACCAAGCGGATAATCCTTCTTCAATGATGTATAGCTTACAGTAGTCTTGTTCAGATGAGAACCTTTGTCAAGCTGAATGAGGCGTGTTTCAACCACAGTCGTATCTCCATCGATAGTAAGAGGATTGAATTCCAGCTTAACGGTAAATCTGAGAGGACCATTGTCAAGTATCTCAAAATTCTTATAGCAGTACGGATATACTATTGCAGAATCAGGCATTAAAGCTGCTGTTCCTCCCCCAAGCGTTGGACCTACCGCATAACAGTCCATTCCGTTTCCATGGTCAATATGATATGATATGGCATTAGCCAGACTGTCTGCTTCTGCTTTCTTACCTTCCTCACGAAGTTTCTTTATCATAGCTCTTGCATCCTTATCCAGTTCCATCGCATAACGGTCTTCAATAACTAGTTCAGGAACACTTTTTGTAAGAACATCATATCCAAAACCTTTTTCGCCACTTTTCTGCAATGCAGGACCATATGCACGATATGCGGCTTTATCGTTTTCCCAAGCTATATCATCAAGTCTTTCAGGATACTGACGACCGTAAACCAAAGTATTTACATGCGAAGGCTGACCTTTAATTATACTATAGGATGCTGTAGTATTGGCTTTTACTGTAGCCGGAAATATTATCTTGTTGTCAGAAGTAAGCTGATAAGGAATTTCTGTATTTTTTTCATCTACGATTATGAATTCTGCTGTATCATCTAGTTTCAGCTTTCCCAAGACTTCATCTGCAGATATCTCTACAATCTCTTCTACACGGTCTATCTTCAACTGATTTGAAACTGAAACTGTAACTCCTTTCTCTTGCGCACACGAAGCCATCATGGCAACAACAGCAGCAGAGACAAATAATTTTTTCATATTTAATTTATAAGGTATAAAACAAAAAAAGTCCTACCGGAAAGTCAACATTCCGGCAGGACCCCGATATAATATTATTCTCTATTGGCGACCATTAATTATTTAGGCTGCTTTCCGATGTATGCCAAGATACCACCGTCAA
>CALUPA010000124.1 GCA_944322395.1 uncultured Phocaeicola sp.
ATGCTCAGTTCGCTGGTTCTTCATCAGTTCCTGCTCACGTAGAAATGATGGGATTCTTGGGTATCGGTAACAACCCGATGGTAGGTTGTACAGTAGCTTGCGCAGTTGACGTTGCTACTGCTTTGAGCAAGTAATTTATACTTAATCAAATATATAAACTCCTGTAATCTAAATGGTTGCAGGAGTTTTTTTTGTTAATAGGATATATAAACTTGATTTATAAACAATTATACAGGTTACTGTGATGCCTGGCCGTAACTTCTTACGGTATGATTAATACTATCCCATTGTAAATACCATATGGTCTTCTGTACTTTCTTGTTCATTATAACAGAAGCCTTCCCATTCGAATGATTTGATCTGCTCCGGACTGTCTATACGATTTTTAAGAAGAAAACGTGTCATCTCTCCGCGACACATTTTTGCATAAACCACCACAGTGGAAAGTTTGCCGTTTTTATAAACATGGAAATCGGGAGTTACCACACGAACTTCTTTACATACACGTTTCCAATCGAAAAGTTCTTTCATTTCGCTACTTGCCAGGTTTATCAGCACTCCACCACTTTTCTTAATCTCTGATATAAAGAAATCTGTAAGTATTGGTTTCCAATAATCAAAGATTAACATATTTTCTCTTTCCGGAAGTTTAACATCTCCTTCCAGACGATAATTTTTTATGACATCAAGCGGACGGAGCAGTCCGTAAAGGAAAGATGTTATAAGAAGATGATCCTGTGCGTAGCTAAAATCCTCTTCTGTAAAATCTTTTACTGCAATGCGCTTGAATACCATCCCAGTATACGACAGAATGGCAGGCAATTCTGTATTCTCCTCAGAAAAGAAGTTATGATATCTGAAATAGTTTTCTGCAGCTAGTTTTGTATTAACCTTCAATAACTTTCCCAATTCTTCACTACTTAAACGTGAAATACTCATTACATTCTGTACAGCCTGATCATAAAAATGCGGTTTACTTGTGAAAGGAACCTTCTTTGTACTATGCGATGTCATAGTCTTGGCACACGATATATATATTTTCATATGCGGATTAGTGTTATTTCGTTTAACCTGTATACAAAAATACATTTAAGTATCATATTTTGTTCTCATTCTATGTAAGTTTATTACAATTAAAAGACTTTATAACTAAAAACAGCAAAAGAAAACAAGAGTCAATCCTTTCCCTTAAAGGATTTTTTATTGTTATAATATAAAAAAATGTTTTTTTTATGTACATTTGCGTTATTCGTATTAATTACACAATCACATAGTTATGATAACAAAACTATATAATAAGAACAATAGTATTGACACACTTCAAGCTATTGCAGATGTTCTGAACGATGGAGGAATAATCATCTATCCTACTGACACCATGTATGCCATAGGATGCCATGCCCTCAAGGAACGCCCAATAGAACGTATCTGCAAACTAAAAAAAATCGATCCTCGTAAACATCATCTGTCCATTATTTGTTATGACTTAAGTACCATAAGCGAATATGCAAAGGTTAGTAACAACACCTTCAAGCTTATGAAACGAAACTTACCAGGTCCGTTTACCTTTATCCTAAAAGCTGACAGCAGACTTCCGAAAATATTCAGAAACAGAAAAGAAGTTGGTATAAGAGTTCCGGACAATGACATCATCAGAGAAATATGCAAGATGATAGATGCGCCTATCCTGTCTACAACATTACCTCTTGAAGATGGAGAAGATTTGGAATACGTTACTGACCCTGAACTTATACACGAAAAGTTCGGCAGAGAAGTCGACATTGTCATAGATGGAGGTATAGGTGGTATTGAACCTTCTACAGTTGTAAATTGTTGTGAAGATGAAGCCGAAATTGTACGCCAGGGTAAAGGCATACTTGATGAATAATTTTTTAACTATAATATATTATGCTACTTACATTACTAAACATCGCGTCAAGCGTTACATCAAAAATCAACATTGAGGCTGTATTAGACAAACTGGTCAGCTGGGGAGTTGAGACAGGAAAAAACATTATCGGAGCAATAATCATTTATGTTGTCGGACGTTTCCTTATCAAACAAATAGGCAAGCTCCTTAATAAGTTTCTGGAGAAACGCAAACTTGAGGTCAGTGTAAAAACATTTTTAAAGAGTCTTCTAAGCATTACTCTTAACTTGATTCTTGCATTTGCAGTAATAGCCCGCCTTGGCGTAGAAACAACAAGCTTCGCAGCAATCCTTGCCTCTGCCGGTGTTGCCATAGGTATGGCTTTGTCAGGAAATCTTTCCAACTTTGCAGGAGGACTTATAATCCTTGTGTTCAAACCTTTTAAGGTAGGCGATTTCATAGATGGTCCGGGAGCCAGCGGTACAGTAAAGGAAATACAGATTTTCCATACTATTCTTGCCACTGTAGACAATAAGATAATATATGTTCCTAACGGTTCAATGAGCAGCAATGTAGTTGTAAACTACAGCAAGCAGGATACTCGCCGTGCAGAATGGGTTATCGGAGTTGAATATGGTGAAGACTATGAAAAGGTAAAAGCTGTCATCGAGCGTATAATCAACGAGGATGAAAGAATACTTAAAGATCCGGCACCTTTCATCGGACTAGGAGCTTTATCGGCAAGCAGCGTTGATATAAAAGTACGTGCTTGGGCCTCAACAGCCAATTACTGGGATGTATACTTTGATTTCAACAAGAAGGTTTACGAAACATTCAATAAAGAAGGTATCGGATTCCCATTCCCACAACTCACTGTTCATCAGGCAAAGGACTGATTCCATTACCCAATATCAAAAAAGGTAGAAACGCACAACATTCAGCGTTTCTACCTTTTTTATTATCCCAACACATTTCCCAAATACAGGAACAGCATACTAATCAACACCAATAATAAGTCTACAGCCTTGCTCCTCAGATTCTTCTCGCGGAACACCATTGCTCCGAACAGGAAAGAAACCACAACACTGCTTCGTCTCACCATCGACACAATGGAAATCATTGAATCTTCCATCGACAATGCATAGAAATACACAAAATCAGCTGCCGAAAGGAATATCGAAATCAATATAATGCACCAGTCCCATCGGAAAGGAGTGCCATGTTTTCGTCTTGGCCACCACAAGAAGAGTATCACACCGCCCATAAGGAACAACTGATAGATATTATACCACGCCTGTACAACCATATTATTGAACTGCCCCATAAGATACTTGTCATACAGTCCACTTATTGCTCCCAAAACAGCAGCTAGCACTACGAACCACACCCAACGGTCGTGCTTGAAATCAATTCCTTCCTTCTTTCCCGAACGACTCAAAAGAAAGAAAGATATAATTGCAAGCAAAACACCTATCCATTGATACATATTCAGTCGTTCACCAAAAATGAGAAGCGCACCCACGAGTGTCATCACAGGGCGAGTGGCATTGATAGGTCCTACTATGGTAAGCGGCAGATGTTTCATTCCAAAATATCCAAACACCCACGAGCCAAGCACTATGAACGACTTAAGGATAATAAATTTATGTACTTCCCAACCGGCATCAGGAACATAAAACAAAGAGCCATCAAGTACTTCCGGACTGAAATGCGAAATCAGTATAAACGGAATAAAGATAAGACTTGAAAACAATGTATTCAGTCCGAGTACGGGAAGAACGGCATTATTTGCCAACGACTTCTTCTTGAATACATCATAAAAGCCCAGCAACGCAGCTGAGCAAAATGCTAACAGTAACCACATATTTTCAGTTTTTTAAGTTCTTAAGTTTTTAGTTTGTAAGTATTGTGTAAAAACAAACCTTCTACAGAAACAAATCTTCCGGATAACCAATATCTACCAGGAAAAGAGCATGAGCCGGAACAGAAGTTCCTGCACTGCAACGGTTCTTATCCTCTATAACCTTACGGAAACCTTCTACAGACAACTTTCCGCGGCCCACTTCCACCAATGTACCTACCACTGCACGTACCATGTTGCGCAGAAACCTGTCAGCCTGAATAGTAAACACCCATTCGTCTTCGCCGCACTGAGTCCACTCGGCATGCATTATCTTGCAGTTATTAGTCTTTACATCCGTATGCAGCTTACTGAAACTTGTGAAATCTATATAATCAAATAGCACTGCAGCAGCCTCATTCATCTTATCTATATCAAGCTTTTGGAATAACCTCCATGAATAATGGCGTGCAAACGGGTCTTTACGCGTAGTGATATAATACTTATACGTACGGTATGTTGCATCGAAACGTGCATGTGCATCTTTTTTCACACGTTTCACACTATATACAGATATGTCCTGTGGCAGCAGTCGGTTCAACTTGTCTGCCACCAACACACAATCCAGTTCACGGTCAATGTCGAAATGTGCCACCATCAATCTGGCATGCACTCCTGCATCTGTACGCCCTGCCCCTACCACTTCTATACTTTCATCCCTTAGAAATGTAGCTAAAGCTTTGTTCAGAGTCTCCTGCACACTGTCTCCATTTGGCTGAATCTGCCATCCGTGATAGTTCGTACCATCGTAGGCAAGGTAAATAAAATATCTGTTCATTCCGTTATTTTCTTGCTGTAATGTGGAAACATCCCTGTTTCAGTTCATATTTTACGTAACATCTTTCCTCTTTCTTCAAATCGCGAAGCACCTCTGCCAGAACAAGTTTCAGTGTATCGGCACGCACATCCTGCATAGGTCGTCCGTCAGGGTCTTCAACCTTGGTAAACCTCTTCCAGCTGATATCGAAAGTAGTTCCGTAGAAATGGCATGAATTCATAGATGCATTACCATTTGTACGTCTCAGGCGTTTCACATCCTCTTTGGTACGTGTCACAGAAGTTACAATGACCTTATTAGGATTAAGTCCTTTACTTTCAAGCGAATCCAGAAAGTTTTCGCCTATAGATTCAAGCAAAGCACTTGCTGTAGGAACAAGATAAGGAATGGAGTGTGTCAGCGAGTCCATGTCATAATATTCACACGGCTCTATTTTCACCAATTTATTCTTCAGATGTTCAGCCTCTTCGCGCGATGCAACCGGAGAAATACCTATAGCCTTTGCCGACTTCAACTGAACAGCATTCAAGTCTCCAAACGAACGTTTGTAACTCACCACCCCTTTTATATTACGTGGATTATTCATTTTCATACTCTTGTCTTTGCACGATGAAAATGCTGTGACAATGATAACTAATACCCAAAAAACACCAAATAAATTCTTCATTCTGTCATATTTATATTTTCGGCGCAAAATTAACAATAAAGCACGACATAGAAAAAGTACATAACAGTAAATATTCGGAATTCCGGTTATTACCAAAAGTTATAAGCCATAAAATAAGATGAAAAACAACATATTAGCAAAAGCATTATCTTTGCAGCCGAAAACAAGAAACCATAATATTAAACAAGAACGATATGTTTACAAAAGAAAACCGCGCCAATACCATACACGGTATTTTGCTTATCGCATTATTCTCTTTCGCTGCATTCTATATTGCAGAAATCCCTTTCGTGAAAAGTCTGTCATTCAGTCCACTGATTGTAGGTATCATCCTTGGTATGCTGTATGCCAACAGTCTGAGAAACAAACTGCCTGAGACATGGGTGCCGGGAATCAAGTTCTGTACCAAGCAGATACTTCGTGCAGGTATCGTACTCTACGGTTTCCGCCTTACACTAACACAGGTTGCCGCAGTAGGAATACCGGCAGTAGTGATAGACACAATCATAGTGGCAGGAACCATCTTCCTGGGAATATGGCTGGGCAAACTGCTGAAAATGGACGCCGATACATCTTTGATGACAGCCACAGGTAGTGCCATCTGCGGTGCAGCAGCCGTACTTGGAGCTGAACCTGTAGTGAAATGCGAAGGTCACAAAACAGCAATCGCAGTGTCTACAGTAGTTATCTTCGGAACAATATCAATGTTCCTCTACCCTATCATGTACCGTTCTGGAATGCTCGATGCACTTGGAAATACAGGTGTGGCAATATACACAGGAAGTACACTTCACGAAGTGGCTCATGTGGCAGGAGCCGGAAACGCAATGGACCCTACAGACGCCCTTGGTATAGCAGGTACAGCCACAATCACTAAAATGATTCGTGTGATGATGCTAGCTCCAGTACTGGTGATAATGGGTATCGCACTTTCAGGACGCAAAGCCAAAGATGCAAACGGCAAAGCACAGAAAAGCAAAATCACAATTCCTTGGTTTGCATTCGGTTTCATTGGAATAATCTGTCTGAACTCACTTCTGCAATACTTGCTTGGAGTAGACAGCGTAAAAGATATTCCTCTGAACGGCGCTATAGAATATATAGACACATTCATGCTTACCATGGCTATGACAGCACTTGGAACAGACACAAGCATTGACAAGTTCAAACAGGCCGGTGCAAAACCATTTGTTCTTGCAGGATTGCTTTACATCTGGCTTGTAGGCGGCGGATATCTGATTACAAAATATCTGGTTCCTATGTTAGGATAATAAACATTGCTAAATATATAAACAAACATCAACTCCCGGTATGGTATATCTTCCATGCCGGGAGTTGATGTCTTTTTTTTTGTAAAGTACCAAATAAAGTTTATACGTATATTACTTAGACTCCGAAACAAAACGGAATCCGTCTATAAAATTATCCGTAAGGTTCTTCTTTTCTGATATTTCATACTGAAGCCTGTTAATAGAAGTTTTAAAGAAGAAATCAATAAGAAATTCATCAGTACGTTCCTTCTTAATATATTTTAAAGCTGCAATATATTCTTCTCTATGACTGCTAGGTATTATCAGCAATGGCTGTTCCATTTTGAGAAGAATAAAATTAGACATGAGCCTTCCCAAACGTCCGTTTCCATCGCGAAACGGATGAAGATATTCATAAAATCCATGGAACTTTGCAGCTATTACCATAGGATGCACCTCACCGCCATCAATAGTCTTCTGCGTGCTTTCAAGAAGACGTGGAACCTGCCTTATCAGTTTTTCATGTTCACCAAATATTGTATCACCTGCACACATATCAACGATGGTATACTCTCCGGGCTTGCTCGGAACTTCATCATTCCTCGTTTTATACTCTAAAGTATGCTCCGTCAACAGTCTGTGAGTCTCTTTCAGCAGTTTCTCGGTAAGCGGCTTATCCAAATTATTCAACAAATATTCGTATGCCTGAAAATGGTCGAGAATCTCAAATGCTTCTAAAAGAGTCTTTCCATGAGGAATCATACCCAATCCTTTCTCCTTCAAAGTACGGGTTTCATCTATAGAGAAACTATTGCCCTCTATGGCACAACTATGTGCTGAAAACAGGATTTCATTATATTCTGTGAAATCGGCTTTACTGAATCCTTCGACAACTATTTCTTTATATTCTTCTACCAATAAATCATATCGTGGAATAAATTCTTCGTACATACGAAATTACAGGTTATGAATTTATACAAATCAAGTTTCGTTATGTAGGTCGGCGGCATTGCTGCCGCTTTCCCCATTAAGAACTGTACGTGCGACTTTCACCGCATACAGC